>JAIQGA010000301.1 GCA_020072925.1 Terriglobia bacterium | reverse complement strand
GAGCACCACCAGAACATCGCCGCCCGCCAACACGTCGTCGCCGTGGGGGTTGTATTTCATCTGCCCGTCCGGCTTGCGCAGCGCCAGGGCGAGCAATTCGAAGCGCCGGTGCAGGTCGGTTTCGTGGAGGGTTTTTCCCGCCCAGGGCGAGCCTTCGGGAAGCGCGATTTCCTCCACGCGAAACGTCTTGACCTGATCGCGCAGCATCAGGTCGAGAAAACTGACCACGTGCGGCCGAATAAGTTCGGACGCCAGGCGCAACCCGCCGATCATGCTCGGTGAAACGGCGGAGTTGGCGCCGGCGCGAATCAGCTTGTCGGCCATGCGCGCTTCGGTGCAGCGCGCCACGATGCGGAGGGTGGAACTCATCTGCCGCGCCGTGACGGTCACCAGCAGGTTGTCGCGGTCTTCGGGGAGGACAGTCACCAGTCCGCGAGCCCGCCCGAGGCCCGCCGTGCTCAATATTTCCTCGTCCGCCGCGTCGCCGAGCAAGACCGGAAAATCCCCAAGGTGCTGGATTTTCTCCAGCCGGGTCTGGTCGTGGTCGATCACCATGAACGAGTGGCCGGTCTTGCGCAGCTCCTCGACCACGTAATGGCCGGTCTCGCCCGCGCCGCACACGATGAAGTGGTTGTGCATGTCCCGAACTTGTTTCAGCATCTTCCTTCTCCGGAAAATATCCTTGAGCTCGCCTTCCACGATGAAGGCCGTGGACGCGGAAAAAACGTAGAGCATGATGCCGATGCCGAAGAGGATGACGAATATGTTGAAGATGCGCAGCGAATGGTGCGCGCCGGTATCCACCACCTCGCCGTAACCCACCGTGGCGATGGTGATGACCGCCATGTAAATGGCATCGAGGAGCGTGACCTCCGGCCCGCCCAGCAGCTTGTACCCCACCACCGCCGCCGCCACCACGACGCACAGCAGCGAGAGCGAAGTCAGCAGTTGCCGGCGAAGATCCATGGGATGAAAGACCCCGGGCCGTGGCGCTTGCTTCCGGCGCGGGCCTCAGGCTGGGCGTATCTTAGCACAGCCCGCGCACGGGGAAGGCCGCGCCGCGGGCGGCCCATTCTCCGCAAAACCGGTCGAGGACAAATTCGGTGCGGCTCATCCTCCCAAGAGCTTGCGGTGCTGCTCCAGCAGGTAATTGTCCGTCATGCCGGCGAGGTAATCGCAGACCACGCGATGCGGAGGTTCTTCCTGGGTCTGAGCGAAGTAGAAGGGCGGCAGGCTGCGCGGGCGCGCGAGGTAATAGGCGAAGAGCCCCCGCACGCTCGCGACAATGCGCTTCCGGTCGGCGCCGATGCTCCGGTGCGTGTAGAGGCGGCGGTGCAAGAACTGTTTCAGTCCCCGGTCGGCGAGCCCCAGTTGCGGCCCCAGGCCCACAAGGCGCTTCGGATAGGCGCGCACGTCGGCGACCGAGCGGATGCGCGCCCGGGCCAGGCGCTGGCGCGTGGCGCGAATCAAGTCGGTGACCAGCGCGTCCAGCAGGCGCTTCAGCGCCTCGTTGAACTTGAGCTTTTCGCGCGCGGCGGGGTACCGGCGGTCGATGGCGCGATGGAATTTGTCGAAGAGCGGCACGCCCCGGCGGATCATCGGCAGCGTCAAGAGCTTAGCTTCGTAGCCGTCGTCGAGGTCGGCGCAGTTGTAGGCGATCTCGTCGGCAATATCGATGAGTTGCGCTTCGAGCGGGGGGCGCTCTTCCAGGCGATATTCCCGCAATTCCGGATAGCGCGCGGGGTCGTAGTCGCGCGAGTGTTTGATGATCCCCTCGCGCACCTCGAAGGTGAGATTCAGCCCGGGGAACTCCGCGTACTTCTGCTCGAAATGCTCGACGATGCGCAGGGCGTGCAGGTTGTGGTCGAAGGCGTCGTGATGGCGCGCCATCTGGCGGTCGAGCTCGGCCTCGCCCGCGTGGCCGAAGGGCGGATGGCCGACGTCGTGCACCAGCGCCAGCGCCTCAACCAGGTCGGTGTTGAGGCCCAGCGCCTGCGCCACCGTGCGCGCGATCTGCGCCACCTCCAGCGTATGCGTCAGGCGATTGCGGAAATGGTCGGAGTAGCGGCGCGTGAAAACCTGCGTCTTGTTCTCCAGCCGCCGGAAAGCGCGCGAGTGAATGATGCGGTCGCGGTCGCGCTCGTAGTCGTTGCGATAGGCGTGCAGCGGCTCGGTGTATCGCCGGCCCTGCGAATCCTCCACGCGCATCGCGTAAGGTGCGAGTTGGGAACGGCTCGTGCCGCGCATCGATTCCCTCAGTCAAGGCTTGGCGACTATACCACACCCCATACAGCTTCGACCTGGCCACGCCTGCGGCTCTGAATTGGGGGCTCGAAAAAGCCCTGAATCCGTGCACGAATAATCGTGACAAAAGGGGCTTTCTCTGGCATTAAATTATTGAATCAAAAGGAGATGGATAGATTAGGTTCGTTCTTCGGTCAATTTGTCATGCGGCCCTTTATTTTCAATAAGTTAAAGTCACTTCTTGGGTTCGTTAAAGGATCCCTTACTTCTGGGTGTTATTGGGGTCAATTCGAGAGATTCCAGCGGGTCTTCCGAGTGCATCCCACGCTGAGGCTTGAGGCCAGGCATCGCGTCTCTCCCAATAGCCCTGTGGGCCATGGGCCTAGTCAATCGATAGGCTATCCCAAAACGTAGCTCGGGGCAAGAACAATCTTCCTGCGGCGGCCCTGGCCAGGATGGGTGGCCAGGATTCACCTGTGACTGATTGGGCAAGCCCCCTCACCCGTCCCGCTTCGCGGTCCACCCTCTCCCCAAGGGAGAGGGTGGAAAATCAGAAACCTTAGCCCTCTCCCGTGGGAGAGGAAAATTGAAAACCCAGACTTTAGCCCTCTCCCTTGGGGAGAGGGTGGGCGCCGAAGGCGACCGGGTGAGGGGTCTTTGCTTCGCAAAAACTGAAGACCTGATTCGATCGGGCGGGTTCCCCTTTCCACACTTTTTAGCGTGGGCCCTGAGTGCTTGGCGATGAGCGCAAGCTTTCGAACGCCGGGCTGGTGCGGAAGGTGAGCGGAAAACGCTCCTCGTATCCGGCCAAGCTCGGGCAGAGCAAATGATGCGAGGCGCTGAAGCCGAAAGCCTCCATTTCGCGTCTCGCCTCCTCGGCCGTCCAGCCTTGTTCCGCTATGCGAAAGGCGGCGATGGTCATTCCCGTGCGATCGTCACCCAGGAGGCAGTGGACGAACACCCTCGCCTCGGGATGCTTGCGGAGGAGTGTCAGAAACTGCGCGAACATGGCGTCCTTCGGCCATGGGCAGTGCCAGGGAATCGGCACGTACTGCATTCCCAGCCGCGAGACCTCCTCGCGCTCCTGGCGGCGGTTGCCGCGCAGGTCGACCACAATATTGATGCCCATTTCCGCCAAGCCGGCAAATCCCTCAGCGTTCGGCTGCCCACCACGATAAAGATTGGGCGTCACCTCGCCGAAGTTGCGCACACCCGACAGAGTCAGCCGGCGCCCGATAGGAAGCTCGGTGTGGCCCGGCTTGCTTTCGCTCTGGGCCCCCGGGGGTTGCTGGGCATTGACGGCGACCGCGGTGGCCAAGAGCAGGACGATCCGGAAAGCAGCGAGGGGCAGGCGCATGGCCCCATATTACCGATTCCCCGGGCAAAAATCCGCTTGCAACGTTCCCCAAAGGGGCTTAATCTCGAATTTCCGCAGGGCTTGAAACCACAAATTCTGCTGGCAAGGAGCACGCGATGTCCCGAAAGCAGGGCACCTCGAAGAGCACCCGACGAATGTCGTCTCGTCGTTCTGTGAAGCGAACCGCAACGCGCCGAGGCGCCACCGCACCTTCGCGGCCGACGGCTCTCCGGCGAAGTGCCAGGAAGGCCGTGATTCTCGGCAGCGGCAAGCACACCTACGAAGTTGTGGAAGGATGGGGCAAACTTCCCGCCCGCATCAAACTCGGATACACGCACGGCGTGCAGATCGATTCCGCGCAGCGGGTGATCATTCACAACCAGAGCCGCGACTCGGTGATTATTTTCGATCACGACGGGAAATTCATTAAGTCCTGGGGTCCCGAGTTCGCAAGCGGCGCGCACGGCTGCCAATTGAGCAGGGAGAACGGCGCGGAATACCTCTACCTTTCCGACTATGTTCGCCACGTCGTGGTCAAGACGACCCTCGATGGGGAAATCGTCTGGACCCTCGGTTATCCCAAGGAAACCAACATCTACAAGAGCGAGGAGGAATTCAAGCCCACGAATGTGGCGGTAGCGCCCAACGGCGATTTCTATGTCGCCGATGGGTACGGGCTGAGTTGGATTCATCAATACAACGCGCGCGCAGAATACATCCGTTCCTGGGGCGGAAAAGGCAGCGCGCCGGGGCAACTCGATTGCCCGCACGGCGTTTGGGTGGATACGCGCGGCGAGACTCCGTTGGTGATTGTGGCGGACCGGAGCAACCAGCGGCTCCAGATCTTCACGCTGGACGGCCAGCACCTGGGGTTCGCCAGCGAAGGCTTGCGGCGGCCGTGCCACTTCGACCAGGCCGGCGACGAGTTGCTCGTTCCCGACCTGCACGGCGTGGTCACTATCCTCAACCGCGAGAACAAGCCCGTCGTGCATCTCGGCGACAACCGGGGCGTCTGGGAGGAGAAGGGCTGGCCAAACCTGCCGCGCAAAAACTGGAGCCCCGACAAGTTCATTTCGCCGCACGCGGCCTGTTGGGACGCGCAGGGCGATGCTTACGTCGTGGAGTGGGTCGCCGAAGGACGCGTCACCAAGCTGCGCCGGGTGAGCTGAGCGTGAACTCAAACGCACGTATACGGTGAGCTGTCATGCCAGGTCGCACAGTCGTTTCTCTGTGTCCTCCGTGCCCAGAAAAGCCTCAACACAGAGGTCACAGAGGCGCTCCGTGATGAAGCTTGAAAGTCACAGAGGCCACAGAGAAGCCCATTTAGAGTGCGGCAGGCGGCCGCGCCAAGTTTCTTGCAATGCATGAGAAAGAACGTACTTATCAGGGCTAATCACAATCCAGTTATAGGACAAGGAGGGGGTTATGGCGTCGAATCGAGGTGTGGTGTACATGGGGCCGGGGAACGTCGAGGTGCAGAGCATCGATTTCCCCAAGCTCGCGCTGGGCAATCGCAAGTGCGAACACGGGGTCATCCTGAGAGTAGTCTCGACGAACATCTGCGGAAGCGACCAGCACATGGTGCGCGGCCGGACTACGGCTCCCAAGGGACTGGTCCTGGGGCACGAAATTACCGGGGAGATTATCGAGGCGGGGCGCGACGTGGAATTCCTGAAGGTCGGCGATCTCGTTTCCGTTCCTTTCAACATTGCCTGCGGGCGCTGCCGCAACTGCAAGGAACGCGCCACGGGAGTCTGCCTGAACGTGAATCCGTCGCGACCCGGCGCGGCCTACGGCTACGTGGACATGGGAGGATGGGTGGGAGGCCAGGCGGAATACGTCATGGTGCCGTACGCGGACTTCAATCTGCTCAAGTTTCCCGACAAGGCGCAGGCGATGGAGAAAATCCGCGACCTCACCTGCCTCTCGGACATTCTCCCCACGGGCTATCACGGCGCGGTGAGCGCGGGTGTCGGCCCCGGGTCGATTGCTTACGTGGCGGGCGCGGGACCGGTGGGATTAGCCTGCGCGGCCGCGTGCCAACTGCTCGGCGCAGCGTGCGTGATCGTCGGCGACCTGATTCCGGAACGCCTGGCGCAGGCGCGAAGTTTCGGCTGCGAGACCGTCGACGTCTCGAAGAGCGCCAGCATCGCGGAGCAAATCGAGCAGATCATCCACGTCCCCGAAGTTGATTGCGCGGTTGATTGCGTGGGCTTCGAGGCGCGCGGCCACGGCGGCGACGCCAAGAAAGAAGCTCCGGCCACGGTCTTGAATTCGATCATGCAAATTACGCGGGCGGGTGGCGCTTTGGGAATTCCCGGGCTCTACGTGACCGAGGACCCAGGCGCCGTGGACGAGAACGCGCGCTTCGGAAATCTCGCCATCCGCATCGGCCTCGGCTGGGCGAAGTCGCTCTTTTTTACCACCGGGCAGTGTCCGGTGATGAAATACAACCGCCAGTTGATGCAGGCCATCCTCTACGACAAGATCCACATCGCCAAGGCCACCAACGTGACGGTCGTGACGCTCGACCAGGCGCCGCAAGGCTACAGGGATTTCGACCGCGGCGCGGCGAAAAAATTCGTCCTCGATCCGCACGGAGTCGTTTCTCGGAACTAACGGGGAATGTAGGGTCGGTGGTCGGAGGGCGGGCCGTAGTGTCTTTGAACGATTTGCGAGCTGCTCTTATCGTCACGACGACTTTTCAATCGGCACAAGATCAGGGGTCGCTGTGGAAAGGAGATGATTCTCCCGCCGCTCTCCTCCAGGCGCAGGCTTCAAAACCTGCGCCTTCTTCTTGCGTGCCCGGCTAGCAGCGAGTGGCGCTTGGCAACAGTCGATGAGTGATTGTTTTCGCAGAAAGTTGATCTGTGCTGGTAAGGGGAGAGCCAAGGGGCAGTTTGCCAACTTGGGAAATGGTTTGGTGGGCCTGGGTAGAGTTGAACTACCGACCTTCCCGATCCGATCGGGACGCTCGAGCCAAGGACTCGATGTAGTAGCGACTTTTCATGCTCTTGATTTGTCGTTCCCGGCGGGCAGCTTGGCTGCGCGTATCGTAGGTTTCGAAGTAAAACAACTCCCACGGCCCACGGTTCTTGATGGAGAGAGTGCGATTGCTGTTGTGTTCGGTAAGTCTCGGCCCCACAGAGACAAATACCGTTCACCCGGTGCCCGCGTCTGACACCTTTAACTAAATGATGAAGCTAGACAATTCGAGGCATCTTCACCCCAGCCGTGCTATGCTCGCCCCTCGCCCAACCCGATACAACGACAACCCAATTCCAGCTTGTTTCCTTCCCGGGGATAACCGGTCTGACGATACGTAGCATCTGACTAGATGGCGTAGAGGGAGACCCGGAAAGGTCCATATCACAGGAATCGCTTGCGGAACCTTGACGCTTGGGTATAAGATTTCGCCAGCTTTGATGGCAGACCTGGTGTGACGAGACAACTTAACCGAAGAGGGTCCAA
>JAIQGA010000011.1 GCA_020072925.1 Terriglobia bacterium | reverse complement strand
CACCACCGCAATCATCGCCATGTGCACGTCCAGACCGATATACTTGATGCTCATGAGAGGGTGCTCCTTTCTGTGGGAGATTCGGCTAGCAACCAGAACCTACCACAGACCCAGGGGCGCCCTTTCATAATGCGTTTTTATTGCCTTGAAAGCCATACTTGATCGGTATGCCAAGTCCAAGATTTCCACAGACCGTCAAAGAGATTTCCACAAGATTTTGGACTCTCCGCGCAAAAAGCTACTATATGTAGTGTTTTACCTCTTGACGACTCCAAAGCAGCGTGCTGAGATAAATGCGGCAGGCTGGGCAACCCGCACGGTCGCCCAGTCTGTGATGCTTGGCTTGGGAAAAGTCGAAAGCAGGACGGAAACTTCAACCATCCCACCAATCCTACGAGTAGACCTCCACCCATGTCAAGGAGAATCGAGAGGCGTAATCTGCCCAAAAGGAGTGCACTTATGGCTTCCACTGGTTTGAGAGGTCCTTTTCCGCTTACA
The DNA here is from genome assembly GCA_020072925.1 of Terriglobia bacterium. Taxonomy (GTDB): domain Bacteria; phylum Acidobacteriota; class Terriglobia; order UBA7540; family UBA7540; genus JAIQGA01. The sequence goes on along the minus strand of JAIQGA010000011.1, from coordinate 36,700 downwards.
AGAGACGGCGTAGACGCCGCAGTCACATTTGCTATGCCTGGGACCTATGCCCTTGGCCATATCAACCAGCACGACCAATTCGTGGTCGAATATGCGGGTCGGGCCGATGACGATGTCAATGCCCGACTGAAGGACCACGTCCCTGAACCATACCAGAAGTTCAAGTTCGAGTACTATGCGTCAGCCAAGGAAGCTTACTTTAAGGAGTGTAGGATCTACCACGACTTTAGACCTAGGGACAACAAGATTCATCCCGCTGCTCCCAAGGGGTCATATCTCAGTTGTCCGGTGTGTGGTCAGTAAAGCGAACTAGAAAGCGAAGGATATCCCGCAGGGCGCAGTAGTAACCGTAATGCCAATATACTCGCTCTGCGGTTCCTTCCTGTGTGTGGAGTTGCTCCTGAAAGCATGAAGGATGCTGCGAAGAGAGCCACGCCTTTAGGCCGTCTGCACGGTCGGCGAAAGGCTTGAAGCATGCGGAAAGTAAATCGCTTCCCACCACGTTGTGGACTCTATGCCAGGTTAACCGCGGAAGTCAACTCATGATGGAGGCGTAGCTGACCTCAAGCGTAATTTCTCTAATCCTGAACGCTTCCAAGGCATTGCATACCTTAGACTCATCCCGCTAGCCGCCTTTCGGAATTGAAATTAGGGCAACACCCGCCCGCTGCTCTTTTCTTGACTTGGCTGGGGGGCGCTCCTAGAATCGGTTGTTTGGATTTTCCGCGGCGAACCCAACTATATGTCGCTCCGCCTTTACAACACGCTTTCGGGGCAGGTGGAGGAGTTCACACCGCTTGAAGACAACCGGGTACGTATCTACACCTGTGGCCCCACCGTCTACGACTACGCTCACATTGGCAATTACCGGACGTTTGTTTTCCAGGACATCCTGCGCCGTCACCTTAAGTATCGCGGTTACGACGTCGTGCACGTCATCAACCTGACGGATGTGGACGACAAGACCATTCGCAACGCGCGCGCCGCGGGCGTGCCGCTGCGCGAGTATACGGACCGGTACATCGAGGCGTACAAGGTCGACCGCCAACTCCTCAACCTGGAAGAGCCGCAGAAGTTCGCCCGCGCCACCGAGCATGTTGACGACATGGTCAAGCTCATACAGGCCCTGGAAGCAAAAGGCTTTGCCTACCGGAACGAGGGCTCAATCTATTTCCGCGTGGAGAAGTTTCCCGATTACGGCAAGCTTTCGAAAATCGATCTTTCGGGGATTCGCGCCGGAGCGCGCGTCGATGCCGACGAATATGACAAGGCCAACGTCCGCGACTTCGTGCTCTGGAAAGCTCCCAAAGAAGACGAGCCGCACTGGGACACGCCGCTCGGCCCCGGGCGCCCCGGGTGGCACATCGAGTGCTCCGTGATGGCGATGAAATACCTGGGCGAGACCTTCGACATTCACTCGGGCGGCAGCGACCTGATTTTTCCCCACCACGAAAACGAAATCGCCCAGAGCGAGGCGGCCACGGGCAAGCCGTTCGTGCGATTCTGGGTGCACGCTGAGCACTTGATCGTGAACGGCGAGAAGATGTCGAAATCGCTGGGGAATTACTACACCCTGCGCGACCTCATCGCCAAGGGCTATAAGCCCGCCGCCATTCGCTACCTGCTGGCCTCGGTGCCCTATCGCAAGCCGCTGAATTTCACCTTTGACGGCCTGCACCAGGCGCAACAGTCGATCGACCGCTTGCGCAATTTTCGCTTTCGCCTGACGAAAGAGAAATTCCCTGAGGGAGAGAATCCGGCGCTCCAGGAGCGCGCGCAGGCTGCTCGCGAGGCGTTCGAGGAAGGGATGGACGACAACCTCAACACCGCCAAAGCCGAAGCCGCGATTTTCGATATGGTGCGCGACGCCAACACGGCCATGGACCGCGGCGAATTCCGCGATGGCGACCGCGGCGCGTTCCTCGACACGCTCGAGCACTGGGACCGCATTTTCGCTGTGATGGAGGACGATGACCACGCGAAGCTCGTAAAATTTGGGTTTATCAAGCCCCTGGCCAAGGGCGCGGCCGATGCGATCTCATGGCAGGACGAGCAAAAAATCGCGATAGGCAACGGCTACACGAGCGCCGTGCTGGTGGAGTCCCTGACGGAAGAGGAAATCGAGAACCAGATCAAGGAGCGCGAGGCGGCGCGCCGCCGGGGCGAATACGCCCGCTCGGACCAAATTCGCGATAATCTTCTCAAGGCCGGTGTTATACTGGAAGACACGAAATCAGGAACGCGCTGGAAGCGGAAGTGATTATGGCCAACCGCAATCTGCGACTCACCCTTCCATTGTTGGCTCGACCCAACCTGTTCGGTGGCGACTGAACCTCCTCTGTTGTCCCCCCGCAAGGAACCCGAAGCCCTGTCAGAGCTCCCGCTGAGGCGGGCGCGGAGGAGGAATCTCATGGAAAACAAGCTGCCAAAGATTTGCACTTCATTGCCCGGTCCGGAGGCGCAGAAGATTCTGGCCTTGGATAAGCGGTTCATCTCGCCCTCGTACACGCGCGATTACCCGCTGGTCGCGAAACGCGGCCAGGGAGCGATTGTCGAAGACGTAGACGGCAATCTGTTTCTGGATTTCGCGGCGGGCATCGCCGTGGTATCAACCGGACATTGCCACCCGGACGTCGTGCGCGCCATCCAGCAGCAGGCCGCGACGCTGATTCACATGTCGGGGACGGATTTCTATTATCCCTTGCTGGTCCAACTCGCCGAGAAGATGGCGCAAATCACACCGGGGAAATTTGAAAAGCGCGTTTACTTCGGCAATTCCGGCACGGAGGCTGTCGAAGCGGCCATGAAGCTGGCGCGCTACCATACCAAGCGCCATCGCTTCATCGCGTTCCTGGGCGCGTTCCACGGCCGCACCTTCGGCTCGCTCTCGTTGACCGCCAGCAAAGCCGTGCAGCGGCGCGGCTTCGGGCCGCTGCTCTCGGGCGTGGTGCATGTGCCCTATCCCAATCCTTACCGCTGCCCCGCCGGGCATCGCGCTCCGGAATGCGTCAGCGAATGCGTGTGCGCGGAGTATATCGAGCGGCAACTGTTCAAGACGGCCGTGCCACCGGAGGAAGTCGCGGCGATTGTCGTCGAGCCGATTCAGGGCGAAGGCGGCTATATTGTGCCCCCGCCCGGTTTCCTGGACCGGTTGCGGCAGATCGCGGACCGGCATGGCATTTTGCTGGTCTTCGACGAAGTGCAATGCGGGATGGGCCGCACCGGAAAGATGTGGGCCTGCGAGCACTTCGGGACCGTCCCGGACATCCTGGTGGCGGCCAAAGGCATTGCCTCCGGCCTGCCGCTGGGCGTGATGGTGGCGCGCGCGGAACTGATGGATTGGGGGCCGGGCGCGCATGCCTCGACCTTCGGGGGAAATCCCGTGGCGTGCGCCGCGGCGCTTGAAACCATTCGCCTGCTGGAAGAGAAGTACATGGCGAACGCCGCGCGGATGGGCGAATATATCCTGGGCCGGCTCGCCGATTGGCCTCACAAGCACGCGATCGTGGGCGACGTGCGCGGGAAGGGGCTCATGATCGGCGTGGAGCTGGTCAAGAATCGGGAGACGCGCGAGCCTTATCCGGAAGCGCGCCGCAAGGTGATCCAGCGCGCCTTCGAACAGGGTTTGCTCATCCTGGGCTGCGGGGAAAACACCGTGCGGCTCATGCCTCCACTGCTGATCGACCGCGAGCAGGCGGACTTCGCCGTGGACGTCGTGGAACGGTGCATCGCGGAGGTGGAGAAGTAGGCCGGGACTCGGGACTCGAGACTCGGGATTCGGGACTCGGGACTCGAGACTCGGGATTCGGGACTCGGGACTCGGGACTCGTGAAAGGGAAGAGCATGCAGGAGGGTTCTTTCCGTAGTCACAAGGATCTGGACGTGTGGAAGAAAGCCGTTCGCCTTGTGGTAGACCTATACAAGCTGACTAAGTGTTTCCCGCCCGATGAACGATTCGGATTGACGGGCCAAATCCGTAGGGCTTCGACCTCAGTGCCAGCCAATATCGCAGAAGGCTGGGGTCGGGGTTCAACCAAGGAGTATATTCAGTTCCTGAAGATAGCTCGAGGCTCTTTGACCGAACTCGACACTCATCTTATTGTTTCCGGTGAGCTCGGGTACATTAAGGGACCCGAGTTGGCGAGCATGCAGACGGCTATATCCGATGTCGGCAAAATGCTGAACCGTCTCATTAAAGCCCTGGACGCAAAGCGGCTCGCTAGTACCCCGTGATTTACGGCAAGGATGAACTTCCTAACCCCGAGTCCCGAATCACGAGTCCCGGATCTCGAGTAGCGAGTCCCGAAATCCCATGTCCGTACTTGCGCGACTCATGTACGGCTTGCTGGTCTGGAAGGAGCGCCAGCGCGCGCTCCGAGGTCGTGGACCCGCCGGGAAGGCGCCGCACGCAAGCGAGCACTTGAAGACCGGCGAACGCGGCGAGACGTTGGCCTATTGGTATCTGCGTCAAGCGGGTTATACTATGGTAGCGCGGAATCGCCGCGCCCGCGCGGGTTCAGGGGAAGTGGATTTAATCGGGTGGGACGGCCCGGTGCTGGCCTTCGTGGAAGTCAAGACGAGAACGTCTGCCGAGGCGGGACCGCCCGAGACGGCCGTTTCCCGGGGAAAACAGAAACGCATCGCCAAGGCCGCGCAGGATTATCTGCGGCGACTGAAGAAGCAGCACGTTAACTACCGCTTCGACATCGCCAGCGTGGCGTGGAACCCGGAAGCGGGGTTGCAGGTGCGCTTGATCAAGGATGCCTTCAAGCCTTAACGCGGTACGCGGGGGCTTTGATCGGCATCCTAAATATGCGAGTGGTGAACTTCAGGAAACCGAGGAGTCACGACCTTGCCCGAGCTGAGAAAAGATCCGATTACCGGCCGCTGGGTCATCATCGCCACCGACCGAGCCAAACGTCCCACGGATTTTATTCGCGATAAAGTGCAGATCCGCGGTTCTGGTTTTTGCCCGTTCTGCTACGGGAACGAAACCAAGACGCCGCCGGAAATTCAGGCCTATCGGCCCAATGGCGGCTCGCGGAACAGTCCTGGCTGGACCCTGCGCGTCGTGCCGAACAAGTTCCCCGCGCTGGGCATTGAAGGGAGCATGAACCGGCAAGGCGAAGGGTGCTACGACAAGATGAATGGCATCGGCGCGCATGAGGTGATCATCGAGACGCCCGACCATAAATCGACGCTCGCCACCATGCCGGTGCACGACGTCGAGGATGTTCTCTGGGCGTATCGCGACCGCATCATCGATTTGAAGAAGGACCGGCGCTTCAAGTACATCCTGATTTTCAAGAATCACGGCGAGGCGGCGGGCGCTTCGCTCGAGCACACCCACTCGCAACTCATCGCATTGCCCGTGGTTCCCAAGCGCGTCCGCGAAGAAGTCGACGGCTCGCGCGAGCACTACAACTTCAAGGAGCGCTGTATTTTTTGCGACATCATCCGGCAGGAAACCGAGGACGAGCAGAAGCCGCGCCTCATTGCCGAGAACCAGGACTTCGTCGTGCTTTCGCCGTTCGCGCCCCGATTTCCTTTCGAGATGTGGATTGTGCCCAAAATGCACCAATGCGCCTTCGAGGAATCCCAGAAACACGAGTTCGAACAGTTGGCTCCATTGTTGAAGGAAATGCTCCAGCGGCTTGACCGCGTGCTGGATTACCCGGCGTATAACTACATTATCCATACGTCGCCGGTGGCCGAATCGACGGAGGATTATTACCACTGGCATTTGGAGATCATGCCGAAATTGACCAAGGTGGCCGGATTCGAGTGGGGCACGGGCTTCTATATCAATCCCACCCCTCCCGAGGAATCCGCGAAGTTTCTGCGCGGGGCGGCCGTGCCGGTCGCCACTTGAGACGCTTCACGCCAGCCATTTCCGCGGGTCGGGTGCGGCTTGACAGGCCCTAGCGGCGATTCCTATAATTTCGTAGGACGCGGAGGTTGAACGAGTTCGGTCGAGCGGGAATAACTCAGTGGTAGAGTGCGACCTTGCCAAGGTCGAAGTCGCGGGTTCGAATCCCGTTTCCCGCTCCAAAAATTCAGTGGCAAGTGATGAGTGACCAGTGACGAGCCAGACAAAGAGCTGGGTTTCTGGCTTTTCACTTGTCACTCGTCACTGATTGCTGCTCTTAGTAGGCGCGGTACCCAAGTGGTAAGGGAGAGGTCTGCAAAACCTTTATGCGTGGGTTCGATTCCCACCCGCGCCTCCAGTTCAAACGTCCTTCGACTGCACCCTTGGCCCCAAAGCTGTGACGACGCGCGACCTCCGACTTCTGGCCCCAGGATTGCCCGAGGAAGCCTGCTTGGTCATTCCCCCTATGCTCCGGCCGACAGCACTGGATACCGCAATCGACACCGACAAATCCCAAAATCGAACACTAGGCTTCCGAAGGTGGGGCCTTGCGTAAGAATATCTACCTTATTATGAATAGATTACGGGGGATCATGCAATGGCCTCAAGGTTGCCATACCAAGTCCGAGGTGTAGGTGATGGACATTCCTCGTCCTTCTATAGCTCGACAGAGGCGCATTCGTCGTATCCTATACTTGGTAATAGGGTTAGTGGCCATAGCATCGGTGACTCTGGGGCTTTCGCGCCTGAAGCCCGCGGCCCCGAGCGTGGATGCCGGAACACTCTGGTTTGGGACCGTGCAGCGCGGCCCCATGATGATCAATGTCCGCGGTCTAGGAACCCTCGTGCCCGAAGAAATCCTTTGGGTTCCGTCGGTTACCGACGGCCGCGTGGTCCGTCGCCTGGTGCTCCCAGGAACGCCGGTGGAGGCCAACATGGTCATCATGGACTTGAGTAACCCTGAGCTCGAGCAAGCCGCGCTGGATGCGGAATTCCAGCTTAAGGCTTCGCAAGCCGAGTATAACAGCCTGAAGGCTCAACTAGATAGCCAGCTTTTGGATCAGCGCGCTACGGCGGCCACCGTCCAATCCGATTACCGGCAGGCCAAGCTGACTGCGGACAAGGACGAGCAACTGGCCAAGCTGGGCTTGGGCGCGGAGTTGAACGTGAAGCTCTCAGAGGCCAAGGCGGAGGCGCTGGCCACGCGCACGCAGATTGAAAAGGAAAGGGTGAGCGTGAGCGAGGCCTCGGCAAAAGCCCAACTGGCCGCGCAGGAGGCCAAGATCGAGCAGTTGCGCGCGCTCGATGAACTCAAGAAGTCCCAACTGGAGGCGCTCCACGTGCGCGCGGGCGTGGATGGCGTGCTGCAAGAATTAGAGGTGGAGGTCGGCCAACGCGTAGCGGCCGGAACGCTGCTGGCGAAGGTCGTGCAACCCACGCGGTTGAAGGCTCAAATCAAGATTCCCGAAACGCAGGCCAAGGATGTTCAAATCGGTCAACTCGCGTCGATTGATACGCGTAACGGCATAATTCCGGGCCACGTGAGTCGCGTCGATCCCTCCGTGCAAAACGGAACCCGCACTGTGGACGTCCGATTAAATGGAGCCTTGCCCAAAGGCGCGGTGCCTGACCTGAGCGTTGAGGGCACAGTCGAGATTGAAAACCTGACCGACGTTGTCTACGTGGGCCGTCCGGCGTTTGGTCAGCCCAGCAGCACGATCGGAATCTTCAGAGTGGATCCGGACGGCAAGGGCGCCTCGCGCGTGCAGGTGAAGTTGGGCCGGGCGTCCGTCACCAGCGTTGAGATTCTGGAGGGCTTGAAGCCCGGCGATAAGGTGATTCTCTCGGACATGTCGGCGTGGGACGCGTTCAACCGCCTTAAGCTGGACTGACGATCCATGCTGAATTATGATGATGAATTTTGAATTAAACAGCAGCTTCAATACAGGAATTTTCATACTTCATAATTCAGAATTCATGATTTTCCAGATGGCACGTGAGACCCAATCGTGAGCACACTCCTTCAAGACCTTCGCTACGGGATTCGAATGCTGCTGAAGAACCCCGGCCTTACGGCTGTCGCGGTACTGTCCTTGGCGCTTGGGATTGGGGCTAACTCCACGATCTTCAGCATCGTGGACAGCTTGTTCCTACGGCCCTGGGCTGTGAAGGATCCTGGGCGTCTAGTTATAATTGAGATAGACTGGCCCAAATCCCCGGATTTCAGCAGGTCTTCATATTCTGACTATCTTGACATTCGCCACGAGGTAAGCGCCTTCTCCGACATAGTAGCCTATGGCAACCGCGGGGGTTTCATAAGCGGCAGGGGGCAAGGGGAGGAAGTTTCCGTCGAAGTGGTCTCGCAAAACTACTTCGCGGCATTGGGGGTGAGGACCTTGCTCGGCCGCACGTTTTCACCGCAGCCCAAGCAGGCTGCTGTGGAAGGCCACTCTGTCGTGGTGAGCTACGCCCTCTGGCAGCGCTACTTCGGTGGCGATCCATCACTCCCCGGCAAAACCACGCTCCTCGACGGCAAGGTATTCACGGTGCTGGGCATCGTGCCCCAGGACTTCTGCGGGCTGCGGTCCGGATGGGCCCCAGACATCTGGGTCACCACCGATGGTTGGGTCACGATGGTTCCCGTGGAAGAACGAACTTACGCCGAGCGCGACAATCGCTGGTTTGACCTAGCCGGCCACCTTCGCCCCGGAGCTCGGCTCACGGAAGCTCGGGCGCAACTGGACGGGCTCGCACAACGCCTTGCCCTGGCTTTTCCCGCTACCAATCAGGGTGTCCGGTTTCTCGCTTATCCGGCTTCGAAGGTGGCTCACGAAGGGATGGGATTCGGAGTCTATTTGATGGCCATGGTCGGATTGGTGCTCCTGATCTCCTGCGCCAACGTGGCCGTTCTGATGCTGGCGCAGACCGAGCGGCGGCAGCGGGAGATCGCCATGCGCCGGGCATTGGGGGCGGGACAGGGGCGGCTGGTCGCCCAACTTCTCACCGAGGGACTTCTCCTGTCCGTGGCGGGAGGCGTGCTGGGCGTTGTGTTGGCCTCCTGGCTTATGAGCGTCGTGCCCGCGCTTGTTCCGGGTTTGTTGGCAACCCATCTCGTCCTCGATGACCGAGTGCTTCTGTTCACTGCGGCTACCTCCCTGCTAACGCCTCTCTTTTTTGGATTGGTGCCGGGACTTCGGGCTGCGAAATGTGACTTGGTCGCGGTCCTCAAGGGTGAAGATCCTCGACTCGGACAGGCCAGGGGGCGCCCGCCCCTGCGCAGTTTGCTGGTTTCCGGAGAAATCGCGCTCTCTGTGGTCCTCATGACAGGGTCGGCTTTGTTGCTCCGCAGTCTGCTGTACAGCCAGCGGATCAATCCAGGATTTGACTCGAGGAAGAATGTTCTCATGCTCTCGGTGGCGCCGCCGATGCTCTACGGTTACAGCGAAGCACAGGCGGCCACTCTTTATCCTGCCTTGGCAGCCCGCCTGGAATCCGTGCCGGGGGTAGTACGGGCCAGCTACGCCCGGCGGCCTCCCTTGACGGAAATTGAAGGAGGAGAAAAGCAGGCCGTGGTTATTCCCGGCGTGCAGCCGCCCCCCGGAACCGATCATTTCAAGATTCGCTACAACATTGTTGGCCCGAAGTTTTTCGCCACGGTGGGGACTCGCATCGAGAGGGGGCGAGAATTCAGTGACTTCGACCTGCCATCGAAGCCGCCGGTCGTGATGATCAATGATGCGATGGCGCGTAGATTCTGGCCCGGCCAGGACCCCGTGGGAAGGGCAATCCAGATTGATAAGAAGGCTTACCAGATTGTCGGCGTGGTGGAGACAGGAAGGTACGTCAACATTCATGAGACGGGCCAACCCTACCTGTTCCTTCCTTTCACCCAGGTGTTCTCCTTCGAGTGCATGCTGTTTGTGGAAACGGGGGGCGAGCCGCGCGCGCTTGTCTCCACAATTGTAAAAGAGGCAGCAGCCATCAATAGACACGTTCCAATCGTCAATGCCGTAACCCTCAGGGAATATATGCAAGAGGTTTTGGCCGGGGAGCGTTCAGCGGCGTCGTTGCTTGCAAGCCTGAGCATCCTGGGGATGTTCCTGGCGGCGGTCGGACTCTATGCGGCGGTGGCTTATCAGGTCAGTCGCCGCACGCATGAGATCGGTATACGCACGGCGCTGGGCGCTCGCCCCAACGACGTTCTGAAGCTCGTCCTGGCGCAGGGCCTGCGTTTAAGTGCGGCGGGGGCGGCCGTCGGCTTCGTCGGGGCTTTTGCGGTGTCTCGCCTCTTGTCTCGATTCATTTATGGCATTGCCGCTACGGACCCAATAAGCTACGTCGTGAGCACTCTTATCGCCATCAGTGTGGCTTTAATGGCCTCGTATTTCCCGGCCCGCCGGGCGACCAAAGTCGATCCGCTGGTGGCACTGCGGTACGAATAGGTCTGAGGTGCCAGGTGTTAAGAGGAAACTCGAAAATCGAAATTCGAAACTCGCTGCGCTCCAGACACGTTTCGAGTTTCCAATTTCCAGGTTCCAGTTTCTAGCTGAAGGAGACAAACATGGATTCAACTACCGGGCTTAACTCCCAACCGGATGCCAAGTCCCCGGCAAAGTCGAACGGCGAAACGCTGATCCGGTTGGAGGGTGTCACGAAAGTGTTCTTTACCGACGAGGTGGAGACCCACGCCCTCGCGGGCATTCACTTGGAGATTCATCGGGGGGAATACCTCTCGATTGCCGGTCCCTCCGGGTGCGGGAAATCAACTTTGCTCTCGATCATCGGTCTGCTCGATTCCCCCACCGACGGCAAGTACACGCTGAACGGCAAGGCCGTAGAAGACCTCTCTCTCTCGGACCGCACGCGCATCCGCAACCGGGAGATTGGTTTCATCTTCCAGGCGTTCAACCTCATCGGTGATCTGACGGTCTATGAGAACGTGGAGTTGCCACTGACTTATCGCGGCATGCCTTCCAGCGAGCGCAAAAAACGGGTTCTCGAGGCGCTCGAAAAAGTCGGAATGTCCCACCGGATGAAACACTATCCTTCGCAGCTTTCCGGAGGTCAGCAACAGCGGGTGGCCGTGGCGCGCGCGCTGGTGGGGAGCCCGTCAATCCTTCTGGCGGATGAGCCCACGGGAAACCTGGACTCCAAAAACGGTGGTGCGGTGATGGATTTGCTGCGCAACCTTCACCAGGAAGGCGCCACGATTTGCATGGTCACCCACGATCCTCGCTACGCCGAGTACTCCGACCGCTCTATTCACCTGTTTGACGGGCGAGTGGTGGAGGAGTCGAAGCAGTGACCCTGCGGCATGGTCGCCCCTGAAGTACTGCTGTGTTGCGAAGAGGTAATTCTGAATTATGAATTCTGAATTATGAAAGCAAAACGACTTGGATGATTTCATAATTCATAATTCAGAATGTACAATTTTCTCGATGGCACGGAGAAACAGGTCATGAGCACTCTCCTTCAGGACCTTCGTTACGGCCTGCGCATGCTGCGGCGGAACCCCGGTTTTACGCTCGTGGCGGTCCTGACGCTCGCCCTGGGTATCGGCGCTAACACCGCCATCTTCAGCGTTATGGATGCCATGCTGCTCAGGGCGCTGCCGGTAAGGAATCCCCAAGAGCTTGTGGAGTTCATCCGGGTGCACCCGGACGGCGCCATGATGACCAACCTCCCGTACGCTGTGTATGAGCATCTGCGCGAGAACACATCGGTGCTATCCGGCGTCTTCGCTTTTGCGAGTGACACTCGGGTCTTCCATGCGGGGGCCGGCTCTGAACCCTCACTCGTTCATGAAGTTTCCGGATCGTTTTTCTCAACGTTGGGAGTCCCTGCTCTGCTCGGGCGTGCGATCGATCCTAATGACGATCGTCCAGGCGCCGCAAGTCAGGTGGTGGTGCTCAGCTATCCTTTCTGGAGCCGCCACTTGGGGCGCGACCCGTCGGTGATCGGCACCACAGCACGCGTCAATGGCGTGCCCTATACCGTGATTGGGGTAATGGGGCCAAGTTTTTTTGGCGTGGACGCCAGCCAACTTCCGGAGATGTGGGTCCCTCTTGCGTCTGATCGAACCCCGGGCCAGGTCTGGGTGCTCGGCCGTCTGAAGCCGGGAACCTCCATTCCCCAAGCGCGAGCGCAACTCGATCCACTGTTCCAGCAAGCGCTGGAGTCTTTCCGAGATGAAATGACGCAGTGGTCGGCGCACGATCGAGAGGCATTCTTAGGGCAGAAATTGCTCGTCAAACGCGCCACCACTGGAACTTCCGGCTTACGGTGGCGATACTGGGAATACTCCAGCACGTTGAAGATTCTCCTCGGCATGACGGGACTCGTCCTACTCATATCGTGCGCGAACCTCGCGAGTCTTCTTACGGCTCGCTCCGCTGTGCGCTCGCGGGAGATTGGCATCCGGCTGGCGGTCGGCGCGGGCACGAGCCGCATTCTTCGGCAGTTACTTACCGAGAATCTGCTTTTGGCGGTCTTAGGGGGAGTGGGCGGCCTTCTCGTCGCGGCCTGGGGGCACGAACTCCTTTTGGCATTTCTGGTTGGAAACCTGCAAGGCGCCTCGCTCAATTTCCGACTGGACGAGCGGGTCCTTGGCTTCAGTCTTGTAGTGTCGATCTTGACCGGGTTGCTGTCCGGTGTGCTGCCGGCACTTGGTGCTGTGCGCAGGGACCTCGTACCGGCCATCCAAAAAGCCTCAGAGCTCCGAGGGCCAACTCGCCTGCCGCTCGCCCGAAAGCTCCTCATCTTTCAAGTGGCGCTAGCTTTAACGCTACTGATTGGCGCCGCCCTGTTCGTGCGTACTTTGAGGAACCTGGCCACGAGGGATCTGGGTTTGGCACGCGAGAATTTGGTCTTAATGACGGTTGACCCCTCCCCGAGCAAGGCGGCCCGAGACCGGCAAGCCTTCTGGGGCCAGTTAACCGAGCGTCTCGCTGCCCTGCCCGGAGTGCGCTCCGTGAGCCTCGCGGGAGACGCCGTCTTTGGTAGTGGTGGATGGAACGAGACCATCTGGGTGCGCCAAGCCGATGGAGGAGAGCACTACGCGCAAGTGGCGGACAACGTGGTCGGTCCCGGCTTTTTTGAGACGGTTGGCATCCCCCTCCTCGCGGGGCGCGAGTTCGGAAAGCAGGACCGGGAAAACACCCCGCGCGTCGCGGTGGTCAATCGGGCTTTTGCCCGGAAGTTTTTCAATGACGAAAATCCGATCGGCAAGCGCTTTGGCGATCAGGGCCCGGGTTCAAGCAGCCTCATCGAAATCGTAGGCGTCACAGCGGATGCCAAGTACGGCAATGTTCGCGAGGAGCTGCGGCCGATGTTCTATAGGCCGCTCTTTCAGAACTTCGAAAAGCGTCCTTATCAAGTGCATGTGCGCACGGCGGGCAACCCCGCGGCGGTGATCGAGGGGATTCGCCGCGAAATCCAGAGCATGGATCAGGATATTTCCGTTTACGACGTCAGGACGATTGACGAAGTCGTCCACCGCTTGCTTCAGCACGATCGCATGTTTGCAGTCCTGGCGAGCGCCTTTGGCCTGCTCGCGCTTGTGCTGACCTCCATCGGAATCTATGGTGTGGTCGCGTACCAGGTTGCGCGCCGCACGGCCGAAATCGGCCTCCGGATGGCGCTCGGCGCCGAGCGCCACGACGTTCTGTGGCTGACCCTCCGCGAGTCGCTGATCTTAGTGGCGATCGGCATCGCCTTGGGCGTGCCGGCCGCGTGGGGAGCCACCCGATTTATTTCGGGCATACTCTATGGCCTTACCCCTCATGATCCGGCGACGATGCTTGGGGCAGCGTTCCTGGTGCTCGGTATTGCGGCCCTTGCCGCGTACTTACCGGCGCGCCGCGCGGCCAGGGTTGACCCGATGGCGGCGCTGCGGTATGAATGATGAATTCTGAATTATGAATAATGAACAGAAAGCCGCTTGTCGCTTTATACGAGAAGCTGACGACGGGCCACTGACAACTGACGACTGACCACTGACAATTGACTGCTGACCGTTGAAAGCTGAGGGCTGGACATGATCAAACTCCACAATGTTGAGAAGTTTTATCCCGTGGGCGCGGGGAGATATTATGTGCTCCGGCGCATCGACCTCGATATCGCCGATGGTGAGTTTCTAACCGTTATGGGCCCATCCGGGGCAGGGAAGAGCACGCTGCTGGCTATTCTGGGCATGCTCGATGCCGCCTGGCAGGGCGAGTATTACTTGTACGATCACGTCGTCCACAAAATGGACGTTCGCAAGCGCATCGACCTGAACAAGCAGTACATTGGTTTTGTATTTCAGCAATATCATCTTTTAGATAACCTGACCGTGGCCGAGAACCTCGATATTCCGCTCTCCTACCGCAACGTCAAGTCTTCCCAGCGGCAGGCGATGGTGGCCGACACGCTCGACCGGTTCCAGATCGTGGGGAAGAAGGACCTCTACCCGAGCCAGCTTTCCGGCGGCCAGCAGCAACTCGTCGCTGTCGCCCGCGCGGTGATTGCGAATCCCAAGCTGATCCTCGCTGACGAGCCCACCGGCAACCTGCATTCCAGCCAGGGAAAAGAGATCATGGAGTTGTTCAAGAAGCTGAACCAGGATGGGACCACCATCGTGCAGGTGACGCACAACGAAAACTGGGCGGCGTACGGCCACCGGATCATCAAGCTCCAGGATGGATGGATGGTGGGAAACTGAGTCATTTAGCCATTTTTTCATTGAATCATTTGTTCATTGATCCAATCCATCGGATGCCCATTAGCGCGGAGGACTTTCAGGCCTTCCAGTCGTGGGGTTATTCGATCATTGAATGTGCCAATGAGGAAATGAAGAAATGGGAAAATGATTCAATGGCCAAATGGCCCGATGGCCCGATTCTGAGACCTGACACCTGACTCCATCCGCGCTAAGATAACGTTTAGCCAAAGGCACAATGAAGACCTCCGAGTTCGCGAAAATACTGATTGCCGATGACCAGCCGGATGTGCTGGAGGCGCTGCGCCTGTTGCTGAAGGGCGAAAACTACGAGACGCACACCACGACCTCCCCGGCCGGCATCATGGCGGCGGTGGATACCCAAGACTTCGACCTAGTTTTGATGGACCTGAACTTTGCGCGCGACACCACCTCGGGTGAGGAGGGGCTGGATCTACTCAATCGCCTGCAGGCCCAGGACAGCACCTTGCCCGTCGTGGTGATGACCGCCTGGGGAAGCGTGGAGTTGGCGGTGGAAACGATGCGGCGCGGCGCGCGCGACTTCGTTCAGAAGCCCTGGGACAACGCGCGCCTGCTGGCGATTCTCCGCACCCAGATCGAATTGAGCCGCGCGCTGCGACGGGGATTGCGCCTGGAGGCCGAGAACCGCCTCCTGCGCGCCGAAGGCCGCCCGACGCTGATTGCTGAGTCTCCGGCCATGCGTCCTGTGCTCGACCTGATTGCCCGTGTCGGCCCCTCGGACGCGAACGTGCTCATCACGGGCGAACACGGCACGGGCAAGGAGGTCATCTCACAGACGCTCCATGCCCTCTCGCCGCGCGCCGCAACGCCCATGGTCACCGTGAATGCGGGCGGACTTTCGGAAGGCGTTTTTGAGAGCGAATTGTTCGGCCACGTCAAGGGTGCGTTTACCGACGCGAAAATGGACCGCGTGGGCCGCTTCGAGCTTGCGGATGGCGGCACGCTCTTCCTGGATGAGATCGCCAACGTCCCGTTGAACCTTCAAGCGAAACTCCTGCGAGTGCTTGAAACGGGCGAGATGGAGCGCGTGGGTTCCTCCAAAACGCGCCGGGTGAACGTCCGCGTCTTGTCCGCCACCAACGCCGACATCCGCCAGGAAATCCAATCCGGGCGATTTCGCGAAGACCTGCTCTTCCGGCTGAATACAATCGAGATTCATCTACCTCCGCTGCGCGATCGGCGCGAGGATATTCCATTGCTTGCCACTCATTTCCTCCGCCATTTCGCGCAGCGCTACCGCAAGCATCTGGCGGGTTTCGATGCGGCGGCCATGCAGTCGCTGCTCGAGTATCCCTGGCCGGGGAATGTGCGGGAACTCGAGCACGCCGTGGAGCGCTCCGTGCTCATGGCACAGGACGAGACGGTACGCCCGGCGGACCTCGGGCTGCGCGCTGTACGCGACGGAGCGACACGCCTGGAGGAGATGAGCCTGGAAGATGTCGAGTGCCTGCTGATCAAAAAGGCCCTCGCTCGCTATGAGGGCAACGTCAGTCAGGCGGCGGACGTGCTCGGTCTCAGCCGCAGCGGGCTCTATCGCCGCTTGAAGAAATACGGATTGTAGCCACGGACATGGCACGCGATGCCCAGAAGCCGGGCGCAGGAACACTTCTTTCGCGCGCGCCGCGCGGGCGCCTGAGCCACGAGCAGCGGGTGCTTCTGCTGGGCTTGGGAGCTGGTCTCCCGGCGCTGATCGTCGCCCTGCTCCTGCTCTGGTTCGGTGACTATTCCTCGCGAACGCAGTGGACGATTACGGTGCTCGTGGTGGTCTTCTGGCTGGGCATCGCGTTTTCCCTGCGCGCCCGCGTCATTTATCCCCTCCAGACTCTTTCGAATCTTCTCTCGGCGCTTCGCGAAGAAGACTATTCCATACGCGCGCGTGGGGCGGCATCGGGCGACGCTCTGGGCGAGGTGATGCTCGAAGTCAACGCCCTGGGCGCCATGCTGCGCGACCAGCGTCTCGGAGCCCTGGAAGCCACCGCGCTGCTGCGCACGGTGATGGAAGAGATCGATGTCGCGGTGTTCACCTTCGACGGCGACCAGCGCCTGCGCCTGTTGAATCGGGCCGGCGAGCGCCTTCTGGCTTCACCTGGGGAACGAATCCTCGGTCGCACTGCCGCCGAACTTGGCCTGAACGATTGCCTGGAAGGCGAGCCCGCGCGCACGCTTGATAAGTCTTTCCCGGGAGGTAGCGGCCGCTGGGGAATCCGCCGCAGCACGTTTCGGCAGAGCGGCCTTCCGCACCAATTGCTCGTCATTGCGGACCTGAGCCGCCCGCTGCGCGAAGAAGAGCGGCAGGCGTGGCAGCGACTGATCCGCGTGCTGGGTCATGAGCTCAACAATTCACTCGCCCCGATTCGCTCCATGGCGGGCACGCTGGGAAGCCTGCTGGCCCGGGAACCTCGCGCTGCCGACTGGGAAGAAGATATGCGCCGCGGCCTCGAAGTCATCAAGACGCGCGCGGAAGCACTCAGTCGCTTTATGGAAGCGTACGCCCGGCTGGCGCGGCTTCCCACTCCAAAATTGCAGCCGGTCGAGGTGAGTTCCATGGTGCGGCGCGTCGCCGGGCTCGAGACTCGCCTTAAGGTGACGGTCCTGCCCGGGCCGGCGCTCACGATTCGTGCGGACGGTGACCAGCTCGAACAATTGCTGATTAATCTGCTGCGCAATGCCGTTGACGCCGCGCTTGAAACCGGCGGGGGCGTTACCGTGGTTTGGTCGCGGAATGGCCGGCAGATGGAATTGCGCATCGAAGATGAAGGCCCGGGCCTCTCAAATACTTCCAACCTCTTCGTTCCTTTCTTCACGACCAAGCCGAATGGGTCCGGCATCGGGCTGGTGTTGAGCCGCCAGATCGCAGAGGCTCACGGCGGCACGCTCACCCTGGCAAACCGCCCCGAGCGCCCCGGCTGCCAGGCGCGCCTCCGCTTGCCGCTGTGATCGAAGGCCGGGGACGGGCTGCGTGCAGCGCCAGGAGACCTACGACTACAACAACCGCCTGCAGCCGGTGCGCATTCAGTTGGGGACGTCGGGCACTCCCGCCCGGAATTACTGCCAGGT
The DNA here is from genome assembly GCA_020072925.1 of Terriglobia bacterium. Classification (GTDB taxonomy): domain Bacteria; phylum Acidobacteriota; class Terriglobia; order UBA7540; family UBA7540; genus JAIQGA01. The sequence continues at coordinate 19,034 of JAIQGA010000011.1, read as the reverse complement.
GTACAATTACTATTCGGGAGTGGGAAATCCGACGAGTTGCGTGATCCCCTCCCAGGCTACGACAGGCAACAACGGCAACGTGATGGGGTACTTTTATCAGGACTCTGTGAACACTTCGCTCGGCCACACGGCGACCCAGACCTTTGACAGTCTTAATCGCCTGACGAACTCCGTGGCCACAGGCTCGCTCACGCATAACCTGACATTCGGCTACGACCGCTACGGGAACATGACCTGCGTGGTGAACGGGCAGACCAACGGCCCCTGCCCGACCTACAGCTACAATGCGTCGAACAATCGCGTCACGAACACGGGCTTCACCTACAACGCGGCGGGCGACGTGACCGCCGACGCAGTGAACACGTACAGCTATGACGCGGAGGGACAGCTCACGAGCTTCGTGAGCGGGGGCGCGACGGTGACGATGCAGTACAACGCCCTGGCGCAGCGGGTGTACCGGAGCACGTCCACCAGCAATGTCAGCTACTTCCGGGACGTGGCGGGGCAGTTCCTGGGCGGCGACTGGGGCGGCGGGTGGAACGCCGACGTCCTCCTCGGCGGGCGGACGCTCGCGGAGTACAGCAGCGGCCTGTCGGGGACGCTCTATTTCGACCACCCCAACGCGCTCGGCTCCGAGCAGCAGTGGACGGACGGGGCGGGCAACGCGGGACAGGAAATCCTCTTCTACCCCTGGGGGCAGGTGTGGCAGAACACCACCAAAGGGAGCCTCTTCCAGATGTTCGACTCGCTCGTCTGGTACGACCCGGAGACGGACGGCTACCAGGCCGACTACCGGTACATCGTCCCGAGGCTCGGCAGGTGGTTCACCCCGGACCCGCTCGCCGGTGACCCAAATAACCCCCAGTCGCTCAACCGGTATACCTACGCCCTCAACAACCCTACTACGCTCACTGATCCTTTAGGGCTGGACAGTATCGGCAACTCGTGCAGTGATCCGATATACGGGACCATTAACCCTGCATGCGGTGGCTACTACAAGAAACAGGGCCCCTTCGGTAGCTGGTTATTCGGCAATTACTGGGGAGGCTATGAGTCTTCCTGCCTACTGGAAGGAATCGCGGCACCATGCGGCTTGATAAACAGCCTTGTAGTAGGAGGCGTGGCCTACGCGGTTGGCGGCGGATCGGGAGCGGTCGGAGGCGGCTTCTATTGGGGGGGGCAGACGGTCCGGCAGTGCGAGGGGCCGGCAGACGACCGCTATTGCTGGGACGAAACCATACCAGCCGTTTATATGGCAGGACCGAGCGATGGGGCCGCAAACAACGCGAGTGCGGACCCCACGCTCGATAACAGGGCGAAGGCTCTCGCTCAGGCTATCAATAAGACCGGAGTCCAATCCCTTACCAATCCCTGTACGGTTGCCGGATGGTACGGAGCGTCAGCGGTGGCCGCTGGAACAGGAGTGGCCGTCGCAAATTATGAAGCCATAGCAACTGCAGCGGCTGAGCAGTACCCAGTACTTTTCAACAGGTTCCTGACGTGGTTGTACAGGCTTCAGCTGCGCGGGGGGACGGTGGGTGCCGCTATAGCGACTGCCAAGGCTATCCCCGGCCAAGTCCGGGACGCGTGTTCCGCGCTTCAGTGAGCAGCGGGAACCGCTGAGTCGGGTAACGATGGAGCGACGTCTACTGTGATGCGTTGTCCGAATTGCAGTTGCGAGGTCGCTTTCGCCAAAGACCTATTTCGCGGAAGGCATTGCAAAGCCTGCGGGGCGACAATGTTGGTTTCCGCTACCTACATCCGCGTGCTGATTGTGCTCAGTTTTCTCGTGGCGGAGATTCTTTTGTGGGTGGCGAACATCCGGTTCTTGTTCTATCCAACCCTGGGCATAGTTTTTGGTTTCTTGGCCACAGCTTCGCTCGGCTATCCCTTGGGCTTCCTAATCTTGACCGTGTTGGTGCGAACCGTGCCGCGTGTGGTGGAGCCAAAGCTCGTGCCCCGCCGCTTCGGTTCGCTTACTGCACTGGGTTTATCTGCGAATCAAGAGGTCACTCCGAGGGATGGAAGAGAAAGCGAGTAGCAGAGTTTGTGCCGTGCAAAGTCTGCGGCTGTTAATAATGCATAGTTCGTTTTTCATTAAACGCCGAGGGGGAACGGAACTCGAGGAAAACCCGCTCTGCGCTAGCTGCTGTTCTGTGCGGAGCAGGGGTCCGTGTTCGATCCCGGCAACCCGGGTTTAATGTTGCCCGAATAGACATCATTTCAATCAAGGTAGCCTCAATAAACATGCGACCGCGGCTTGATCGTTGGCGCTTTAAGCAAAAGAGGGCCTCTGGGGATGTCATTTCTCACCGCGGGTGGCGCACCTATTTTTTCAAAGGTCTGAAGTCCCAGGGACGGTGACGACATCCGACATCGCGGTATTGAGCGAATGATGCGAGGGGGAACCCACCCACTAGTAAATTACCCAAGCTCTTCCTTTGGACCAGGACTTCAGTTTAGGACAAAAGTGTCTTCACGTGGCTTCACCCTCCTCGAAATGATGCTCGTGGTTGCCATCATCTTGATGTTGGCGTCCATTGCCGTTCCCCACTATCAGCGGACGCTCCTGTTCATGCGCGAGGCGCGCCTCCGCGACGACCTCTTCACCATGCGCTCCATGATTGACCGCTTCACGCTCGACAACAAGCGTCCGCCAGAATCCCTTAATGAGTTGGTCGAGAAGGGCTATCTCGGCGCAATTCCTATCGACCCCTTCACGGGCTCGGACCAATCCTGGCAAGTCGAGATGGAAGACCCCACGGATTCACCTGAGGTTTCGACACGCGGAATCGTGGATGTCCACAGCGGCTCGGACCAGATATCCCTGGCCGGGATGCAGAACAACAGCAAGCGCAGAGAGTGAGCAGTTCAAACCCTACGGTTGTTACAATTCACATTGCTTATTAATGAGCGTAGACAATTCGGGCATGTGGAAAAGGCGCAGAGTTTCAAAGGCGGAGAATCTCCGCCATCTTCCGGGCTCTTGATGATTCAGGCGGCGCGAGCGAACCAGAATCCCGCCGTACGCAAGCAGGCCATGTTCTGGCTGGGACAATCGAAGGATCCGCGCGCCCTGGCGTTCTTTGAAGAGATACTTACCCATTAACCATCCTCAAAATACTGGAACGCGCGACTGCTGGCTGGTGTCCATTGAAGTGAGGAAGAAAGCAAGCGGTCGTCGGAGCGCTCCGCGGCTGTCGCCGAGTTACGGGCGAACAAAACTCCCGGAGAGGTGCAGCCATGTTTGAAGGCGCTCTGCTCGATTCGTCGCCGTCGCGCGCGCCGATCCTTAAGGCGCGGCACTATCTGATTTCCGCGGGCGTGGCGGTTTTGGCGGCCACGGCGGTGCGGTTTATATTGCCGCAACTCTTCTGTGTACCCCAGCCGCGGACGCTGTTTGCGGCTGCGGCGGTTCTGGGAAGCGCAGGCGGACTTTGGGCCCTGATGCTCTGTTACGTCCGGGTCGACGCACGCCAGCTTCGCCTGCCCGTCGCGTGGTGGGTGGGGTTGATACTCCTGCTGAATCTCCCGGCCTTTATTCTCTACCTGGCTTATTCGGCCGCCAAGACAGGCAACTGGAAGCGCGCAACGGTCCCCAGCGCGTATATCCTCCAGGTTGCTTTGATTGGCCTGCTGGTTTTGTATCCGCTCATGCGAATGGACGCGCTGCCAAAGGTGTGGTCGATACCGGTCGTCCCGCCGGCGCCGCCTCCGGCCGGGCCGCCACCGGGAGCCCGGGTTGTGAGAAGTGCGCCGCGGCAGCGCGTAAGCTTGAAAACGTTGCTGGCGACTCCGCCTTCCATTCCCCGAACGATCGCGCAAATTCATGAAGCGCCGCTCCCGCCGGAAGATACTCCTGAGTCCGGCCCCTGGGTTCCAGGCGCAATTCCGGGTGGACCGGGCGGCGGGGTTCTGGGGAGCATGATCGGGAGCATTGGCTGGGGGACTGCTGCTCCAGCCCCACCGCCACGGCGCGCGGCGGTGCCCCATCCAAAAGTGATTCGGGTGGGCGGGCAGGTGATTGCGGCGAAGGCAATCTATCAGCCAACGCCTGATTATCCACCATTAGCGAAGATGGCGCGGATTCAGGGAATGGTCCGATTGCAGGCGATGATCGGGAAGGACGGAACCGTGCAGGATTTGAAGGCGCTCAGCGGGCATCCGTGGCTGGTAGGGGCTGCAATCGCGGCGGTGCAGCACTGGCGTTACCAACCGACCTTGCTCAACGGTGAGCCCGTGGAGGTCCTTACGGAAATCGATGTAACCTTCCGCCTCGCAGAGTGAGCGATTCGCGGACTACGCGCCCACGGATGCCGTGGCACGTTGGTAGAAGGGCAAGGCAGCGACCTCGGCAGCAGAGCCGCTGGCAAGGATGAGCTTCGTACCGGGTTCTGCGACCTCGCGGCGGAGGTAAGCAAGCGCGAGTGTCTTTCCTAACATCGGCGAGACGCAAGCGCTGGTGATTTCGCCGATTTCCTTGCCGTCGGCGGTTACTTTTTCTGCCGGTTGCGGGGCGTTGGGCGAGTCGACAATCAGGCCCATCAATTTCCAGTTGACGTGGCCGCGGCTGCGCGCTCGCTCGACAATTTCCTGGCCGATATAGCAGCCTTTCGTGAAGCTCAAAGCGTTATAGAGGCCCGCTTCGAGTGGGATGACGTCTTCGCCCAACTCAGGCCCGTAACGCGGGATGCCCGCTTCAATGCGCAGCGATTCGAGCGCCTCGGACCCGCACGGCAGCATACCGTACGTCGGCGCCTGGCCGCACGCCGCTCCCCAGAGGGCCAGCAAGCCCTTATCGTTCACCCAAACTTCGTAACCCTCTTCGCCAGTGCTGCCGGCGCGCACGACGCGGATGGGGAAGCCCGCGTAATTGCTGGCGAAATGATCGAACTCCTGCATGGCCGGAAGATCGACGTGCAGGGTTTTTTCGACCAACCCTCGCGCTTGCGGCCCCTGGAACGCCAGCGCATAAAGCTCGACCGCCTCGATGCTCACCTGATCGCCGACGACGTAACGGCGCAGCCCACTGACTGCTTTGTCGCGCAAGTCCGCGTCGGTGTCGGCGAAAAAGCAGTCTTCTGCGCAGTAAAGCCGGAAGTCCGCCACGATGTGGCCGCGTGCATCGAGAAACGTGGCGTAGGTTCCCTGACCCGGCGTGAGCTTCTTGACGTCGTTGCTCACCATGCGTTGCAGGAAACGCGCGTGGTCGCGGCCCTTCAGGGCGAATTTGCCTCGAAAGGAGAAATCGAGAAGCCCTGCCGCCTCGCGCACGGCACGATGCTCAGTGACGGGGTCCGAGAAGCGCGCGGGCACAAGAGCGCCATGGTACTCGGTTAGCGTAGCGCCCTGGGAAAGGTGGTAATCGGCTAGAGGGGATTTGGTAAGTTGTGGCATAAGGGTCCGTGGTCCCTTGTCAGTTGTCCGTTGTTAGTCGTCCGACGCAGGTACTGTTCGGTGGATTGTGAATCTACAGAGCTTCCTGAACCATCGACTGTCAGGATTCTACAGGCAACGGACCACTGACAACTGGCTACTGACATCGGACAGTCAGGTCTCCGCGCGAGGGATGAGACTGTAATTACAGAAAACCAAGCTGCAGTTTGGCGGCTTCCGACATCCGGTCCTTGTCCCAGGGCGGGTCCCAAACAACTTCGACCTTCACGCCCTTGACGCCCGGGACCAGCGAGATCTTATCTTCGACCTCGCCCGGAAGGGAGCCCGCCGCCGGGCAGCCGGGAGCCGTCAGAGTCATTTTAACGTACGCATGACCGCTGGGCTCGACCTTGACTTCATAAATCAGGCCGAGGTCGTAAATATTCACCGGAATCTCAGGATCATAGCACGTCCGGATCTTTTCGACGATCTTGTCTTGGAGCGCGATGATTTCGGAAACGGTCAAGGATGCCGCCGGCGTTGTATCGGCGGCTTGTTGCGCTGAAGGTGTCTGGGAAATATCGTCTGCCATAAACGCTTACTCCGTTGAAGCGACGCCCCGGTCGTCCGCGAGCGCGTTGCGCATGGTGTGCCAGGCCAGGATTGCGCACTTGACGCGCACGGGGAATTCCGAGACGCCGCAGAATACCGCCAGCTTGCCAAGCGCTTCGGTTCCGTCCGCGCTTTTCCCCGTAACGAGCTTATGAAAGTTGTCGAAGAGCTTATCTGCTTCGGCCAAGGTCTTGCCCTTCAGCATTTCGGTGAGAATTGAAGCGGAGGCGGTTGAAATCGCACAACCCGTGCCCTGAAAGCTGATGTCGGCGATGCGGTCGTTTTCGAGTTTGAGGTAAAGCGTGAAGCGGTCGCCGCACAGCGGGTTATAGCCCTCCGCGCGCCGGTCGGCGCCTTCCATCGTGTGGCAGTTGCGCGGCCGCTTGGCGTGATCGAGAATGACTTCCTGATAAAGCGCGTCGAGTTCTGACATAAGTTTTGGCGGCGCCCGCCGAGCTTACTCACCTGAAGATTGACTTCACGCGCTGCAATCCCTCGGCCAGGGCATTGATCTCCTGCTTGGTATTGTAGAAGGCCAGGGAAGCGCGCGCCGTCGCGGGTACGCCGAAGCGGTCCATGACGGGCTGCGCGCAATGGTGGCCGGTGCGCACCGCGATGCCGTCGTTGTCGAGGATCGTGCCGACATCGTGGGCGTGTACGCCGTCCAGTACAAACGAAACCACGCCCGCCTTTTCGCGCGCGGTCCCGATGATCCGCACGCCGGGAATCTGTCCGATGGCTTCGGTGGCGTAGGTGAGGAGCGCGTGCTCGTAGGAAGCAATATTCTCCGTGCCGATATGGTTGAGGTAGTCAATCGCTGCGCCCAGCCCGATGGCCGCCGCGATGTTGGGCGTGCCGGCTTCGAACTTGTAGGGGAGGACGTTGTACGTGGTCTTCTCGAAGGTCACCGAGGCGATCATGTCGCCACCGCCCTGGTAGGGCGGCATAGCGTCAAGGAGTCTTGCCTTGCCGTACAGAGCGCCAATTCCCGTGGGCCCGAAAATCTTGTGGCCGGAAATCGCGTAGAAATCGCAGTCCAGCGCCTGGACATCCACTTTGAGGTGCGGCGCGGCCTGGGCGCCGTCCACAAGCACCGGCACATTCAGCCGGTGCGCCATCTGCACGATGCGCCGCACCGGGTTGACGGTCCCGAGCGCGTTCGAGACGTGCGCGACAGCTACGATCCGCGTGCGCTCGTTCAGTAGCTTCTCGAATTCTTCCAGAAGGAGTTCGCCGCGGTCGTTGATGGGCGCGACGCGCAAGTGCGCGCCCTTCTCCTCGCACAACATCTGCCAGGGCACGATGTTCGAGTGGTGCTCCAGGGCGGTGATGAGGATTTCGTCTCCGGCCTGCACGTGGCTGCGTCCGTAAGTCTGCGCCACCAGGTTGATGGCTTCGGTCGTGCCGCGCACATAGATCATTTCGCGCGGGTCGGCCGCGTTCAGGAAGCGCTGGATCTTGGCGCGCGCGTCCTCGTATTTCTGCGTGGCGCGTTCGCTCATGAGGTGCACGCCGCGGTGAACGTTCGAACAGTCCTGCGTGTAGAAGCGCAGCATGGCGTCGAGGACGGCCTGCGGTTTCTGGCTGGTGGCGGCGTTGTCGAGATACACAAGCGGCTTGCCGTGGACCTTCTGCTTGAGGATAGGGAAATCCTCGCGAATCCTGCGCACGTCGAACGCCGGCGCTGCCGCTTCGCGCGCTGGAGCCTGGAGAATTTCACGCGTCGTTGCCATCATGCCTCCTCGGGCCGCCCGGTCTCGCCCAGACGGGTAAACAATTCTCGGTCGAGCCGCTGGCGCAGCGGTTCGTACTGGATCCGCCCCAACACATCGTTGGCGAAAGCATAGGTGAGGAGGTTGCGGGCTTCCGCGAGAGCAATGCCGCGGGAGCGAAGGTAGAAAATCGCTTCCGAGTCGATGTGGCCGATGGTGGCGCCATGTGTACACTTCACGTCGTCGGCGTAAATTTCAAGCTGCGGCTTCGTGTTGATAATGGCGTCCTCGGAGAGCAACAGGTTTTTGTTGCTCTGCTTCGAGTCGGTCTTCTGCGCATCCTGACGGACCTTGATGGCGCCGTTGAAGACCGCCGAAGACCGGCCGTCCAGCACCCCTTTGTAGAATTCCCGGCTGCCGCAGTGGGGCTTGGCGTGGTCGATCAGGGTGTGGTTGTCCACGTGCTGACTTCCTGTTAGCACGTAAAGCCCATTCAGGACGGCTTCCGCGCCTTCTCCATCGAGCACGGCGCGCACTTCCTCGCGAATCAGCGCGCCACCCAGCGCGAACGAGTGCGTTGTTACACTGCTCGAGCGCTCTTGTTGCACCTGCATCCGCGCGTAATGGAACGACCGCGAGCTTTCCTGCTGGACCTTGATGTAATGCACGTGCGCGCCTTCTTCGACGGCGATTTCGGTCACCGCATTGGTGAAATAGACTCCTTCGGTGGCGGCCGTCGTAGCCGGTGTGGCGGCGGGCTTCAGTCCGGCACTCGTGGCGCTGTCCAGCCCCACGAACGTTTCAATGATGGTCGCCTGGCTCTCGCGCCCAACCAGAATCAGGTTGCGAGGATGAGAAACTACCAACCCATTGCCCGCTTCGGAAACAAAAAGGAGTTGGAGCGGCTTCTCAAGGATTACGCCTTTGGGAATTTCCACGAACGCGCCATCTTCCAGAAATGCGGTGTTGAGCGCGACGAAAGAATGGTCTCGGTAATCGGCGTATCGCGCCAGATGGGCTTCCAGCGCCGCGCCTTCGCTGCGTAAAGCCTCGCCCAGACTGCCGGCGCGCACTCCCTTCGGCAGCGTGGCGGCGCTCGAAAGCTCTTCGCAATAGTGGCCATTGAGGAATACCAGTCGGGGGCAGTCCAGATCCGCCATGGCGTGGCCGAGGATGGCTTGCCGCAGCGCAGGCGTCAGTTCATGGCGCCCCGGCTTAAAGGCTTTGCCCGCGATGGGTGCCACGCTCGTGAACCGCCACTCTTCGTCCTTGGTCGTCGGAAATCCGCGCTCCGCAAACACTTCGACCGCCTCTCGGCGGATCGCCTGGAGCCACGAGGGCGAACCATGCGCCAGCTTTTCTTCCACTTCGCGGAAACTTGACAGGTAGACGCCTTCGTTTTCTTTTTCTTTAACAGCAATCATCTGCTTTTTGTTCCTCTATTCATCATTCAACATTCAGCATTCATCATTTGTGCTAGGCCGTTTGTCCCGCCGGCACGGATTCCTCCAGCCAGCCGTAACCCTTTTCTTCGAGTTCCAGGGCCAATTCCTTGCCACCGGACTTGACGATGCGGCCGTTGTAGAGGACGTGGACAAAATCCGGGACAATGTAATTGAGCAGGCGCTGGTAATGGGTCACGACGATGATGCCGCGCTCCGGACTGCGCAGGGCGTTGACGCCGCTGGCCACAATTTTCAGGGCATCGATGTCGAGCCCCGAGTCTGTCTCATCCAGAATTGCCAGCTTGGGCTCGAGCACCGCCATCTGGAAAATCTCGTTGCGCTTTTTCTCGCCGCCAGAGAAACCCTCGTTCACGGAGCGGTTCAGCAGGGCTTCGTCCATATCCAGCAGCTTGACCTTTTCGCGCACCCGCGCCAGGAAATCCATGGCGTCGTATTCCGGCAGGCCGCGATGCTTACGCATGGCATTAAGCGCCGAGCGCAGAAAGTAGGTGTTGCTCACCCCGGGAATTTCCACGGGATACTGGAAGGCCATGAAGATGCCCTCGCGGGCGCGTTCTTCCGGCGACATCGCCAGCAGGTCCTTGCCTTCGTAGGTCGCCTCGCCGCCGGTCACTTCATACGTGTCGCGGCCGGCCAGGACCTGCGCGAACGTGCTCTTGCCTGAACCGTTCGGGCCCATGATGGCGTGGACTTCGCCGGCTTTCACGTCCAGATTGATCCCATGCAGGATCTCGTTGCTTCCTACCTTCGCCTTAAGATTTCTGATCTTCAGCATTCATTGCTCCCTAGGTCGAAACTCGAAATTAGAAATTCAAAACTCGAAAAAGGCGCGACGCCCATGTCAGTCCTGCGTGAAGAGACTCGAAACTTTGACCGAGAAGCCCGGAAGCAACTCTGGATCTTCCAGATTCTCTTCTCCCCGCCGTCGGGTCACGCCCGCGAGACCGTGAACGTAAACTTCACCGTGTTCGGGATATACCAGCCAGACTCGTTTTGATCCAGCCGCAAAGTATTCACTCACGCGTTGATCCATCTCCCGCGGAGTGTTGGTTGGCGAAATCACTTCCACGGCGAGGTCAGGTCCGCCGACTGGAAGCTTGTTCATTTCAAACTGGCGTTCGGCGCGCATGAACGAGATGTCTGGAATTCGAACGGTATTCCGCGAGAGTTGGTAAGCCTGTTCCGAAAAGACCGTTCCCAGTCTCTGCCCCATCACGAACGTTCGGAGCAACACAAGAAGCTTGTCCCGAACCAGGTTGTGAAGGGGCATGGTTGGCGACATGGCGACAAGCTCTCCTTCCGCTAGTTCATACCGGCTGTCTGGGGGCTCCGGCAGACGAACAAACTCTTCCACCGACATGAGTGTTTTTGTGGCCATGGTTCCCTCGTCCTTTACTCCTTACCCGACACTTCCTTCGAGACTGACGCCGAGCAGTTTTTGCGCTTCGACGGCGAACTCCATAGGCAATTCGCGGAAGACCTGCTTGCAGAAGCCGCTGACGATCATGTTGACGGCGTCCTCGGTGGAGAGGCCGCGCTGGCGGCAATAAAAAATCTGGTCCTCGCCGATCTTCGAAGTAGACGCTTCGTGCTCGACCGTGGCCGTGGGGTTCTTCACTTCCAGGTAGGGGAAGGTGTGCGCGCCGCACTTGTCGCCGATCAGCAGCGAGTCGCACTGCGAGTAGTTGCGTGCCCCGGCCGCGCCCTTCAGAATTTTCACCGCGCCGCGATAGCTGTTCTGGCCTTTGCCGGCGGAGATGCCCTTCGACACGATGGTGCTCTTGGTGTTCTTGCCAATATGGATCATCTTCGTGCCCGTGTCCGCCTGCTGGTAATTGTTGACCACGGCCACCGAATAGAATTCGCCCACCGAGTTGTCGCCCTGGAGAATGCAGCTCGGATACTTCCAGGTGATCGCCGAGCCCGTCTCGACCTGGGTCCAGGAAATCTTCGAGTTCACGCCCAGGCACTTTCCGCGCTTCGTCACAAAGTTGTAAATCCCACCCTTGCCGTCCTTATCGCCCGGATACCAGTTCTGCACCGTGGAGTACTTCACCGTGGCGTTGTCGTGCGCCACCAGCTCGACCACCGCGGCGTGCAACTGGTTCTCGTCGCGCATGGGAGCCGTGCAGCCTTCGAGATAGCTCACATAAGCGCCCTCGTCGGCGATGATGAGCGTACGCTCGAACTGGCCGGTATCCTTCGCGTTGATGCGGAAATACGTGGAGAGTTCCATGGGACAGCGCACGCCCTTCGGCACGTAGGCGAACGAGCCGTCGCTGAAGACCGCGGAATTGAGCGTGGCAAAAAAGTTATCGGTGTAAGGAACCACCGAACCGAGATACTTCCGCACCAGGTCCGGATGCTCGCGAACTGCTTCGGAGAACGAGCAAAAGATGATGCCGAGTTCTGCGAGCTTCTCCTTGAAGGTTGTGGCCACCGAGACGCTGTCAAACACCGCGTCCACCGCCACGCCCGCCAGCAGCTCGCGCTCCTTGAGCGGAATGCCCAGCTTCTCGTAAGTCTTCATGACTTCGGGATCGATTTCGCCCTTGGCGCCCGTGGGCTTTTTCTTGGGCGCGGCATAATACCGGATGCTCTGGTAATCAATGGGCCCGTACTTGATATTCGCCCAGGTTGGCTCCTGCATGGTCAGCCAGTGCCGGTAGGCCTTCAGGCGCCACTCGAGCATCCACTCCGGCTCCTGCTTCTTCGCCGAGATCAGACGAATAATGTCTTCGTTTAACCCTGGTGGAATCGTTTCCTGTTCGACGTCCGTGACAAAACCGTATTTGTATTCCTGGGTCGCAAGGGTGGCGACTTCCGTTTGGGGTGTTGCCATCATTTGTTCTCCTTCACCTTATCCCCTCGATTTGGATGAGCGGAGCGCGCTCGCCGCTCAGGCTGGCGATGGTGACCTCACTCAGCGCTCTCACCAGCGTTTCGTTGACTTTCTGAAGCGGCTCCCGCACCGTGCAGCGCACCATCTGCCCGCATTCGCGGCGGTCTGTGACGCAGGAGGTGATGAACAATGGGCCTTCGATCGCCCGGATGACCTCAAAGGCCGTGATCTCCGCGGGCGTCTTTGCCAGGGCGTAGCCTCCATTCGTGCCATGCTGAGAAACGAGCAGGCCATTCTTTGCCAGCCGCTGGAGGATCTTGGCCAGCAACTCCAAGGGCAGGCCGTAGAGGCGTGCAATTTCTTTCGCACTGCGCGCTCCCGACACCGGCTCGGCTGCCAAATGCCTAACGGCTATCAGCGCGTAGTCAGCTTTCTTGGTCAGCTTCAGCATGTGTATATCCGACTATTTTAGTCGGATATAGGATACCTAACGGAATCACTGCTGTCAAGCTTTTTCTACCGGACCGTTCACGGTCCCTGTCGATGGCAGTCCAGGTATGAGGGATAAATGAGTGTAACACGAGGATTCCGGTTGATGCTGCGGTTCGTGGTCTTAGAAACACGTCAACCGACTCCAAGTATCTTGAGGTCGGTCAAAAAATGCGTTGGCCTTATCTCAGGTCAAGAGAATTCAGCGATCTACTTTCTAGCGATACGGGCACTGCGGGCGGGTAAGTTTTTCTTTTTACCGTGTCGTTTCGTCACGCGAAAATGGTTCATAGCCTCCCTAACGTTCGTGTAACTTATTGCAAATGAATCGAAAGGTGGCTTGGCGGGTAGATTGCTCAGCAGGGAAGTGCCGTCGGAGAGCCGATCATGGCTCATTAGGGGACGATATGAGGAACCGATGAGCCCCGGCTTTCAGCATGGAGGATGCCCCGGCTGCTTGACTCAGAACGAGGCGAGCGCGTCACCACCTGCGCCAGCGGGGGACGGCACCGTCGCAAGCGGCATTGAGAAGGGATCGCCAATAGGCTGGTCCGCAATGCCGCCCATTTCGGAGGCGGGCTCCGCGGATGCCTCGAGGGTGGTAGAGTTAAGCGACGGTTCCCAAGTTTCCCTGTGCGGCTCGTCAACCAGGAACCTCAGGGCTCCGGAACGGGTCGCCTGGAAGGTCCGCAAACGAAAGACACCGTCCTCTCTCGCGGACACCACGGGCCGCTTCGGAATACCGAAGCGGCCCGATTTTTTTCCACCGATCCCAGTCAGCCAACCCCTTCCAGAATCTGATTCGTCAATCACCGATGCGGTCTAATAGCCCAGGGTCGCGCGGACGTATTCGCGGCTCATCTTCCAACTGTCCCGCAGCGGGCGCGTCACCTCAAAACCTTTCTCGTGCGCGAGCTCGATCACCGCGTCGCCGTTGAACTTGATGCGGTGCAGTTCGCGGCCAATCGCTTGGAAATCCGTGGTGCCTTCGCCCAGCGCCTCCGACCACTTACCGTCGGCCTTCTGATCGCGCAGGTGAAGGAAAACGATCCGGTCGGCAAATCGCCGGATGAAGTCTACAGGGTCTTCCCCCGCGCGAACAAGCCAGTTCAGATCCGGCCCAAGTTTGATGTCGGGAATGCGCGCCAGGGTGCCCTGCAAGTCGTGTTCGTGGTTTTCTACTTCATAAATATGGTTGTGGAGGTTGAGCACGATATGGTGCGCGTCGCACATCGCGATGATTTTGCGAAGCACTTCGGCCTGCGCGTCAAGCTGTTCGGGCGTCTTGGGCTTGGGGGCCTGACCCACGGAGGTCCCAAACGTGCGTCCGCCCAGCTTGGCGAGGCGCGTGATGACCTTTTCCGCGTCTTCGAGAATCGCCGCGTGCTGGGTGCGGTCCCACATCGGCCCTTCGTACGAGGTCCCGAGAATCGGCAGCGAATACTGCTCTGAAAGATTCCCGATGTGCTCGACGGCATCGTCGTGGCGCAGCGCTCGGTCCATCAACTCGAGCGCCTCGATACCGGCATAGGTGAAATCCGCGAAGACATTCTCGAGCGCGGGCGTGGGATCGTAACCGGGAAGCGTCGCAGCGTATACCCAAAGATGCCCGCCGACGACAACCTTCTTCTTCGGAGGCTTGAATTTCTTCTTTGCGCCCAAAGCCGAAGTCAAAACCGTCCCGGCGCCTACCGTCGCCAGCGCGGCGGACCTCAGAAAGCCGCGTCGGGAAATGGCCGATGACCTGCCTATAGATTCCTCATCAGCGCTTGAGATTTGACTGGGTTTAAGTTCATCCGAATTGTTCATGGCTGTCCCTTTCCATGGAACTGCTACAAGGCTCTATAGTTTGCGGGCCGGCACCCTTCCTGACGCTTCGGTGTGATTGTCCTGGAGACAATACCTGCGAGGGGGGTCCTGTCACTGGCTGGATAGGATAAGACCGCTCCGTGCAGGATGCAAGTGGTCATTTGGAACTCCACATGACGACCACTATTTGCCAACGATTGCCCCGCACGCGCTGGGTTTTCACGTAGAGACGGCCCGCCGGGCCGTCTCTACTGGTGTTGCCCCTGCGCAGCTTGGGGTTTCACCTCCGCTGGGGAACCCGAAGGAAGAACCCCGCGCACCTTCAGCCAGTCTTCGAGGCGACGTGGCCACGAAGAAAGGACGGAGTCTTTCGGCGCCAGGCCCACGCCGTGCGGCCCATGCGCGTAAATATGCATCTCCGCGGGCACCCGGGCCTTCTTCAGCGCCAGATAGAAGGACACACTATTGAGTGACGACACGCCGTTATCGTCGTCGGTGTGGAACAGGAAGGCGGGGGGAGTCTGCGGGGTCACCTGCTTCTCGTTCGACACCAATTCCGCGAGCTTCGGATCAAACTTGCCGGCGAGAAGCTGCGAGCAGGAACCGACGTGCATGAAGGGTTCGGTGCAGGTGATGACGGGATACGCAAGGATCATGAAATCCGGGCGGGAGCTTACCTTGTCGATGGGATCGGCAGCGGCGGGATTTCCCGAGTCAAAGTGCGTTCCCGCCGTGGCAGCGAGATGGCCTCCCGCGGAGAATCCCCAGATGCCGATGCGGTCCGGCGCAATGCCGAATTCCCTGCCGTGCGAGCGCACGTAGCGCACCGCGCGCTGAGCATCAAGAAGCATTGCGGGGTAGTGATACCGCGGCCCAAGGCGATACTTCAGCACAAACCCGTCCATGCCGCGCGCGTTCAACCAGACGGCGATATCGCGCCCTTCGTAGCTCATGGCGAGTCCCTGGTAGCCGCCGCCTGGGCAGACCACCACCGCGCTGCGGGGCGCCTTCGAGGCGGGCAGCACATAGAGGAGCAGCGAGGGCTTATCCGCGTCTTCATTGCCGACGGCGCCCGGCGCGCCCTGGGGCCACAGAAGCACCTCGCGCGGCTGCGCCTCCGCCGCCCTGGCGAGGGGCGCAAAGGCCAATACCACCAAGAGCATTATTTTGGTCTTAAACGTGATAGTGCGCATGAAAATCCCTCTGGGCCGTTTACCGCGACGAAATCCTACGGCGTGCCTTTGGCGGCCGCCTCGACGAGGCTGCGGACGGACGGGACGATCACAATGAGCAATTCCGCGCGCGGTTTGGCGGCGCGGTCGAGCAACGCGGTCTGGGCGGCGAGCCAATCCGCCGGCGCTGCCTTGCCGGATTCCAGGTAGTCCAGCGCCTCGAGGCCTGCGGTCGCCACTGCCGACACATCCAGGGCGAGTGGCGAAGCCTCCTGAAGCAGAGCCGAACTCTGCAGGATCGGCATGACTTGGTCGCGGTTGTCGCGCCAGAGCGTGAGCTCGCGCCGGACGCGGTCTTTGCTCATATCGAGGTGGCTGACCGATTCAGCAAACGTGCGCGCGGCATCGCTTTCCGGCGGTGTTGCGTCCACCAGGCGATTGAGCGGCGTGAAGCTCGTATAGGGCCGGCTCTCCCCGCGCGCATAAAATTTGACGGGCTCGAGCACGCTGTCGAGGATTTCCAAAGGAGGGGAGGGTTGCATGTCCGTCAGGCGCTCGAGCATCAAGCGGGGGCTCGAAAGATGCGTGATGCCCAGCCATTGCAGGTTCTGGCTCGTTGCCGCGAGTCGCCGGTACATGGAATCGACGTCCTTCACCTCCTGCGGTGACCACAACCGCTCGGCGATGGCCGCGGCGCGTGGCCAGAGGCGCGAATCCACGTTTTGCGGCGTCACGTATTCCGTCCACATGCACGCTTCGCCGCCCAGGATTCGCGCCTGCTGTTCCGGAGTCAGGCCCGCCGTTGTACCCTCCATGGGGTCCACCGAATAGTGAAATGACGCGGGCCGCATGTGGTCCAGGTAATAGCCGGCGGAAAGGATTCCCATGAAACCTTGTTTCGCGGCCGCGGCCAGCGACTCCTGTCCGCGCCAGGAGTGCACGACGATGTCCTTAGGAAGGTCGGGGTGGAGAATCTCGTCCCAGCCGATCATCTTCTTGCCGTGCTTCTGGACGATCACAAGAATCCGGCGGTTGCCATTGTTTGCCGTTCACCTCGTCGCCGCCGATGTGGAAGTACTCATCGGCGAAAAGCGCCGCCATCTCGCCGATGAAGGCGTCGAGAAATGTGTAGACCTCCTCGCGCGTCGGGTCCATGCAGGGGTCGAAGATGCCCCAGGCGCGCTCGATGGAGTAGGGGTTGGGAGCGCTGGCAAGCTCGGGATAACCCACAAACCAGCTCGTCGTGTGGCCGGGCATATCGAATTCCGGAACCACGCGAATGCCGCGTTCGCGCGCATAGGCGATGACCTCGCGAATCTGCGCCTGCGTGTAGAAGTGGCCGTCGGAGCCCATCCCGTAAAGCTTCGGGAATCGGCGGCTCTCTACGCGGAAGCCCTGATCGTCGGAAAGGTGCCAGTGAAGCACGTTGAACTTGAGCGCCGCCATGGCGTCAAGGTTACGCGTGATCACGGGCACGGGCATCCAGTGGCGGCTCGCGTCGATCAACAAGCCGCGCCAGGGAAAGCGAGGGTGGTCGACGATCTTGACGGCGGAAATACCGAAGCCGGACTTGTCGAGGTCCACGAGTTGGAGGAAGGTTTCGATGCCTCGCAGCACGCCGACGGGTGTGGGCGCGCCCAGGCGGGCCTGCTGCGGAGTCACCTCCAGCCGATACGATTCATCTTCCCGGACCGTCTGCACGCGCTCGCCGGCGTGGTCGCAATCAATCACCAGCGTCGCCTTCGACGAATCCTTCGAGACTTCATCGCTTACTGGGATTCCGGTCTGCCCCGCGAGGCGTTCCAGAAGGCGCTCGGCCGAGGCTTGAAGCCGCGGTTCAGTGTAACCCTCGAGCGCCACGCGGAAGGAGTCGTCGATGGTCAGCCGTCCCTGTCCCCAGGTGAGTTCCGCGGGCTGCGGCATCAGGTTATTTTCTTGCGCGCGAAGCGCCATGGCGCCCCCGAGTACGACAAGTACGAGCACCTTCAGTCCACGAATGAGCACGCGTATATCCTCCCTTCGGCATCGAGCCTGGTGCGAGGACAAGGCAGTATGTTACGCGAGGGTCCTGTTACCGCTTCGGGGAAGGAACTCTATCACCAGAGTCGCGCGGCGCAGAAGCGGAAAGTAACGGTGCGGAGGGCCCGGAGTGTAATGCTCTGGCCGGTGGCCGGGAATCCCGCCGGACTTGTCATTCTGAGCGAAGCGAAGAATCCCGGCATTTCACGAATCGAGCAAATGCGGAGATCCTTCGCTTCGCTCAGGATGACAAGCAGGGGAGCAGGATGACAAACAAGGGTCAGGATGAGAAGCAGGGTGTCGCAGCGACAGACCTAAGTCTTGTCTTTCTTAACAAAGTCCAGCGCGGCGGAATTGATGCAATAACGAAGGTGGGTGGGCGGCGGCCCGTCGTCGAAGACGTGACCGAGGTGCGCGTCGCAGCGGCTGCACACGACCTCGGTGCGCTCCGTGCCGTAGCTCGAATCAGTCTCGGTCTGTATGCGCTCCTCGGCGATGGGCGCGTAGAAGCTCGGCCAGCCGGTCCCCGAATCGAATTTGGTCTCGGAACTGAAGAGTTCATTCCCGCAGCACACGCAGCGGAATGTACCCGGCTCGTGCGAATTCCAGTACTTGCCGGTGAAAGCCATCTCCGTCCCCTTGTTCTGGGTCACTTCAAATTGCATCGGGGACAGGATCTTCTTCCAATCGGATTCGGGTTTGATGACTTTATCAGCCGACACGCTGTTTCCTCCTCGACGATGACGATTAGCCCCTGTCATCCTGAGTCGCCGCGGGCGACGAAGGACCTCGGCATTTGTTCGATTCAGGAAATGCCGGGATTCTTCGCTGCGCTCAGAATGACAGCACTGATGGCTTGTTTGCATTCTGCTAAAGAAACAGATGGATTCTCCCCCCTGA
This sequence comes from Terriglobia bacterium, assembly GCA_020072925.1. Lineage (GTDB taxonomy): Bacteria > Acidobacteriota > Terriglobia > UBA7540 > UBA7540 > JAIQGA01. Next base: position 637 of record JAIQGA010000011.1, on the reverse strand, counting down.
AGGTTGCAGGATTTTTTGCAGGAGCGTCTACAGCGTTCACACTTTGATGAAGATCTTGTGCTTGTAGAGCCAGTAGCAGAAGCACCAGAGGACGAGCATGACGGCGCAGCTTTGGGCGACGGGCGCAAGCGTGCCGATAAACTTGAAATCGCCGCTGAAGGCGCTGACCCAGCGGTTGATTGAGCCCTTGATGAGGAAACCCGCCGAGTAAATGAAGACCGAGTTCATGCCTACAACCAGCAACGGAAACGCCCAGCGGCGCTTGCCCCAGACGTCGATCACCAGAATGAAGCCCAGCATCATCAGGAGCACCCAGCCCGCGCTGTAGAGCGTGAAGGACGCGGTCCAGAGGCGCTTGACGTTGGGGATCACCTGCGCGAGGGCCATACCGCTGGCAAACGCCGCGACCGTGGTGGCGGCCAGGATCTTCAGCTTCTCGGCGCGCGGGCGCGGGCTGCGCAGCAGCGTGCCCGTCCACGCGCCGAACAGCGTGGTGACCGTGCTACTGATGAAATTGATGGTCACGTAATAGCCCGGATAGTTGTATCCGAGCAGCGCCCTGTCAATCACCTGCCCGATGTTGCCTTCGCGGGAAAACGCTCCCGCGGGGCCGGGAAAGAAATAGAACAACGCGCTG
>JAIQGA010000300.1 GCA_020072925.1 Terriglobia bacterium | reverse complement strand
GTCCACGCTGCCGGCAGCGACCTGATCCAGGTAGCCCTCATCGGCTGCGGCGGACGAGGCGGCGGCGCAGCGGCGAACGCACTCTCCGTCAAGCGCGGCCCTACCAAGCTGGTCGCCATGGCGGACCTTTTCCAGGAGCGGCTCGATCAGGACCTTGGCAAATTGCAGCAGCGGTTCGCCAGCCAGGTGGACGTGCCGCGGGATCGCCAGTTCCTCGGGTTCGACGCCTATAAGAAAGCGGCGGATTGTTTGAAGCCGGGTGATATCGCCATTTTCGCCACGCCCCCGGCGTTTCGCTGGGTGCATTTCACCTACGCCATCCAGAAGGGCCTGAATGTCTTCATGGAGAAGCCGGTCACGGTGGACGGCCCCACCAGCAGACGCATGCTCAAACTTGCGCAAGACGCCTCCGCCAAGAACCTCAAGGTAGGGGTGGGATTGATGTCGCGTCACAGTCGGGGGTTCCAGGAACTGGCCAAGCGTGTCCATGACGGCGCGATCGGCCAGATCATCCTCCAACGGGGCTACCGGATGCATGGGCCCGTCGCATACTTCCTCTCGCTTCCCAAACCCCCCGGGATCAGCGACCTACTCTACCAAGTGAAGCGCTTCCACAGTTTCATCTGGGCCAGCGGCGGCTGCTTCAACGACTACTATATCCACATCATCGATCATCTCGCATGGATGAAGAACGAGTGGCCAGTGAAGGCACAGGCGCTGGGAGGCCGCCAGTACCGCGTAAGTCCCGAAGGAGTCGCTTACGTGGATCAGAATTTCGACACGTACTCGGTGGAGTACACCTATTCCGATGGCACGAAGCTCTTTTTCGACGGGCGCTGCATAAAGGGTTGTGAAGAAATTTATGCGAGCTACCTGCACGGCACCAAAGGAATGGGGATTGCTTCCAAACGCGGTGATTGTGGGCAACCATCCAGCCTATTCAATGGTCAGATGACGACTGCCGACATGATTTGGGAGTCCCAGGTGAACCCGGAGGAACAGGACCCCTATCAAAACGAATGGAACGATTTGATGGATGCCATTCGAGACGACAAGCCATACAACGAGGTAACACGCGGGGTCGAAGCTTGCGTCGTGTCGAACATGGGCCGCATGGCCGCCCACACCGGCCGGGAAATCACGTACGACCAGATGCTGCAATGCGAGCACGAAATGGCGCCGGACGTCGACAAGTTGACAATGGACTCCCCAGCCCCACTGATCGCGGATGCCAACGGCAGATACCCTGTGCCGCAGCCGGGCATAGTGACCACGCGCGAATACTGAGCGGTCGGCCTGTTCTCGCGCTGTCCAACCGAAAGAGGAGGGTCACTTGGCGACGGATTACGCCAGACTCGCTGAGAACCTCGGCTGTTTCTACGATTTCACGGGCAAGGTGGTGCTTTTCATTGGAGCGGCAGGCAGGCAACTCCTTGATCCCGCCACCCCCACGAAAAAGCTGATCGCCATCGACAAGGATGTGGAGGCTCTGCGGCGGCTGAACGCACATATCGGTGCGCAAGGCCTGCAAGATTCCGTGGAGGTAATCGGCGCCAGCTTCGAAGAGGTCACATTGCATGGGGACACGGTTTACTTCGAGTTTTGTCTGCACGAGATGGACGATCCGGAGAAGGCGCTGATCCATGCCAAATCCCTCGCACCTGACATCGTGGTGTATGACCACTCGCCCGACTCGGAATGGATCTACTACGGTGCGGAGGAGAACAAGGTCTCCCGCAGCTCCGCGGTTATGGCGCACTTCGGTATTCGGCGCCGGCAGACGTTTCACGCCGAGCAGCGGTTCGCGAATTACACCGAACTGCTCGCCAAAGTGCTTCCGCAAGGGCCCCTGGCAATCGAGCGCGCTCAACGATTCGAAGGAGCCGTGGCGGATATCGTAATTCCCATGAGCTACGAGTTGAACTTGTTGTAGGTATTGAAAACGGTCGCAAGAAGCCTGCCCCCCAACCTTCCTCACTAACGTACGGGAACCAAGAAATTTAGCACCTTGCGAATCGAGGAATGGCATTTACTGCCACTTTAGGTAGGGCCGAGTAATGTGCTCGTGCCTGCGTCCGCCGCCAGTGTCGAAGGCCAACTCGCCCCTGCCGGTAGGCCAAATTCCATCCATGTGGCTCATCTAGTGTGCGTGGCTGTGAAGAGTGGGCTGGAAACAATGCCAATCCACATGTCCGCTGGCAGCGGGCGCTTGCACAGCGTAAAAGCCCAGTTGGGCATTGCGGTGAGGGGCGGTTAAGGGTATGTTGCAGGCGGACCGGCAAGCCAAAACCGAAACCCACGCCCATGCCGCTCGCTGGCGCGCCTGGACGTGGCGGCAGTCCGTGCCCAGGAGATTAAGTGAAGCTGGCCCTCTTGCTCTGCCTTTCCGTTGGGACCCTTCACGCCGGTGTCAACCCCGAAATTGTCGATCTTGCCGTGGGCGGAACCTACGAGGTTAAGCTCGGAAGCGGCAAAACGAAAACCCTCAGGTTGATTTCTTATCGCGAAGAAACCGAGCGGTATTTTGAGCCTGCAAACCATGCCTTCACCAACGCCGTCGTCAAGGCGGAGGTACTGGTTTCCGTTGACGGTGTTCAGCGCTCCCTTACGGGTGGCCCCTTTCACATGCCTCAAGAGGTGAACGGCTTATGGGTGCTTGTCAACGTCACCCGCGGATGGCTGGGTGGTATCGAACCCGACCATCTTACCAAGGACGTTCGCCTGGAGGTCGCGGACGCATCCCGGCCCTTCTATGACCCGAACCGTTTTGTCTTCCCCATTCGCAACTACCGCTGGCGGGCGATGAACTACCAGCACACCTATTTGGGTGTCGTGGTGAACCAGCCTAAGCTCTACTATCACCGTGGCGAGGATATGGGGATGATCCCGGACCGCGAGGAAGTACTCGCCATGACGGAGGGAGAGATGACCAAGGTTCCCGGCCCGCAGGGGGATGGCGATTCCAACACTTGTGAGTTTGAAGACCCGACTGGCCTGGTTTTCTACTACGCTCACATGAACGCGCCCAATATCCTACCTGAACTTATACCCGGGTCGCGCCTTCGCCAAGGCGACATGCTGGGCCTTACCGGGAACACTTGGCAAGGGAAACCGGTTTGGGATCCCCACTTGCACGTGGACGTGGAAGTGAAGGGCGCCCAGGCGTTTCGCCACACCTTCCCGATCTTCGTCGCCGCCTATCGCCGTGACTTCCCGGAAGAGTTGCTACCCATTGCCGGCGGGTGGCGAAACATCTGGGAAGGCGGCACGCTGGAGCTGGACAGCTCTCTCTCCCTTGCCGGCGTTAATCGCCGCATCGTTTCTTACGATTGGAGTTTTACGGATGGCAGCCACGCGGTTGGACCCCGGGTTACCCGCTCGTACGTTCATGCGGGGACCTACAGCGAGGGCCTGAAAGTAACTGACGATCTCGGTCACTCTGAGCTCGATTTCGTTGAGGTGTTCGTGCTCACCCCTGAGCAGCACCTGCCTCCTCCTTACGCCTGGATCAATTACTACCCGATTCGAGGCATCAGGCCCGGCACTCCCGTCGAGTTTCTCACCCGCTATACGAACTTGCGGGACGTGGCGATCGACTTTGGCGACGGCACCAAAATCCCCTGGAGGCTGGTTACGGCGCATCGGTATCAAAAACCCGGCACGTATGTGGTTGAGGTCTGCGGTCAGGATGCCGGCGCAGGCCCCGGCGTTTTTCATGTGCGTTTGATTGTGGAATAGCCCGCGTTTCCGCGAGAACTACCAGGAGGGTTCCCATGATGACGCGTCGCGATGCCCTGCAATCGACTCTGGGCCTGATGCTGGCAAGCGCGGCGGAGGCTTCGGCACAGAGTTTCTTCCCCGGACTTCCCAACCTGGGCGTGCGAGCCGATACCGGTCCGCCTCGCTCCGAGTCCGGAGTTGGCGCGCTGATGCCTTGGGCAGACGCGCTCTGGGCCGTCACCTACAATTCCCATAAGGCCAACACCGGGACGGGCCTCGGCCTTTACCGCATCGCCCCCGACCTTTCGATGGAGCTCGTTCATCGCAGCGACGGTACACATGCGAATCGCTTCGTGCACACGCACTCCAACCAGCTTTTCATCGGCCCTTACGCCATTGACGCCCGCGGGAAATTTCGGGTCATCGAGGCGCTTCTGGGCGAGCGTCTCACCGCCACGATGGCGCACCTGACCGACCCCGTGAACCGCGTCTACATGCTCACCATGGAAGGCAAGTTCTATGAAATGGACGTCGCCTCCCTCCAACCTCGTCTGCTCTACAACCTGACGGAGGTTCTCCAGATCCGGCAACAGCCCCACTTCAAAGGCGGATTCACGGGCCAGGGGCGCGCAGTTGTGGCAAACAACACCTACTCCGCGTGGAACGAAAGGGAGGGCAGGCTAGCCGAATGGGAAGGACAGGCATGGCGGATCCTGAGCCACAAGCCGCACATGGAATGCGCCGGCCGTGACAACATGGGCAACGCCGTCTTCACGACCGGATGGGATGAAGCCTCCGCACTGTTCACAGTTTTGATCGACGGCGCGTGGCGGCACTATCGCCTGCCGAAGGCAAGCCACACCTTTGACCAATTCTGGCAGACCGAATGGACACGCATCCGCGAGGTGGAGACGGAACGCTTCCTGATGGACTGCCACGGCATGTTCTACGAGCTGTCGCCGGCGATCTTTGAGAAGTCAGTATGGGGCGTCCGCCCCATCTCCACGCACCTGCGCGTGATTCCCGATTACTGTTCCTTCCGTGGCCTGTTAGTCTTGGGCGGAAACGAGAACACTCCCAACGGGGATGTTAACCCCCTACAAGGCCAGCCCCAGTCCGGCCTTTGGTTCGGAAAGACCGACGACCTCTGGAGATTCGGAAAGCCTCAGGGTTGGGGCGGGCCCTGGCGATTCACTTCGGTCCACGCCGGCGCTGCCTCCGATCCTTTCCTCATGACGGGCTTCGAACACAAGGTCCTACACCTGAAAACCGATCGGAATGCCAGCTTTCGCGTCGAGGTTGATTTCTTAGGGACGGGCGACTGGGAGTTGTACTCTGAGCTGAAAGTGCCGGGCTACACGTATCACGTGTTTCCGGAAGGCTTCAGCGCCCACTGGGTGCGCCTGGTGGCGAAAACAGACTGCACGGCGACGGCGGAGTTCCTTTACACTTGAACCTGATCTTACGGGCCTCGAATGCGGGCGTAGGCGTGGTACCTCCACACGCTGGCATCGTCCGGGGGCGCAAACATTCAATGCGAGGTGTGCGCCACCCAATGGAGGTTCACATGAACCTACGTTTCGCCGCATCCAATGAGTGCTGAAATCGCTGATAACCGTGCGTTTGTGGTAAGACTGAGCAGCTTCAGGCAGAGGCTGGAGAGGCCACGCACGCTGTCGCAGGCTTCGATATTCCGAATGGTGTTCAGGCGTGAGCGCCCTGCGTGCCCATGGCCGATCCGGGAAATGGCGGACTCTCTCAGACCCGGAGCCTTCAGAAGATAAGCTTCAAAGCCAATTGGACTTCGCGTGAATCACGTGCCTGCTTCACCCGCCCGAAATCGCCCCCGTCGGTGGTATTGCCGTCCGGACTCATAAACTGCGCGTGGTTCACGGCGTTAAAGAACTCAACTCGGAACTGCAATCGCGTGCGCTCGGTGAGCGCGCTATCCTTCATCAGACTCACGTCGAAATTGTCGATTCCCGGGCCGCAACACAGCGTACGCGCGGAATTGCCGATTGTCCCAAGCGCCGGCGAGGCGAACACCGAGGGATCGAACGCCAGGTGCCCAGGGCCCCGCGGATTGAGCTGGCGGAACTTACCGATGAGGTCTGGCTCGCCCGGCATCTCGAAGTCAAAGCTGTTCATCAGCTCAGTGTCGTCATTGGACGTGATGCGTACGGGGAAGCCGCTTTGGAAGGTGGTGATGCCGGAAAGGGTCCAACCATTGATGAGCTTGCCCCTCCAACCCTCACGCCTTGGGACGGGCAACAGCCATTCATAGTTGAACACCAAGCGGTGGCGAGCGTCGAATAGTGAAAGGGAGCGGCTGCAGCGGAAACACAACGGATTGAGCAGGCTCTCAAAGCTTGAGGCATTGTCGAAGGATTTGCTCCACGTGTAGGCGGCCTGAAACGTCAACCCCCGTGAGAAGCGCTTCTCCACCATGGCTTGAAATGAGTTGTAGCTGGAATTCGCGATGGTGTCTTCGGCGAAGATGCTCGTAAACACCGGGACGCCGTCCGGCGGGCACCCCGCGCCCGTAGTCGGTTCGCAGAAGGGCGAAGAGTACGGACGCAAGCCCACCAAGGTGACCGGATTGGCGTTCGGCCCCACAATCGTCGGAACCGACCCATAAGGCAGATGGAATGTGAAACCCGCTGGAATGGCCCCCGCGGGAATATCGAACTGCATATCCTCACTGAAGGGTGAGCAGGTGCCATCTCCCAGCACCTGATTGATGTCTAGGCATGTTTGCGGCGAGCTGTAGTTGAGATCATGCGTCGCCAGCAGGCGATGCCCTTGCGTGCCCACATAGCCAATTTGCACCATCAGATCGTTTAGGAACTGCCGCTGGATGGTCAGGTTGTACTGCGCGGAATACTGCGTACGCATGTCGGGCTGGAACTGTCCGTAAAGCAGGATCGGCCGGAACCTGGACCAATCGACCGCCTGGCCACGTGGCGGGTTCAGCACGCCATGGAAGGGATTAGGGGTAATCGTTCCATCCTGGGTTTCAAAGGGTGTATTGAAAAGCGGGGGTGTAGGAGAGGCGTAGCTCCCTCCGAAAGGTGGCTCGGCGCTAAACTGCTCGAGGACGAGTTGCTCGATGGGGTTGTAGAATAGACCCCAGCCCGCTCGAATGCTCGTCTTGTCGGGTCCGCCGGTCAGTTTGGCGAGAAATCCATCCCTCCAGTTGGGGCTCCAGGCCAATCCGATGCGGGGTGCAAACGCGCGGAAATATGTCTGCGTCAGACCGTTGGAAATGCCCTTGTCACCGGGAACCACCAATCCCCGCGGGAACACGGCCTCACCCGGACTTCCCGGACTGCAATCGGTGCCCCCAAAGGCTGCCACCAGCGGGTTTGAAGCGGAGAGTTGGCAGGGGAAAACCTGTGTGGTTTGGCCCGGCCGGAAGGTCTGCAC
>JAIQGA010000299.1 GCA_020072925.1 Terriglobia bacterium | reverse complement strand
CGGCAGGGATCAAAGTTTCCGACAAACAGATGGCTCAAATCCGCCTTGAGCGGGATGAATTTCATGGGGAATGGAATTACAGCATTCTCCCCCGGCGAAACCAAAGTTGACACACTTATTTGTTGACAGACTCTTAGCGCGCGTGCGACTGGCCCGCCAAGACTATAAGCGCCGCTGGCGATTCGCAAGCGGCCGGATTTTCTATGCCGAGGATCTGCGCGTATTATTTGCTCGCGCTTGGCGCGCGAGTTTCCGCCGCCACGCGGAATTGCACTTGCGTCCCGGAATCGAGCCGCAAGTTGCCATGGTGGCTGCTCAGTACGGAGCTGGCGCTGGCCTGATTTTCACCCTGGACGTTCGAGCTCACGTGAAGTTCCTCCAGTGGGGTGGAAAGTCTCACCCGTGTATTATTGGGGGGAGTTAGAGTGCCGACCGCGTTGGCCGTTCCGCGCTGCCTGCTAACCGTGCCTCCGACCGAAGCGTCCACTGTCTGCCCGAGCGTCCCGGCCGTGCCGCCCACGTTGCCCGTCACCCCTCCGCGCGGCGCGGAACCCGCCAGGTCGGGGTCCAGCATCCCGCTCGAGGTTCCTGCGTGCCGCCCCGGCAGCCCCGTGGGAATTAGTGGCTCATCGAACTCATTCGTGTCGGGCTGCAACCCGGGTCCTGGCAGCGCCACCACGTGCGCAAGCACGGCGTCGAGTCGCGCGGTCGCGCGTCCACTCACAAGCCGGCCGAAAGCCACCGTCACCTGCGATCCGGTCTTGTAGGTTCCTGCCAGAACAGCGGTCACGTTGCCCACGATTTCGTCGCCCTTGTGAATGATGGTGCGGCCATTCTGTTTTACATTCTTGGTGACGCGCGCCACAACTTCCTCACCGGGCTTTGACGTGCGGGCGTCGATTCGGGACACCAGCACCGCCGAAATCTTGGTGCCCGCGCGCACGTCCGCCTTCGGCACTCCCACCGCACCCGTCGGCGTCGCGGACTCCGTAGCCTTGGCGGTCGCTGCGGTCCGTTGCTGCGCTTGCGCTTGGCTGCGCGCGAAGCGCGGCGCGCATGCCAGAACCAGCAACCCGAGCAAGGAAGCCATCATTCGCCTCACGCTTCACCTCCTGCCAGATTCCCACTCGCCTCTTCGGAGCAGGGATCTGCACTTCGCAATCCAACCCGGAAGCACGCACGCTCCGCGCCAAACCAATTATAGTCCTATCTCATGGAAGACAGGGCCTATTTGCCGGGCTGGCTGGTCGAGATTCGGGTAATCTCGGCACAGTCCCGTGTAATTCCTTCCAGGACAAGGGGTTGTATGATATTACTCCGCCCGCGCTCCCTGCACGGGACACCCCGTTGGGCGAGTTCCTCCACCCGCCAACATAACGGGCGTGCCCCCTCACGTCCGCCTGCAGATTTGAGAAGCCCCGCGGGCAGGGTCGGCGAGCGGCCCGTAAAACAGCCAGAGTCGTGGGATGCGAGGTCAGAGGAGGTACCGCGGGGAGTGAACCTCTCGCACCAGAGTTTTGCGGAGGCGATGCAACGCCGCATAGCGAAGCTGGCATACGCGTGCCTCGCTCAGGCATAGCCTGACCCCGATTTGTTTCTGCGTGAGGTCGTTCCGGTAATACAACGTGATGATCTGGCGTTCGCGTTCCGGGAGGCCGCCCAGGGCCTGGGCCACCAAGGTCGAACGCTCATGGCGCGCGCAGGCTTCAAAGGGGGATTCACGATCGGCCACTTCGAATCTGGCGCGTGGCGTCTCGGATTTGCCCGTACCCACGGGCGCGAAGGGTGTGCGGGAATGCACCCCGGTGTCCCGCAATTCCCGTGCGGTCTGGTGCCAACGGTCGAGCGTCATGCCCAGCGCGCGGGCTAATTCCGGTCCCTCCGCGGCCCTGCCCAGTTCTGCCTCGAGTTTCCAGGCTGCCCGCTCGATCGCTTTGCTGATGCGGCGCAAGGGGCGCGGTGCGCAGTCCCATTCCCGCAGACTGTCCAGCATCGCCCCGCGGATGCGGAATACCGCGTAATGCTCCACCGGCGTCCGCCGTCGTGCATCATATTTCTTTAGCGCGTCGATCAGGCCCAAAACACCCGCTGAAACCAGATCGTCCGTCTGAACGGCGGCGTAGGAGGGCAAGTGCCTGCGGACGCTGCGCGCCACCCGGTGCACCACGGGCAACAAACTCAAAATCACGCGCGCCGCAGGACTTTCCTCGCGCGTAGATTTCTACCCGGTGCACCACGGGCAACAAACTCAAAATCACGCGCGCCGCAGGACTTTCCTCGCGCGTAGATTTCTCGACGTGGCAAACGCTCAGCGGAACGCGCGTGGCCGGGCGGCGCCACACGGGATAGCGGCAATTCCCCAGAGGGCCTGGCACGGCTGAGGGCGGGAGGCCCGGGGTGTCATTCGAGGCTTCGGTTGTTGTCAGCATGGTTGTTGAGCCCACCTCATGAGGGCTGCACTCGAGCCGACGCCAGGTTCACGAAGGCTCTCAAATTCGTACCCCGGCCACACTGGCCGTGCCCACGGGCGAGACGCCCGTGCTACGGATCAGTTCACCGGCGAGGGTTTGTGAGGCTCTGTTCCCTCCATCGGTAAAAGGTTTCCTCTCGAAGTTGCATGACGGCGCGCGTTCGTGGCCTGCTGAAGGGATTCGGCACGAATCTTGTCGAGGCGCGCCTCCGGAATGGAAAGGAACGCCTGGACAACGCGCGGATCGAACTGGCGTCCGGATTCCCGAATGATCTCGGCCCGGGCCGTCGCGTAAGACAATGCCCGGCGGTAGGGGCGATCCGAGGTCATCGCGTCGAGCGTGTCCGCGACGGAGAAAATCCGCGCCCCCAGGGGGATTTCCTCTCCCACCAGACCCTGCGGATACCCAGTGCCGTCGAAGCGTTCCTGGTGGGTGAGGATGATCTCTGCGGCCGCCGCCAGAAAGGCAATGCGGCAGACCAGTTCGTAGCCGATGCGGACATGGGTCTCCATGACCGTGCGCTCGGCTTCCGTGAGCTTCCCCGGCTTGAGCAGGATGGAGTCGGGGATGCCGATTTTCCCGATGTCGTGCAGGTAGGCGCCGCGCTGGATGACGCGCAGTTCCGCATCGGAACAGTTCAGCAAACGGGCAATTTCCATGCAGTAGCTGGTGACGCGCCGGGAGTGGCCGGCGGTCTCGTTATCGCGCAGGTCCAGCGCCGCGGCAAGCGCCTCAAGGGTGTCGTCGTACGTCTGCTCGATCCGCTTCATCGCCGCCTGGAGTTGCCGGGTGCGCTGGTCCACCATCTGCTCCAGGTGCTGGCGATAATCTGCCACCTCCCGCTCCAGCCCCTTTTTCTCCAAAGCCCGGTTGACGCTGGCGAGAACGTTCTCCAGGTGGAAGGGCTTTACAAGGTAGTCGTCCGCCCCTTCCCTCATCGCCTGAATGCCCACGCGCACATCATCGACCGCAGTGGCCATCAGGAACGCCAGAAGCGGGTGGGTGGGTCGGACGCGTTGGAGCAGTTCCATTCCCGTCATTCCTGGCATACGCATGTCCGAAATGACGGCATCGAAGGCCTGCTGCTCGATGAGCGCCAGGGCTTCTTCGGCGTGCGTGCAGGCACGGCATTCAAAGTCCGCGTGAGCCAGCCAATCGTGTAACAACTTCGCGATGCCGGGCTCGTCGTCCACAATCAGCACGCGGGATTTCGCACTTTTCTCCTCGACCGGATCGGGCACATCCGGTTGAACCTTCGAGGCCGCCGTGGCAACGTGCGCAGGATGAATCATGACCAACTCCCTTAATGCACCCGGCTGGAAACGGCCGCACTCGCATTCACTGGCGTGGGGCGCGCGGTCGGGGGAAGAGAGAGGCGGACGGCCTCCTCGATCTCGCGCGCCGTGGCGGCGTGCTCGGGGTAATTCAGGACTCGAATGTTGAACGAGAAACGCCCGCTGGCTCCCGAGGCGTCGTGGAGACCGTCGGCCAGTCGGTCCACCACGCGATAGGCGTTGGTGGCATTGACGCCGGGCAAAACGACCCCGAAAACTCCGGGCGCGAACAGGTAGACGGAATCCTCGCCGCGCAATTTGCGGGTCACCACTTTGGCCGCATCGCCGAGGGCCGTCGTGAACTCGCTGGTCTCGGAAAACTCCCGCGACGTCTTCAGCTCCACGATGAGCAGGGAAAGAGGTTGTTGCGTGTTCGACGCCCGGCGGAACTCCATGGCCAACCGGTCGCGAAAGTGGTCGAGGCCTGGCAAGGTTCCGAGCAGGTCGGTACTCGCCTCGTGCCGGATGCGGATGACCTGCTCATGTTCCTCGATGATGCGCCGGCGCAGGTGGCTGATCACAATCTGCCGGTCGATGAGGTAGCCCATGAGCAGTACAGCCAGGACGCAGAACGCAAAGAAGCTTTTGCGCAAGGTCACGCCGCTGATAACCACGGGGTTGGAGAAGACCGTCGGGTACATCAACAACATCAATCCGACCGAGAGAACCAGGATCACGCTGAGCGCCAGCACCCACAGATGCCACTCGCGCTGCTCCAAAGTTGTCGGATCGATGTGATCAAAGAAACGGACGACCATCGCTCTCCTCCCGAGGCTGGGGCCGCATCCATTTCGGACTGCGCGCCATGGCCTAAGATGACAACCCAATCCGAGGGAGTAATCTCCTAGGCAGGTAGAAGGCCAGTGGGACTCACTCGGCTCCAGGTAACACCTTTACGGAGTGTTGGTTACAGCCTTCCGAACTCGTCCTCGCAGGAGGCCGTCAGGGAACCTGTTCAATAAAGCTACACTTGTCTCAATTTGAAGCATTTGCGAAATGGAAATTACACACGGCTACACGCGACAGATTGTCCCACGCGTGGCGTGCCGCGATTTGATGGCCGATACGGGGAGTTTTGGCTGAGGCCTCCGCTTACTTGGATTCCGGCTTGTCCGGATCCACGTGGTGGCGGTCCAAGAGCCGATAGAGCGTGGCGCGACTGATTCCGAGCAGCCGGGCGGCCAGCACTTTGTTTTTGGTGGCGGCGAGCGTGCGTTGGACCGCGGACTTTTCCAGTTCGCGCAGGGTCGTGGGCACCTCGGGCGCGCCAACCGCAGGAGGTTCGACGATGCCGGCCAGATCTTCGAGGTCCACCACCTTGCCTTTGGCTAACATGCAGGCGCGCCCCATGGCGTTTTCCAATTCCCGCACGTTGCCCGGCCAGGGGTAGGCCAGCAGGGCACTCTGTGCCCGCCGGCCAATACCCCGGATATCCTTGCCGTACTGGCGACTGAACCGTTCCAAGAAGTGCCGGCAAAGAAGCAATACGTCATCCTTCCGCTCGCGCAGCGGCGGGATAGATATGCGCACCATATTGAACCGGTACAGGAGGTCGGCGCGGAACTTTTTGAGTTTCACATCCTGATTCAGGTCATGGCTGGTGGCCGCGATCACCAGCACATCCGCATGCTCGGGGCGAGGCGAGCCCAGCCTCTGGATTTCCCCGTATTCCACCACCCGCAAGAGCTTGGACTGGGCGGCGGGGCTGAGTTCTCCGACCTCGTCAAGAACAACCGTGCCGCCATGCGCGGCGGCGAAGACTCCCACCTGGTCCTCGGAGGCTCCCGTGAACGCCCCGCGACGGTGCCCGAACAACTGGCTTTCGAGCAGGGGCTCAGGAAGCGCCGCACAATTGCAGACCAGGAACGGCCGGCTTTTTCGCGGGCTTAAGTTGTGCAGCGCCCGCGCCACCAATTCCTTGCCGGTCCCGGTTTCGCCGAGCACCAACGCAGTCCGAAAGTGCGGCGCGTAGCGCTGGATGAGTTCGAAGACTTCCAGCATGCGCGGGCTGCGTCCGATCAGCCCTTCGAGCGCGAACACCTTGATGAGTTCTTTCTCCAGTGCTTCGGCGCGCGCGTGCTGGCCGGCCAGTTCACGCGCCTGCTCCACCAGGCGACGCAGTTTTTCCACGCTCAGGGGCTTGCACACGTAATCGGTGGCACCTTCGCGGATGGCCTCGACGGCGGTCTCGATAGAGTAATGGCCGGTGACCATCACTACCTGTGTCCGCATGTCCTGTTCCCGAATGCGGTGCAGGACTTCCATCCCGTCCATGCCCGGCATGCTCAGGTCCAGAAGGACCAAGTCGGGGTCCAGAGTGCCCATCAGTTTCAGACCTTCGACAGCCTGGACCGCGGTGGCCAGGCGCACTTGCGCGGAGGCCAGCGCCGCCCTGTAGAACTCCAGCATGCCAGGGTCATCATCGATGGCCAGAACCAGAAGTGCATGCTCATCGGGCGCCGTGGGCTTTTCGCCTACGAGCTCGGAAGCGCTGGGGCTGGGGGGATCGGGCGAATTCATGCTGATTCCTCGTACGGTTGCACTTGTCTCAAACTCCTTTGTTGCCTCCCAAGGACTTCGGCAATCCTCGCCTGGCCTTGATTAGAGGGAATTGCCGACAACCGGTAATGGAAACTCGAAACTGGAAATTCGAAACTCGCCACCGGCGCCGCACCCAGGAATTGCACATGAGTTTCGAATTTCGATTTTCGCCTCCCGCAATCGTCGATCGGCAATCGTCAATCAGCCATCACGCCGGCGCATCCAGGACTTCGCGCACCTTGCGCGCCAGCGCCCCGGGCGTGAAGGGCTTCTGAAGGAAGGCCGTACCTTTCTCCAGAACGCCGTGATGCACGATGGCGTCGTCGGTATACCCTGACATGTAGAGCACCTTCAGCTTCGGCCGTAGAGCCACCAGTTGCTCCGCCAACTGACGGCCGCTCATCTTGGGCATCACCAGATCCGTCAGCAACAGGTCGATGGTTTCCTTATGGTCCGCGCAGAGGCGCAGGGCTTCTTCCGGGCCTGGCGCAATCAGCACCTTGTAACCGTGGGCGCCCAGCAACCCGCGCACCAGGGGCCGCACCGCCGCATCGTCTTCGACCACCAGCACTACTTCCGAACCCTGCGCGGGAACCTCAGACGCCTCCCGAGGCTCCTCCCGCGTCGCGGAATCCTGCACGCGTGGCAGATAGATCTTGAAGGTGCTTCCTTTGCCCGGCTCGCTATAGACCCAGATATTTCCGCCGCTCTGCTGCACGATCCCATAGACCATCGCCAGGCCCAGGCCGGTTCCCCTCCCAGGTTCCTTGGTGGTGAAGAACGGCTCGAAGAGTTGGTTCAGCGTTTCGGAATCCATGCCGCAGCCCGTGTCGCTGACCGCCAGCATGACGTGAGGTCCCGGCGTGGTGAGGATGTGGCGCAACGCGTAAGTCCGGTCGAGGTCAACATTAGCGGTAGTCAAGGTAAGCTTCCCGCCCTGCGGCATGGCGTCGCGGGCGTTGACGGCCAGGTTCATAAGAACCTGTTCGACCTGACCGGGGTCCGCCTTGACGCGCCCCAGCCTTGGTTCCAGGACCGTCGCCAGGTCGATGTCCTCGCCGATGACGTGCCGCAGCATCTTATCCATGCCGGCGACGACCGCGTTGAGGTCCAGGACCTGCGGCGCCAGGACCTGCTTGCGGCTGAAGGCGAGCAGTTGCCGGGTCAAGTCCGTGGCGCGCTCGGCCGCTCGTTTGATCTCTTCCAGGTATCCCCGCACGCCGTCCTCGGCCTTGACATTGGCCAACAGCAAATCGTTATAGCCAGTAACAACCGTAAGCAAATTATTAAAGTCGTGAGCAATACCGCCCGCCAGGCGTCCCACCGCCTCCATCTTCTGCGCCTGACGAAGCTGTTCCTCCAGTCGCCGCCGCTCGCGGACGTCTTCGGCGATCACCTCGAAGCCCTCCAGCGCGCCGCCCTCACCCAGCACGGTCCGGCCACTGAGCCGGACGAAGAGCGCCGAGCCATCCTGCCGTTTCCATCGCGACTCGACGCCATCCACCCGCCCTTTTTGCCGATACTGCTGGAGCAAGCGCACACCTTCCTCCGCATCGGCAATGATGTCGTGAAGGAGATTCCGGGCGAGCAGCTCATTCTCCGAAGCGTATCCCAGCATCGAGACTAGCGCCGGATTCACGGCTTGAAATTTCCCCTCCACATCGCAGCGGAAGATCCCGTACGAGGCGCCCAGAATTAACGAACGATAACTGGCTTCCGATCGTTGCAAAGCCTCTTTCGCCAGTTTCCGGTCGGTGATATTTCGGATGTTGCACTGAACTACTTGTTGGTCGCCGACGTCATACACATTGCTGACGAACTCGACATCGATCTGTTTTCCCGACCTGCTTACCAAAGGCAGATCGTCGTAAGTCACGTATCCTGCCTGTTGCAGTTTTTGGAAAGCTTCCATGGAATCTGTCTGATCCTGCAGGAAACCAATCTCATGAAGTTCCTTTCCAAGCAGCTCCTGCTTCGAGTAGCCCAGCAACTCTGTTATGTAAGGGTTGCAGTCCACGATCTTCCCCTTCCCAATCTCGAGAATCAGGATCCCATCCTTCGCTGACTCAAACAGCCGCCGGTAGCGAAGTTCGGATTCGCGCAAAGCCTCCTCGGCCCGTTTGCGTTTGGTGATATCCCGCATGACGTGGACACAGCCCCGCACGTCCCCACCATTGTTTCGGAGGGGACTGGCGGTAACATGAAAGATCTTCCCCAGTCGCGGAAGCTCCAGGTCTTCGCTCTCCTGCTTGCCGGTCCGCATCATCCGCAGGTGGGGGCATTGGTCAACGGGTCGGTCCTGACCATGCACGAGATCAAAGCATGCCCGGCCCGGCAACTGCGGGCATTCCAATTTCAGAAGTTCGGCCGCCGCCCGATTGGCGCGCTGGATATGGAAATCGGGGCTGAGCACAAAAATCGGGTCGGGGACGGTGTCGAACGTCAGCTCCCATTCCCGCTTGCCGCGGCGAATCTGCTCCTCAAGACGTGCGGCTTCCCCGCGATGCGCTTTGTCGCGCAGTGCGCGCTCCACAACCACCGGCAGGCGTTGCAGGCGGTGCTTGAGCACATAATCCGTCGCGCCTTGCTTGATGCATTCCACCGCGGCTTCGTCACCCAGAGTCCCTGTTACCACCACGAACGGGATGTCATTGCCGGTTTGCCTCAACGCCTCCAGCGCCTCCGTGCCCGTCCAGGTGCGGAGGTTATAGTCGGCGAGGATAAGGTCATACCCGCCCTGCTCCACCTCCTGATGAAATCCCTCCAACGAATCCACCACCTTGTGACTTACCCCGTAACCGACGCGCTTGAGCATCGCCACCATCAGTTCGGCGTCCGGGGGATCATCCTCGACGACGAGCACCCGTAGCTCGCGCTTGAAACGGCTCGGCGGCCTCTCTCGATTCCTTGCCATAACTTCCTCGCTTTACGCGGCTCGATACGCGCTTGCGGGAGGTGGCTCGTTGATGACCAGCCAGTAGAGGCCCAGTTGCTTCACCGCATCCCGAAAGTTATCGAAGTCTAC
>JAIQGA010000298.1 GCA_020072925.1 Terriglobia bacterium | reverse complement strand
GCTCGCTTGCGAGTGTCGAGATTTCCTGGCCGATCATGGTCCCCGAATCGAAATGGGGGATCACTCAAGAGCAGTATGTGAATCTGTATAAGAAGTTCAACCCCGTGCAGTCTTCAGCTTTCCTGGCTTCGCGGAGCATCGCACGCGGGACGAAGTCATCGGCTGGCCGGACCTCTCTGCCCGGCCCGTTATGCCGCCGCCGCAAATTCATCGGAGGCCCGCGACGGATGGCCTGCGAGGCGTGTGGGTTGAAGACAAGGGCTGGGGGATGAGTTATCTGCTGGCGGCGCTCGAAGCGGAATCGGTTCGAGTGGGCGGCGCGCTGGGCACCGACGGATTAAAGTGGGCGGCGATCGAGAAGGAGTTGCCTGAAATCGGCACGCACGATGACGGCGGCGCGTCGCTCGCCGTGAACTTCAGCCTCGAACCTGGACAAGAAAAAGTCCAGCGCCTGGTCCTCGCGTGGTACGCGCCGGAATGGGAAGGCAACGGTAACCCGGGGACGGGAGGCGAGCGCATCATCACCCAGGCGCCGGGCAACGTGCTGGTGCCTTCCACCACGGGCAAGCGCTTTGCGCACATGTACGCTTCGCGGTTTGCCAACGCGGGGGACGTGGCGGAATTCCTGGCGCTCCATCACCGCCAACTGCTTGACCGGATTCTCGACTGGCAGTCGGTCGTGTACGAGGAAAAAACTCTGCCCGGCTGGCTGGCCGACGCGCTGATCAATGCCTTCTACTATTTTGCGCCTTGCAGCATGTGGGCGCAGGCCAAAGATCCCATCGGAAGCTGGTGCAAGCCCGAGGACGGGGTGTTTTCGCTCGAGGAGGCGCCGCGCTCCTGCCCGCACGTCTCCACCCTCTCGAACCTGGCGATGGCGGGGCCCACGCTGTCCTACTTCTTTCCGGAATGCATGGTCTCGAGCCTGGGAGCCTATCGCGCCACGCAGAAGGAGAACGGCGATATTGCCCAGCTTCTGGGCCGCTGGTCGGACCCGGCGAACGCCATGGCGTACGATTATCAGGAAGTCATCACCGGCGCCTGCTACGTGGTTCAAGTCTACTGGCATTGGAAGATTCACGGCGACGCGGAGTTTCTGAAGGACTTCTATCCTTCCGCGAAGAAGGCCCTGGAGTATTCCTTCACGCAGCGGCCCGACCTCGGGCCCGCGCAGAGCATCGCCATGCCCCCCTTCCGGCCGGGCACCTGGAACGATTCGGACTGGTTTGAGGACCGTTCCTATTACGGCTACGTTTCGGACGCGGGGGCGTTTCGTCTGGCGGCAGCAGAGATGCTCCGCGAATGCGCACAACAAATGGGCGACGCAGAAGAAGTGAAACGCCTGGATGAAATGCTCGCCGCCGGCAAGGACGCCCTCCAGAAGTATCTCTGGAAAGACGACCATTACCTGGTCTATTACGATCCCCAAACCGGCAAGCAACTGGACGCCTTCTTCACGCCTGACCTTAATGGCCAGTACTACGCGCACTTCGCCGGTGTGTCCCGCGTTCTGCCAAAGGAGAACGTCGACAAGATGCTGGTCCTGATCCGCGATAAAATCTGCAAGAACACACGGACCGGCATGCCGCCTACCTACTCAAATCCGGACGGCACGCGCTGGACCGGCAACGATACCGGGTACCTGACGGGAAGATACATCTATAACAATCACGAGGTGATTTGGAACGCCATCACCTTCATCTACGAAGGCCAGCGGGAGTTTGGGCTGGAGTTGCTGCGCAAAAATCTGGAACTGAGTTACTGCAAGTGGGGATACCTGTGGGATGGCACGAACTGCTGCGGCGCGGGCGGCGACACGGGGGAAGTGAACTACGGCTGGGATTACTGGTTCAACTGGTCGATCTGGACGGCCCCGGCGGCGCTGGCGAATACCGATGTCGCGGCGCTCATGAAACCCGGCGGTTTCGTGCGAAGAATCGTCGAGGCAGGGAAAAGCGCGACTGCCGCGGAGCGCAAGGGCGCTGCGGGGGGCGGTTAGAGGCGCGGGCTGAGGATTAAGAACGAAGAGTAAAGTGTAAAGGTTAAAGGATAAAGATCGCCCGGCTAAGTGAAGTGAAGGACCTTAGCTCAGCTATCATCACTCGGCAGTCAGCCGCAAATGTTCGACATACTGCAATCGTTGACGGGCAATCCACAATCGTCCATCGATAATCGCCCATCGACGATCAGTAACTCGCAATTCTGGATTGAGATGGTTTTCTGCCCTAATCCCTAGCCCCTGATTCCTGATCCCTGTTCTCAGGAGCGTGCGGCGGCGAACTCTCGCACGCCGACCTGGGCCCCGCGCGATTCCTTGAGCCAAGAAGCAAGCAGCCAGACACGTCCGGTCGGGGCGACGTGGATGAAGAACATGCGGGAGCCGTTCTCGACGTCGAAGAAATTCTTGCGGCGAGGGTCGGGATAGGCCTGGGCACCCCGTGCCAGTATCCCGCGCAGTTTTTGCACGACCTCATCGGGATAGTGCCGAAAATTTTCGATTCCGGGATTCGCGTTCATTTGGAGTACCATGTGCCTCTCCTTCCCCTCCAAGCCTCCACTTAACCTGTAATACGCGGGTACCGGTCAGAAGGTTTCACGCGTGCTTGCATTTAACAAATCTTTGAAATTCGAACGCCCCTATTCCGGCAAATCTCATGTTTACAGGATCCTGGAAAGCCCTTTTTGCCCAGCATGATTTTTGCTTTCAATCATTAGACGTGGCCGGCCAACAAAAGTCACGCGGCAAGCGAAAATTCTCTCAGCTTTCGTAATGTTGCGGAGTGCTTCGAATGGGCAAGCGATTTCGTTTGGGTTCGTGTCCCAAAACGTAGCATGGGCGTCCCGCCCATGCCCTCCCCGCTCCCCGTTGCCACGGGGACAAGTTTCGCGGGGGTCCGAGACGGCCACGCTACGGCGGGTTCGAAATCGGAGTACAATGGCCGCCGCGGTGAATCGGTCTGTAGCGGCGATGTCCCCATCGCTGCTCTCTGTCGGCGACGATGCCTTTACTGTCGCAGAATTGGCGCATGACGCGGAGCTTCTATGTCCACGAATCGAATTCTCCTCATGATATTCATTCTGGTTTTTGCCTGCGCCCTCGGCGCGCAGGATACGAAATATCCGCCCCAAAATGAGCAAATACCGGGCCCTGAGAAGCCTGCGGACTTCCCGGCGTGGCTCTCGGACCTACAGCATTATCGCCACGAGCGGCTGATCCGCGCCGGCTACCACGGAGAGCAGTACGCGCGCCCCGAACTCGCCTGGACGCAGCGCGCCTTCATCCAGCCGCAGATGATGAAGGAGGACCGCTACTTCTACGACCCGGTGGCGGGCCGCTATACCGTGGACCGCTATCTCGACGACCTGGAAAAACGTTACGGCGGCATCGACGCGGTGCTCGTCTGGCACACCTATCCGAATATCGGCATCGACAGCCGCAACCAATATGACTGGCTGCGTGACATGCCCGGCGGCGCCAATGGCGTTCGGCAGATGATCGCCGACTTTCATCGCCGCGGTGTGCGCGTGCTGTTCCCCGTGATGTTGTGGGACCAAGGGACGCGCGACGAAGGCGTGCCCAACGCCGTCGCCACGGCGCGCCTGCTGGCGGAGGTCGGCGCGGATGGCGTGAACGGCGACACGCTCGCGGAGGTGCCGCTCAATTTCCGCCTAGCTTCCGACTCGATGGGCCACCCGCTCGCCCTCGAGCCCGAAGGCGCGCCCGAGAATCCCAGCGAAGCGCTGGCATGGAACAATATGAGCTGGGGCTACTGGAAGTATCCGATTGTGCCCATGATCAGCCTCTACAAGTGGCTCGAACCGCGCCACATGGTGAACGTCTGCGAGCGCTGGTCGCGCGACAAGACCAACAATCTGCAATTCGCCTTCTTCAACGGAGTCGGATACGAAAGCTGGGAAAACGTCTGGGGCATCTGGAACGGGATCACCCCGCGCGACGGTGAGGCTCTGCGCCGCATCGCGCGCATCGAACGGACCTATGCGGATCTACTCGACAGCCCGCAGTGGGAGCCGCATACCCCCGTGCTGCGCCACGGCGTCTTCGCCAGCAAGTTTCCGGACAAGGACCAGACCCTCTGGGCGCTCATCAATCGCAACGAGTACGACGTGGTCGGCGCGCAGTTTGACACGCCGTACGCGCCGGGCATGCGCTTTTTCGACTTGTGGAACGGCAAAGAGTTGCAGCCCGATGTCCAGGGGGACGTCGCGACGCTAAGTTTCAGCATGGAGGGGCACGGCTTCGGTGCGGTGCTGGCCACCACGCGTGGAATGGACGACGCGCTGGACCGTCTCCTCGACTATACGAGCGAGCTAGCGCTGCGGCCCCTGCGGCAGTATTCGCACGAGTGGAAGTTCCTGCCCCAGCAGCTCGTTGAAATCCCCCGCACCCGGTCTGCGCCCTCCGCGCCCGAAGGCATGGTGAAGGTTCCAGGCGGGATGTTCCTCTTCCAGGTCTCCGGCATCGAGATCGAAGGCGGAAACGACGTGGGCGTGGACGTGCAGTATTCCTGGGAAGATTCTCCGCGCCGGCACCACCGGCATTCACTCGAAATCAAGCCGTTCTATATTGACAAATATCCGGTTACGAATGCCGCGTTCAAGCAATTCCTCGACGCCGCGCACTACCGCCCGAAAGACGACCACAATTTCCTGCGCGACTGGAAGGATGGAAAGTTTCCGGAGGGTTGGGCGAACAAGCCCGTGACCTGGGTCTCGCTCGAGGACGCCCGGGCGTACGCGGCCTGGGCCGGCAAGCGCCTGCCGCACGAGTGGGAGTGGCAGTACGCCGCACAGGGTTCGGACGGCCGCCTCTACCCCTGGGGCAACGACTGGGACACCGCCCCGGTCCCCACACCTGAGAAACGCCGTGACATGCGCCCACCCACCGACGTCGACGCGTACCCCCGAGGCGCGAGCCCGTTCGGTGTGATGGACTTGGTCGGGAACGTCTGGCAGTGGACCGACGAATTCGTCGACGAACATACGCGCGCGGGAATCCTTCGCGGAGGAAGCTACTACCAGCCGCAAGGCTCCATGTGGTACTTCCCGCAGGCCTACAAGCTGAACGAGCACGGAAAGTATCTCCTCATGGCGCCCAGCGCTGACCGCTCCGGCACCGTGGGCTTTCGGTGCGTCGTGGATGCGGAGTGATGTTGCTATGGGGCTTGGTGGGCCGACCTGCCTACCAGTCTAAAACTGGTGTTCAATGCATTTTGAAATCGTGGGCGAAATCACCGGGATCGAGACTATCGCTTCAGGGCGCGGGATCCGAAGGCTGAAGTTCCTGCGAAAGCGTCACGGAGGTCGAAATTGGCGCAAGCAGAAAGGCGTTGCCTCAGTTCGTCTTCGCAGTGGCTCAATTCGGTGGGCCGAGGTACACTGGTATGAGAGCCACGGGGTTGGACGAGTAGGCTGCAAAATCAAACGGTTTTTGGACTAACCATGAAAGGTAACAAAGGACGATCGAGATTCATGCTTTGTATCCGCAATGATGGCGCGGAGGACCTGGAGACACGCAAAGTCTATCAAGTTCTGCTCGACCGCAAGGCCGCCAGCGAAGGTTATGCGCGCATAATCGATGAATCTGGAGAAGACTACCTTTATCCGGTGGATTACTTTGTCCCGTTGAAGCTGCCCGCAACGATTGCCTGCGAATTGGCCCTGCCTGCTAAGGGTTTTTCGAAGCTCCGTGCAGCCAGTCAGCGCTGAGCTTCGAGGTGGGAGCCCCCTACCGTGGCGCGGAGGACAAGCAGGGTGATGTCGTCGTGCTGGCGGGTGGCCCCGGTGAAGGCATCCACGGCGGCGAGCAGGTTCTTCAGAGTATTCTCGGCGGTTTCCCTTGGCGAGGATTGAAGCGCTTGAAGGACGCGCGTCTCGCCAAATTCCTGGTCAACTTCGTTGATCGCTTCTACCAAGCCATCGGTAAAAATCACGAGCGTGTCGCCCGTGGCCAGTGTAGTGGCGGCGGGTTCGTAGTGCACGTTGGGCTCGATGCCGAGGGGCAGGTCGCCGGCCTCGAGGCGCTCGACCTGGCCCGAGGCGCGGCGCAGGATTGGCGCGTTATGCCCCGCGCGCACGTAGGTGAGTGCACGCGTGACCGGATCGAGTTCCGCGAAGAACGCCGTGGTAAACCGCCGCCCGCCCAGGCTATGCGCGCAACTGTAGCGGTTCATGCCCTCGACGAGCGTCAGCAGCGGCGTCGGCGCGGCGGCGAGGGAACGCAGACTGGCCTGGAACGTGGCCATCAGCAGCGCCGCCGGCACGCTCTTCCCCGCCACATCCGCAACCACCAGCAGCAGCGGCACCGAATCGGACTGGCCGCTCGCGCCGTTGCGCAGGAACGCGTCGTAGTAATCGCCGCCCACGGTATTGGCGGGGCGGGAGATGAAAGCAATATCCACGCCTGGTACTCGCGGCGGCTCTTGCGGCACCAGCCAGTGCTGGATCTCGCGCGCGATTTCCAGATCGCGCTTCATGGTCACGCGGTCAGCCAACTCGAGCGCCAGGAGAAAAATCAGCGCGGCGGCCCCCAAAAGGTGCAGGCCGTTGAACCCTCCAGGCTGCCCGCCCTTCGGATTCGGCAGGCTTACAAAAAAGGAGAGAATTACCAGGGCCAGCGCAATCAGCAGGAACACCCGGCGCGCAGGCGAGAGCTTCATGATCATGGCCCAGAACAGCGCGCTCACCGTCTTGAAGAAACGCCGGGCGCCACGCTCGCGGGCAAGCGCTTCCCAATCGATTTCGCGCGTGTAGAGGCCGTAGCTGGCACGCGCCTCGGCCATGAACTGTGTCCAGAGGATGTCGACACGCTGTCGCACCAACGCGTGGTTGTCCTCGACACGTTCGATGTGCGATTCGCTGACGTGAGGCAGCACCTTGGGTCGGGATTCAAAGTCGGCCAGGACGGCCCAGACTTCCGCGGCCGGTTTATGGTTAGCATCGTCCCGGTCCAGAACCGCGTACAAAGCCGATGTGTCCACGAAGACGGTCATTCACCAAACGCCTCGGCCAGTAATCGCTCCTCGTCAGCCACACGCCACAGGGTTCCCAGTAAATAGAGCGGCAGTGCCAACAAGACGAGCTTACTGCGGAAGACGAGGAACAGTCCGGCAAACGCCAGCGGGCAATTGTCGGCGGTCCAAATCTTCGTGCCGACGTTACATCTGGCCCTCGGAGCACTGATATTGGCGACGAGTTTGGTAATGGCCTTGAGAACCTATCGTTTTCTTGGAGTCCCGAGAGAAGAGTC
>JAIQGA010000297.1:3936-13816 GCA_020072925.1 Terriglobia bacterium | reverse complement strand
CTTGCCCCAAGTGCGGAGGAGGCTGCAGCGAATCCTGATTAGGCTCGGCGGCTTTTGCCCGTGGTGCCACATGCGATTTCCGAAATTGGACAGCTCTTGAGAAATTTAACCTAGTACTATTAGCGGCCTGACGAAAAACCAGGGCTAAGTCATCCCGAGCCCTTCGCTTGTCATCCTGAGCGCAGCGAAGGATCCCAGCATTTCGCCCAGGGTAAACTCCGCGAGAAATCCCTGCGGTTGTTTAATCAAGCAAATGCAGGGATCCTTCGGCGCCTGCGGCGCCTCAGGATGACAGTCGCTGGGATTTTTTGCCATGGTTTAGAACCCCGCCCGGCGATATTCGTAAATCACCAGAGAAGAGAAATCCTTCATCCGGCGAAAATGCGGGCTGGCGTCCGCCCACGCCACTGCGGGCTCCTTCGGAACCTGCTTATAAAGAATCAGGTATCCGTCTTCCGGCATGTTCTCGGGAAAGGCGGCATAGAAGCTCATGTCCTGTTCGCGGAGCAGGTCTAGTTTCAAATGCGTGTAATAGCCGAATACGGGATAATTGAAGTTGGCATAGAGCCATCCCGCCGGGTTCGCATGCTGATTGATGTAATCGGCGGCGTCTTTCTCCTCCGAAATAAACGGCGAAACGAGGGGCATGCTGAAACGCTGGCGCAAGGGGGCAAAACTGTAGCCCAAGGCGAGCGCCAGGATGGTCATGCCGACCGCGCGGGATTGCAGCGTGCGAGCGCGCGCCAGGACAGCCAGCCCTCGTCCCGCGAGGAGAAACAAGGGCACAGCGAGGGGAAGAATGTACCGCAGTTCCTTGTGAGGAATATTGCTGAAATAGAGGAGCACCAGCGCGGCCCAGCCCCACAGAATCGCGTCGGAGGCCAGGCGCGGCGCGGTCGCGCGCTTGCCGATGCGCAGCACAAATTCTTCGCCCTCGCGTCCCCAGGTGACCAGCGAGTCCTCGGCGTGACCCGCCCACGTTGGAGATGGCCGTGCGCAGCGTGGACATGAGCGATCCGTAAGCCAGCCAGGACCAGAGGAGGTAAGGGCCGAACACCAGACACAAAACCAAGGCGAACAAGGCGAGTCGCTTGAAAATCTTTCCCTCGCGGAGCAGGTACAGGGGAAAGATCAGGACCATGATCGAGGCGGGAAAGCGCATGAGTCCCGCGAGGCCCGTGACGAGACCGGCCAGGGCGGGCCAGAGCAGATTATCAGGAGCTGCGGCGGCCTTGAGCACGAAACAGAAGGCCAGCACCGTCAGGGTCAGCGCCGGACAGTCGGTTACCAGCGCGTTCCCCCAATAGACGAGGAAGGGAGAAAAGCCAAAAAGCAGGGAGGCAATCACGGCGGCGGATCGGCCGTGCAACAGCCTTCCTGCCCAATAGAGAAACAGCGCCCCAGCCGCGTTCAAGGCGGCCGTCAGCACGCTGGCTGCATACTGGCTGTTCCAGAGCAAAAAGACGCCGGCGTAAATCAGGGAAAGCAAGGGAGGGCGTGATGAAAACTCGGAATAGTTGTGCTTCCCGCAGCAAAGGTATGCGGCATTCTGGAGATACACGGCCTCATCCCACCAATGCACTTTCCAGATGGGCCACAGCCGCACCAGAAAGCCCAGCGCGAACAACAGCGCCAGGAAGGCAAATTCCGCGATCTGAATCCAGTCGATCTTGCGGCGAGGACGGGGTGTCCGAAGCGGGGAGATGGCAGGTTTGATCGGAATGCCTGGCGGTGCCATGCGCGTCAAAACCGAAATTCCATGGTGGCGTACGCCGTGTTGGTGCGATAGGCTCCCGCCCGGACAATGCTGGTGATGGCGAAATACCCGTAGCCCAGGGTGAGTTTCATGTGCGGGTTGATCTGGCATTCCCAGCCAGTGCGGGCAGTTCCGTCCCAGCGGAAACTCTGGTGGTAGACCTGCTCCTGGCCGAGAGATCCCCAGAAGAACAGGGTGTTGCGTGGGGTCACCTTGCCGCGCAGGTTGAGCAAAGCGGCGTGGCGCTGGAACTGCGTGGGTGCAAAGAAGCCGCTGTTGATGTTCTTGGTGAAACCGAAAACCGAATAGAGGTATCCGACTTCCACTTCGCTGCGCTCGCCCATCACGGGCTTGCCGGTCAGGGAGAAGTTGCCGCCATTGTTGCGATTGGAGTCGGAATAATTCTCATGGTAGTAATCGGCATGCACGCCCACGCGCCGCTGAGGCCGCCAGTCCCACGCGCCGCGGTACTGGATGCGGTTGATATCAAGCACGACAGGCCGCGGGATGTAATTGATGAACCGGCGCGAAACGTTCAAATCGATCTGCATGTTATCCAGGGGGAACAGGGTTCCGCCCACACCCCAGATCCCGCCGTTCTTGCCGAAGACGTCCGAGTTGAATCCCCCCTCGCCGCGCACGAGTAGCCAGTCGGTCATGCGCGCGTAGGAGCCGAACAGGAACTCCCGGCCGGTGGAAGAGGTGCCCGATGGAGTATCACGCGCAGGGATAATATTTGAAGAGAAATAGCTGCGGATTTGCGGCGTGGGACTGAAATAGAGTGTCGAAGACAAATAATAGATATCAAGATCATAATTGTCGAACGAGGGCGTAAACCCCACGACCAGTACCGGGCGCAGGTCCTTGCGAATGGCCTGCTGCATGTTGACCACATCGGGGCTGCCGGGCTGCAGCCGGTTCAGCTCATCCAGTTGCTGAAGCGCCAGGTCGCGGCGCCCGAGCGCGGAATTCACCCCCGCCATGGTGAGCGCCACGTCGCGGTTCTTGGGCGCCTTTGCCTGAAGGTCCGCGAGGATCCCTTTGGCCTCGCGCGGATGTCCGGACCAGTACAGAACCTGCGCCTTCCCCAGGCGCGCATCGGAATTCTGCGGATCTTTGCTGAGTACCTGATCGTACAGATTCAGCGCCTCCTGCGTGTCCCCCTTCCAGGAATAGACCCGCGCCGTCTCAATCTGGGCTTCGCGGTTCTGCGGGTCCGCCTGCAAGACGCGGTTGTATTCCTGCAGTGAAGCATCGAGTTGCTTGTCCCAGCTCATTACGCGTGCCATTGCCAGGCGCGTCTCGGTATCCTTGGGATCTTCCTTAAGCAACTGCTGGTACTGCTGGATGGCTTCCTGGTTGTGTCCGGCCCAGCTCAGGACCTTCGCGAGTTCCAGGCGATCGTCGCGGTTGCCGGACTCCTCGGCCAAAAGACCCTGGTAGAGGCTGATGGAACGGGGATAGTCGCGGTTCCAACTGGCCACGCGCGCCAGCGTAAGCCGCAGGTCCTTGTCGCCAGGGCGCTGTGCGAGGGCCTGCTCATAATAGGTCGTGGCGCTCTTGTAATCGGCCTTCTGGCTGTAGAGGCTTGCCAGCGTCATGAGCGTGCCAAGGTCGTTGGGGTTCTGAGCAAGCAAGTCGCGCTGGCGGCGGATGCTCTCCTCCACGTCGACACGGCGCGCGGTCGCGCTCTGCTGCAAGGCTCGCTGGTGTTCGGCCTCCTGAACGGCTTTCAAGACGCGGTCCACTTCCGTATCCTGAGGCCAGGTCTGCTGCATTTTCTCGAGCATTTCCAGCGCGGCCCTCGTGTCACCCGTCCAGTAGAGGACCTGCGCCTTGCCGAGCAGGGCGTCGCGGTTTTGCGGTTGCATGCGCAGGGTCTGGTCGAAGAGCTTCAGAGCTTCATCATTCTTGCCCGACCACGCGGACACCTGGGCCAAGCCGAGCGTGGCCTCGAAATTGTCGGGCTTGTCTCGGAGGACCTGCTGGTAGACGGCGCGCGATTCGTCAAGTTTCCCGGACCAGCTCAGGACCCGCGCCAGATTCAGACGCGAACCAAAGTCATCGGGCTTGCGCTCGAGCAGGGCGCGGTAGTTGGCCGCGGCGTCCGCGAGCTTGTTCGCGCCCACCTGGGCGTCGGCCATTTCGCGCAGCGCGTCGACGTTGTTCGGCTGCTCCGCGTAAAGCTTCTGGAACGTGGCGATGGCTTCGTCCCATTGGCGGCTCCACGCGTAGACCTGACCCAGTTGCAGGCGCAGGGAAGAATCCTGCGGAGCTTTCTGGATCGCCTGGTTCATCAAAGAAATGGCGCGGGCATAATCCTTCCTCCCGACCGCGGCCTGCGCCTGGTCGCGCAGCGCGTCGATTTCCGCCTTGGCGCGGCGCGCGGACTCCTCGGCCTTCGCCTTGGCAATTTGCTGGATCGCGTCCTGAATGTCCTTGTCCGGGGGCTTCTGCTTGTTGATCTCGGCAAATACCCGGCTGGCCTCGTCGAAGCGTCCCAGCCAGTAGAGATCGAAGGCCTTGCCACGCAGCGCGTCGTATTGCTGCGGCTCGCGCTTGAGGATTTCCTCGTACGCCTGCAAGCCTTCCGCAATCTTGCCCTGCCAGGAGAGCACCTGAGCATCTCCCAGGCGCGCCTTGAGGTCGTAAGGATTGGTCCTGAGAACCTGCCGGTACTGCGCCAGCGCCGCGTCAAGCTGCTTGTTCTGGCTCAGCACGGCGGCGTACTCGAGGCGAACGTCGCGGTCTCCCGGCCAGCGTTCGAGGTACGCTTCGTAAGTGCCGCTCGCGGCCTTCGGCTGCCCTCCGTTATTTTGCGCGCGCGCCAATTGCACCCACGCCTCGCTGTTGGCGGGATTCTGCGCCACGATGCGCTGGAACATCTCGATGGCCTTAGAATACTGCCCGGACCAGCTATAGGAGCGTGCCAAGTTCATCTCCACTTCCGGGTCTTTGGGATTCAGGGCGTAAGCGCGGGCGTAATAGGTGGCGGCTTTGGCCATCTCTTTCTTGGGGCTCACGTAGTAACAGTATCCCAGCCGCCTGTTGAACTCGAAATCTTTGGTAAAGGAGGACGCAATGCGCTCGTAAATCGCCTTGGCCTCTTCAGTCTTGCCGATATTGAAAAGCTTGTCGGCGCGATCCCTGTCGGCGATGACCTGGGAGAGTTCGGTCGGTTTGGCTTCCTGGGCCATCACCGTGAGCGGAGCGGCGGCGAGCAGGCCCGCGCTCAGCGTGGCGACCCGGAGAAATACAGGGATCCTCATGGCGATCGGCGTCCTTTCTGGACCGCAGCGCGCAGCGGCTCCACGCGGCGCGGCGATCGCAAGTCCTGGAGGGCGCGCTGGACTGCGTAGTAACTATCTTTCAAATAGGGGGTCGCGGGGACGGTGTCCCAGGGAGCCCGCTTGTAGCGCTTCATGTCCTCTTCGGCGATGATCCCGGGAGAACGAAATCGGGGAAGGACGTCGGCCAGTTCCTGAGTGCCCGGACGATAGGAAACGACTCCCACCAGAAATCCCTTGGTCGCCTCCGTACTGAATGTGCCGTCGCGATCGATACCCGCCAGGACCTGCAGGGACGAAGGGTCGGTGACCTGGAGCAGTCCCCAGGGAATGCGCAGCTCGATGATGTTGGTCTGGGGGTTGGCATGCCACTCCGCCAAAGTATTGTAGTCGGCCGAACCCCGCTCGAGCGTCCCCCATTGCAGCTCGCTGCGGCTGTAGCGGACGGGCGGGTACATATGCCCGTCGCGGCCGTAGCGCCGGCGGTTGGGTTCTACAGTCATCTCCTGGAACTGCGCGTCCTGCTTCAGGCTCGCCAGGAAAGGAATGCGATAACGAATCTGCGTCTGCCCCGGAATCCCTGGAACGGGGACGATGTTGTAGGGATTGTAGGCGGAAGAAATCAGAATCTTGCTGTCCTCGGCCTTGCCCAGCCGGATTACGAAGTCAGCGCCCGAAGGGACTCGGACGTTGGAGACAAAGGGGAGCAGCACGCTGCCCGTGGGCTCGGCGGTGGTGCCCAGGGTAATCAGGTAGTTGACCTGATCCCAGTCGGGCTTGCCATCGCCATTATTGTCGAGTTTCTGAACGTCGAGACGGAGGTAGAGGTACGCCTCGTCAGAATCCACATACAGCCGGAGCAGATGGCGCGCCGGATCGTAGCGGTCCCCAAAATCCCGGACCGAGGGGGACTCCGGGGGCTTCGCATAGAAAAGATGCGGAGGCTGCCAACTGCCGGCGTCGCCCCGCAGCAGGTAGGTTTCAGCGCGGGCGGTCCGGAAGCCCATCAGGCCCTGCTGCGCATCGGGGCTGAGGTCATTGAGCCAGAGTCGCGTGCGGTTCCCCGGCGCCTCGAAATCCCGCACCAGCCAGTTGGATCGAAACCATTCGTCCATCCAGCTCTGAATCAGCCCCCCGGCACAGCCGGTGTCCGCCACGCTCCGAATCATCCGCGCGAGGTAGTTCCCCTGCTGCACCTCGTTGTGGCCGCCGTCATCCCACCCCTGGGGGCTGAGGTGTGAGATCCCGAGGCCGGACGGGATGCCGAATTCCGTCACCAGCAGCGGCATATCTTTGTGGTAGCGACGCAGGTCCTCGAGGTAGGCCTGGAAGCTGCTCGGACCCTGAGCGTCGCGACCCTGGAGGTAACGCGGATCCAGGCCCATGAAATCCGGATAATAGGGATAGACCGAGTAGGCGGCGAACGTCCCTCCCAGGAAGGTCGCGGTCGGCTTCAACTTGGTGGGGTCCAGCGAGACCGCGTCGTCGTCATCAATGTTGGGTGACAAGGGAGGTAGTTCCTTCTCGCCCAGGCTCCGGCGAATCGAGAACTCCTCTGCCATGCGGCTTTCCGTGGGGTGAGTCAGGGGATCGAGCGACGCCGTGTTCACAAAAGCCACCGGGCGCTGCCAATTGTATTTCTCCACCTCGTACTGGAGCAGCGCATCGCACCGCTGCGTCAGCCACACCTCGGTGGGATTCCCGCCCTCAATCGTCAGATACGCGCCGCTGAAGCTTTTCACATCCGAATTGCGCCGGTTTGTGGCGAGGACCACGTGGGGTTCCAGATCGCGACCCACCAGCCACCCCAGGACGTAGGGCGAAACATCCCCGGTGTAAATCCCGCCGATCGTTCCCGGGCGCATGGGCAAAGAGGCTTGGCCATGAATGGCATCGACGGCATTCCGGAGTTCATTCTGAAAGTCCGCGGTGAATCCCTTGTCCAGGAGGTTGCCGTCCGGAGCGTCCTTGATCCAGATACTCTGAAACACGTACAGTGGTGAGGCGGCGTGCTGCGAGTTGTAGCGCAGCAGCGCGTCGTAGAAGCCCGGAGGAAGAATCGTATAGGCGCGCAGGCAATTCGCGCCCAGGGCGGCGATCTGCTCCAGCCATTTCTGGTAATCCGCGGATTCGGTGGGCGGGTCGGAAGGATAATGCCCGGGGATCGCCGGGCTGAGGTTCACGCCGGAAACATAGAACCTCTTCCACGTGCCTCCCTGCGGAACCTCGAAATAGCCATTCTGCAGTCGCGCGGCCAGCACCATCTGGGCGGGCCGGGAGATGGGCGCAGTTGGCGTGGCCAGCGCTGCACTAAGATCTTGGCTCCCGGTCAGCGCCACGAGTTCTTTCCGCGCCAGCTTGTCCTCCGAGTTTTCGCGGAGGACGGCAACCGCCAGCTCCAAGGCCCGGCGGTTCTCGCCCAATTCGCGATATGCTCGCGCCATAGCCACGCGCGCTTCCAATGATTTCTGTGCGGTCGGAGGCAGTTTTTGAAACTCCTGCAAAGCCTTGGTGGGCTCGCCCAGCTCCAGCCAGGTAAACGCGGAACCGAGCCGAGTGTCCACCAGTTGGGGGTTCAGCACCAGAGCGCGGTCGAAGTAGGGCCGGGCTTTGTCCGGCTTGCCTAATTTCAAGTAGTCCCAGCCGAAAAGCGTGAGGATGGCCGTATCGTTCGGGTCGATGACATACGCCTGGCCCAGCAGGTTCAAGGACTGCTGGTAGTTCCGGCCTTTGTATTCGGTCACCGCCGCGGTGTAAAGCGGGCCGCTCACCGGCTTGATCTGGAATTCCCAGAGATAGACCAGCGCCACGATGATTACGAACGAGATGATGATGCGATTCTTCAGGAAGCGCATGAATCCAGGCCCCTCAGCTTACGCCGGCGTGGGCCACCTTCTCCCATTTCCGGAATCCCGTGATGAACCTCACCAAACCCTGGAAACGATAGTAGAGCACGATTTGGCGGTATCCGACGTTCTCCGTGATGGCGTAGAGAAGCAGCATCATGAGGTCGTGAAAACTCGGATAGCGCCGGTACGTTAACTCTTCAAGCAACACTCCGCCCACCGAAAGCAGGCCTTCGACATAGAGCTGGAAGGGAAAACTGAGCATGCCCAGGATCCCGTATTTCCGGTTGAAGAGCATCTCGGAGTGTTTCCAGAGCGTCTGGCAAAGCCCCATTTGCCAGCGCCGCCGTTGCCGCCCCAGCATCTTGAAGTCGGCCGGGCACTCCGTCCAGCAGACCGGGTCGGAGGTAAACGACATGCGGATGCGGCGTTTGTTATGGGTGGCCCAGCGGTGCAACTGGACGATCAGGTCCATATCCTCCGTCACGGTATCGTGCTCGAAGCCGCCCGCGTCAATCACCGATTCCCGATGGAAGACCGCGAACGCCCCGGACACAATCAGCGTGCCGCCCAGCAGGTCCCATCCGGTGCGTCCGAAAAGGAAACTGCGCAGATATTCCACGACCTGATAGATCTCCACGCGTTTCTGGGGGAGGTGGACCTTGACCACTTGTGCGTCCTTCACCTCGCACCCGTTGAGGATGCGGACAATGCCCCCGCTCGCCACGGTGTTGATGGGCGAGCGGATGATGGGCCGCATCAGGCGCAGCAAAGCGTCCCGCTCCAGCAGGCAATCGGAATCCAGCGTGCAGAAATAGGGCGTGCGGCAGCAGTTGATGCCCGAGTTCAGGGCATCCGGCTTGCCGCCGTTTTCCTTGCTGATCACCAGCAGGTTGGGGATTTGCGGGTTCCGGTAGAAACCGCGCAGCGCCTTGGTTTGCAGGCGCGGCCGGTAAATCAAATCCATTCTCACCAGCTCGAACGCCGCCACCAGCCGCGGCAGCGTGTCGTCATTCGACCCGTCGTCCACCACCAGAACTTCGAACTCCGGGTAATCGGTCTTCAGCACCGAACGGACGGACTGCACGATGGATTCCTGCTCGTTCCACGCGGGCATGATGATGGTCACGGGCGGGGTGACGACGGATTCGCGCAGTTCGTTCAGTCCCTGGTACGCCAGCCGCCGATTATGCAACCAGACGGAGATCAGGGAGGCCACCATGAGCATCGTGTAGATCCCGTTGCCGATGAAGAAATAGGCAACGATGAGCACGTTGAACATGTTCATCAGATGGAAAAAGATTTGTCGAAATTCTTCCATGAGATCAGGCGTCTCCCTGCGGGGCCGTGGGCTCCAGGTTCGCCCGGGCCATCCCCCGCAATTCGTCATCGGTCTCCCGGTGCGCCACGTCCCAGACCCAGGATTTGATCTGGGGGTCCTGGTCGTTCCCAAACTGTTGCAGAAATTTCTTGCGCAAAATCCGGTCAGGGCTCCGCACCAGGACCGTCAGCAGGTAACTGGTCTTTCCCATCCGGGCAAGTTGCTCGATCACCTTGCCTTCCCGCCCGTCGGGGGCATTGCCGTAATCGTTGAGCAAATCGGGAATCAGGCCGCCGCGTTGCATCGCGTCCGCGATCTGCTCGCGGCTGTATCGGTCCTGAGTTCCCAGGAAATGTTCGTAGAGGTGGTTCAAGCCCAGTTGGCCGAAGGCCAGCAGCGCCTTGGCCGCGGCTTCGCGGACCATCCAGTTTTCATCCGTGAGGCGCAGGGCGATTTGCGGGGCCTGGGGCTGATACTTCCGCGCGCTGAGCGCCCGCACGGTGTGCAGCCGCACGAACCACAGCGGGTCCTCCAGCAGGGTCAGCAGGACCGGCACCACGCGGGGATCCTCCAGGTACGCGATCACCGAGGCCGAGCGCGCGCGGACATCGGCGCTCTCATCAAAGCACATCCGCGTGAGGAACAGGTCGATGAGTTCGGGAGCGAAATT
>JAIQGA010000297.1:0-3840 GCA_020072925.1 Terriglobia bacterium | reverse complement strand
CGACGGCTCCAGCACGAAGTCTTCAAACGCCGCCGCGTCGCGATCCACCATTTCGCGAATAATGTCGGTGGCCAGGAAGCGAATGCGCGGGTGCGAGTTTTCAAGCGAGCCCATCAGGCCCACCGCCTGGAAAAGTGGAAAGTTGACCAGCGCGGTCTTCACCGAGCGCAGCGACAGAGGAAGCTCAGGTTTCAAGATCACTTCGTGCAGGGTCTCGACCAGAGCCGGGAAGCTCGCCGGTTCCGCGATCGCCGCCAGCGCCCGCAGCGCCGCCGATTGCACATCCTGGTGGGTACCCCGCAGGGCCTTGATCAGATGCTGCCAACTCGGCTGGTGGCGGATGACGCCGAGGTTCTCCGCGCATTTCGCTTGTCGCAAAAAGCTCAGGCGACTGACGCGCTGGATGAGACCTTCCGGACGCGCCAGGGCCATGCGCAACGTCGCGACGTCAAATTCTCCTGCCAGGTGTCGCTGCCAGGTTTTTACCAGCCCCAGGTCCTCGCACAATTTCCTTAGCGTGGGGACCTGCCGCGGCCCGGACGGGATCTCCAGGCAGAGTTGCTCCAGAACAAACTCCCGGTCGAGCCCCGTAATGCCCCCCAGCGCCGCCAGGCCCTTTTCGTATTCCAGGGAGCCGTTCACAACGCCCTGGATAATGGGGCTGTACTCGTGGCGCAGCGTGTCAATCCTGTTGAAGTAGCGCTCCCGCCGTTGCCGGCGCGCCACCGCAATCCCCACGAGGACCCCGTTCGCCAGGAGCACCAGGATGAAAATGGCGACGACAACTTGGGTAATGTGCTCGATTAGGATCGGCATGGGTGTCTCAAGCAGTAATCGGCTGGTCGCAGGCCACACATGACACGCGTGCGCCTACGCACACCCCTGCGTCTGCCGTTACTGAAATGAGCTTTCGCTAAGAAAGCTTCGTCGACTAAACGACGCTTAGCCACTTTCGAGTCGCAAGTCTAGCAGGAGTCAACCCATAATACCAGAACCGGGGCAACTTTCTGAATGGTACTTTAGTGCGGGGTGATCAAGTTCAAGGTGTGCGGGGATGGCTGTAACTCCGCCGCCCGCCGTCAGGGAGGATTAGCTCCGTAGCGGGGAAAGGTTTTGTCTGTAGCGGTTCCCTTCGGCGGGTTTTGGTTTAGCAGGTTGCTGAAAAACCTGAAGCGGCGACTTCACGTCACCACGGCGAGATTGAATCTGCCGGAGTTTTGGCGATGTAGAATCGTCGCTAGCGCACATTCGCGAGGTGCCGCAGAATCTTTTCAAGGCTGGGCTTAAAGACCTCTGGGGGCGTCAACAGGCTCGCCACGAAAAAGCCGTCCTCGGGGAAATCATAGAAGTGCCCGGGGTGAACAAGCACGCCCTCTTTCTCGACCCACTCCACCACCCAGTCGTCGTCCGTCCGTACCGCAGGCGTCTCGCCCGTGTCCCGCCTGTCCTCCGTCTGTAGCACGGCCGTCTCGCCCGTGCCTGCGTTCTCGGAGAGAATTTTCAGGATCACGTACCATCCGCCTTCCACCTTCAGGCGGCAAACGGGAGCGCCCGGCCCAAGCTGCGAATCGAGCCAATTCAGGTTGGAGCGAAGTCGCTTGCGGATTTGCATCTGAATGCCCTGCCGCGATTCCAGCCAGGCAGGCAGTGCGAGGGCCGCCGGAGCGCTCAGGGAAAGGTAGGTGTCGGCAATCACCTCCAAGCGCCCCAGCGCCTGCTCCAGGTCCTGGACGGGGCCGTTCACCACCACCCAGGCCACTTTCATCTGGGGCAGGGCGGAGATTTTCGAGAGCCCGCTCAGCGTGAATGTCAGCGCGCCCGCGGCCGACGCAAAGCTCGTGACGCGCTCCATGCCGGGCGGGAGCAGCGGGTAGTCGGCAAAAACTTCGTCGGCCACGATGGCCAGCCGACCTTTCTGCCAGCAGTGCTTCAGGAAGTCGAGCTCTGTGGTCGTTACGAAGGAGCCCGTGGGATTGTTCGGATGCACCGCCAGAATGGCGCGCGCGCGGGGGCCCACCGCCGCTTCGAGCGCGCTGAGGTCGATCTGCCAGTGCTGATCGTAACTCAAGGGGTAAGGGACGATCTCCACGTCACTGAGCCCCACCAGAAAATCGAACAGCGGGTAACTCGGCTGGGGCGCCAGGAGTTGGTCACCGGGATTGGCCAGCAGGCGGAAGACAAACGTGTACGCCTCGCTGGTGCTCGTGGTGAGGAAGATTTGCTCGGGCCGGACCTCGACGCCTCGCAGGGCATAATAGTGCACCACCGCTTGCCGCGCTGAGAGCAGGCCGCGCGCGTCGGGCTCGTATTTGAGCGCGCGCGGGTCACGGAGCGCGCCGAGAATCTGCTCCGTGTCGTAGGTGAAGCCGCAGCGGGTGGGGTTCGACTCCGTCAGGTCGAACACTGGCAGCCCGCGCCGACGGCGCTCCTCCAGCGCCTGGGTCAGGCGATTGGGCTCCAGCGACCAGTTGGTGCGTGATGCGAACATGGGCGCCGTAGCACGGGCGTCCCGCCCGTGCAGGTTGGGGCTTTCGCGGCCGACAGCCTACAATTCTCGCCGCAGGATGATGAAGAATCCCCTGAGGTGTCATCCTGAGGAGCCGAAGGCGACGAAGGATCGCCGTAGTTGTTTGACTCTGCAATGCAGGGATTCTTCGCTACGCTCAGAATGACAGGGTGAATGCGTTTCTTCAGCGTCCTGCTAATCCCTGGTCCCTAATCCCTAATCCCTGATCCCTAATCCCTTGCTTGTCACTTGCCACCCACCACTTGTGGCAGGCGTCTACTCGATTTGCTTCAGGACATGGAGCAGCCCTTCCAGCGACTCGCGCGTGCTCTCAAGCGTGTTGCCATCCGGCCGCCGATAATGCGTTTCGAGCGACATTGTCCCCGTGTATTCATCGCCCCGCAACGCCTTGAACTGCCCCACCCAGTCGATGAAGCCGCCGCCCACCGGCGCCCACGCGAGCTTGCCGCTTTGCGGATCTTTCTTGACGTCCTTCACGTGCATGTGCGCGAACATCCCGCGCACCTGGCGATAGCCGTCGGGGTAAGGAACCTCTCCGAGCATCACCGCATTCGCGGGGTCCCAGTTGCCGCGCAGGCTGGACGAGTTCACGTCGCGAAGAATGCGGCCCAGTTCCCGGCCCGTCCCGATGTTGCACTCGGGCTCGTTCTCAATCACCAGCACCATCCGCTCTTGGGCGGCGGTTTCCGCGGCCTTGGCCAGCCGCGCACGCACGTGCGGGTAGGCTTTCTCGGGGTCGCTCACGCGCCAGTAACTGAAGATCCGCACTATGTCCGTCCCGAAGAAACGCGCCAGCTCGAAAGAGCGACGGAGCAGGTCTTCGGTATCCTGATCGGTGAAGTTTGCCAGGAAGGTGTCGCGCTTTTCGCGCGGCTGGGCGGGCATCTCCGGCAAGTTGTATTTGAAAAGCGGCGTGCCGAGGTCGGAAACCCGCAGGCGGTGCTTCGCAATCAGCGCCTTCGCGCGGTCTAGTTGTTCCTGCGAGAGGTTCATCAGGTTTTTGTTCCAGAGCTCGCGCAGCTCGCAATAGTGCAGCGAGTAGCTCGAGATGAACTGCAGAGCTTTCTGGAAATCCTGCGTGATCTCGTCCGTGATAATTCCCAGCTTGAAGGGCAATTTGCTTTCGCCTCGCGCGGAACGGCCAAGCGCCGTCCCCACTCCCGCGCCCGCCAGTAGAGAACAGAATTTTCGCCTTGTCCAGGTCATGTTGGTACGCGCTCCTGAGAAGACCCTGATTATACGCCGAGTTGCGGGAGAAACGCGTGCTGCTGCGCGCCCACGCCGGACGTACCACGGCCGTCCCGGCCGTGGAC
>JAIQGA010000296.1 GCA_020072925.1 Terriglobia bacterium | reverse complement strand
GGGGGCTGCGCGCCATTGTTGGGGCCGGTGCCCGTGCCCTTGCCCGTCACTACAAACAAATCATCGCCGTGCACGGCGAGCGCCGTCGGGTACCATTCAGTGGGGATGAATCCTGCGGCACGATCAGAAATCGTGGCCTCATTGCCCGCGATGTTGAAGATCGCAACCGCATCCGCGGAAGCGTCCGCGACGAACAATTGTCTCGAGTCAGCGCTCAGCGCCAGAGCGTTAGGATAACTCCCGCCGTACTCCTGTCCCGGCAACCTCGTGGAGAGGTAGCCGAGCACTTTTGCCGTGGCGGTATCGACCACCGCGACCCGGTCGGTATTGGAGAGCGTCACATACAAGCGACGCTCGTCGGGGCTGAGGAGCATCGCCGTGGGGTGCGAGCCGGGAGCGATGGTCGACTTCCTCTCGAACAAGGAAATCCAGTGGAGCACGCGGCCCTGCTCGAGGTCGAGTTCCACAACTTGGCTGGCATTCCAAAGGCTACAGTATCCGCGTTTTCCGTCACGGGTGGCCACCACCGCATATGGGTACGAAGCCGGCACTACTTCGCGCGTGCTGAGATCAAAGCGGTGAAGGACTTGGCCCGTGGCAGCATCGAGCAGCAGCGCGTCATCCGAGAGGTTGTCGGCGACGAGCAACATGTCTTTGCCATCGGTCGAGATGACCGCCAGCCCCGCCGGATACGGCACGGCCTGGCCCTTCGGAATTCGCGGATGTGCTCTCACCGGGCGTTTGCCCGGCGCGAGCGGCTGCAACGGAATCTTGAGGAAACGCTCCGGGGCTACGTGGCCCTCGCGGAAGGAGTAAACAGCGATGCCGTTGCCCGTGTCGTTCGGGAGTCTTCCCGTCGGATCTGTCCGAGAAGCCATCGACGCATACAACTCCCGGCCATCGCTGCTGAACGTAAGCCCGAGGAAATAGGTCTGGCGCGCGTCCACAGGAAGCCGGGCGTCGGGAAAATCCGTGACTTGGTTCGTGCTCAAATCCAGGATGGCGATGGACTGTTGATAATTCGACTCCGCCGTCCCGCGCCCGTTGTTCAAAAGCGCCAGATAGCGCCCGTCGGGGCTGAGCACGGCGGCGGTGGGAAAGCTGTTGGTGCGCTGCGGGTGGCCAGGGACGGGACTGACCAGGATTTTGCTGGAGGGAAGGTTGATGCTTTTTTTCCCCGGCGCTTGCTGGGCGGCAGTCCTGCGCGCTCCGCCGAGCAGGCACAGACTCGCAGCCAGCAGCGCGCCGAGCGAGACGCTCCATGTCCCGATTGACGGTCCTTTCGATCGTAACCAGACTGTGCGCAGCATAGATTCCCCCGGATTGTCTGTCTTCCCGCCGGCCTTTGTTGCCCATGGGTCGCTGCCCCAAGCGCAGCGGCCTGTAACTACGAGTGGATAGCTGCAGGCAAACTCTATCACTCGCCCTGCGTGAGGCGGAAACGAAATTTGGCCACGGTCAGCGCTCCGCTGACCGTGGGTCATCGGGGGTAGGAATACCCCACGGTCAATCGCCAATCGATTGACCGTGGCTACATCTTTTCCTTTCTGTCGTCGCGAGGTAATATCACCACTCCCGCATGCCGTCAGGAGATTTCAAGCCTCGAAGGAGCACACCATGAGCCACGAAGCGCCCCAAAGCCAACCGAAATTCTCCCGCCGGAGTTTCTTGCGCGACGCCAGCGCACTGGGTATGGGCTTTCTCGCGCCGGCGATTTTGCCAGGCCGAAAGGTAACGGCCCAAAGCTCAGACCAGCCCCTGCGCGCGCGCCTCTCCATCGACCCGGATCACCGCCTGGGCACGATTGATCCCAACATTTACGGAAATTTCATCGAGCACTTGGGCCGGTGCATTTACGGCGGCATTTATGACGAAGGTTCGCCGCTCGCCGACCCCGACGGCCTTCGCAATGACGTGCTCGAAGCCACACGCGCTTTGCGCGTCACGCAGTTGCGCTGGCCCGGGGGAAATTTCAGCTCGGGCTATCACTGGCGCGACGGCATTGGCCCGAAAGACCAGCGCCCCACGCGCTATGACCTCGCTTGGTTTCAGCGTGAGCCGAATACATATGGCACCGACGAGTTCGTCGCCACGTGCCGCAAGCTGGGCACCGAGCCTTACATCTGCGTCAACATGGGCACGGGCACGCTGGACGAGGCTGCGCAGTGGGTCGAGTACTGCAACCACGCGGGCGGCACCTATATTTCCGACCTCCGCAAGAAGTACGGCCACGCCGAGACCTATAACGTGAAGTATTGGGGGCTGGGCAACGAGGTCTGGGGTAACTGGCAGATCGGCCACAAAAACGCCGACGATTACGCCAAAGCGGCGGTGGAATTC
This sequence comes from Terriglobia bacterium, assembly GCA_020072925.1. GTDB lineage: Bacteria > Acidobacteriota > Terriglobia > UBA7540 > UBA7540 > JAIQGA01. The sequence continues at coordinate 4,963 of JAIQGA010000296.1, read as the reverse complement.
GCCAAGGTGATGAAATGGGAAGACCCGACGATCAAGCTCGTGGCCTGTGGCAATGGCGACCCAAGCTGGGACCGCCCGGTGCTCGATGCGCTGGTGGGGCACGTGGAATACATCTCCGCGCATCATTACACCAACGCCGACGACTTGAAGGATTACTACGAAATTCTCGGCTCCGTGGCGCAGTTGGAGACTACGATTCGAAACTCGGCCTTGACCGCGGAAGCCGTTTCCGTTCGCTTGCGCAAGCCCACGCCGGTCTGGACGGCGCTCGACGAGTGGAACATCATCTACAACTGGTCCGACGGCGGTAAGCGCGACGATGTCCACAAGTTTGAGATTCCCTACAATCTTCGCGACGCGCTTTGGGTGGCGGCAGCGCTGAATTGCATCCAGCGTCATTGTCGCACCGTGCGCCTTGCCAACCTGGCACAACTCGTCAACGTCATTGCGCCCATTTACACCACGCCCACGGGGATGCTGCTCCGGACGATCTACTATCCGCTGGCCCTCTACGCGAATCATTCGGGTCCCTTGGGAGTGGAGGTCGCCGTGGAATCGCCGCGCTTTACGACCCAACATTTTGCGGACCGGCCGTACCTCGACGCTTCCGCGACCTACGACGAGGCTCAACGTAGAATCACCCTCGCCGTGGTCAACCTTCGCAAGGAAGGCGACATCGTTGGAGCGATAGAACTCGCTGGAGTGCGGGCCCGGCCCGGTGGTCGCGCCTACCAGATCACCGGCCCCAGCCCCGACACACAAAATTCTTTCGAAAATCCCCACGCCGTAATTACCCAGGAAGTAAAATTCGACGGCGCCGGTGACCACTTTGAGATTCGCTTCCCACGGCACTCCATTACCTTCCTGGAATTTGGGATTGAGGCGAGGTAAAGGCGCGGAAACACACTCGGCACTTAGTTTGGAATTAGCGGATTGCGCGCGAAATCTCGCGGAGCAAATAATGCTCGCCGGGAAGTTTCTACACGCGGCCCGCAAGTTTGCCTAAGCACATCTTACATCCAGTGAGGTAACCTCCTCTTAATCCACTGCAAATCCACGACTTCTTTCTTTCCTGCCTTGGCACGCAATTTGCGCTCTAAGTGGCTTCGGTTGGGCTGTATCAGGCACGGAACTTTTTCGAACCATATGAGGGCTGGGCGGGGCAAGGGTGGCGGTGGCCCAGGCAGCCCGGGAGAGCAAGAGGATCGGCCTCCGCCTAGTAACCGGAGAAAGACAGCTCGCCCGCCCTCTCCAATTTCAATCGCTTCTGCCGCCGGGGTTGAAAGGGGCGGCGGACAGCACGGGTCGCAATCGGGAGACGAAGGGTATGGTGCAATCTCGCAAACCGCTGGCGGCGTTGCTGGTCGTGTTCGGCACGGTGTTGCTGATCCTCTTTGGCGCGGCGTTGCTGGCCCATTATCGGAGGTCCTCGAACAGCTTGGCGCAACCGGCTGGCTCCGCGAATTCGTCGGTAGCCAATACCGACAATTCATCGGCAGCCAATGCTGACAATTCACCGACGGTCAATGGCAATAATCCGCCGGCGAACGGCGGTAGTTATAGTCCGGCAGAGCAGCCACCCCCGACCGTAACCATCCCTGCGGGAACGGAAATTGTTGTGCGTTTGGAGGACTCGCTCAGCTCTTCACGTAATCGCCGGGGAGACAGTTTCGTGGCCTCCCTTGCCGAGCCGCTGATCATAGACAACTACATCGTGGCGCCCGAGGATTCCAAGCTGACCGGGCGAGTGGTGGCGGCGAGGGAATCGGGCCACCTGAAGACCCCCGCCGACTTGGCCATTACGCTCACCTCGCTCGAGCTGGGCAACGAGAGCTATCAGATTGAAACCACCCATTATGGCCGGCGCGCGCAAGGCCATGCCAAGCACAATGCCAAGTGGATCGCCGGACTGGCAGGCGGCGGAGCGCTCCTGGGCGCCCTGGTCGGCCATGGCAAGGGCGCGGCGATCGGTGCGGGTATCGGCGGAGGCGCGGGTACCGCCACCGCTTACGCCACCGGCAAGAAGGACATATATTTCCCAGCCGAAATGCGGGTGCGCTTTCGGCTGGAACAGCCAGTGACCGTTATGCAGGCTGGCTAACTTCTCCTGCCGCGACGCGGCTCGTCGGCGTCCCCGCAGGACCAACAAAGCTCATCCAGGGCAAGTTTCCAACCTCCCGGTGGGGGAAGGAGCGATCCCTGGATTTACTCCCACCACCAACTCCCTGAACCTCCGGCAGGGCCGACATCCCCACCAATGCCAAGAGTCGCCGCCCCTGCCGGACTCTGTCTGGAGACCAACACATGCTTGGTTCGCGCCGCCGCGAAGGGTGGCGATCTTCGCCTGTCGTTGGGGGGAAACTGCAGACAGCCTGCTCGCGCGGCTGTTGAGGTGCAAACAAGGGCCGCCTGCCCCGACCTGGCGGGTGTATTATGCGCGCGCATGGGTCGGAACAAGGATATCCGAAAGAAGATCGAAGGCCACCGTAGAATGGTACTGCAGCACCGAGCCAAAATTAGGAAAGAAGAAATTTCACCGCCCCAGATCGAAACCTAATTACCTATTGGGAGAGGCGTATTCACATTGTCGAACTGGAAATAGTTCGCTTGGAGAATAGGCTGGAGGGGCGTTAGAATAGGCTCATGAGTAAGTCGAAAGTCACGCCGGCAATTGATACTCGAACGCTTGACGCCTTGCTGGCGGAACTCGCGGATCTGCACGCGCGTCTTGGTGCGCAGTTAAAGAGGCTCGAAGGTGCGGGGCAACTGAGTGAGCCCTATCACGACAGCCTCGCCGTGATCTATACGCAACTCACCCTGCTCAAGGCTCTCGCCGACGATCTCCAAGATGAAATCGATCGTCTCGACGATCAGTTGCCAGACGAATAGCCGCACTTCGCCTCGACGATCAGAAAACCTTGAAGATATCCAGGACCATGAAGGTCCGGCGATTCATCAGCACAATGCGTCCGCCGATCACGACATTCTCGCAGTCGGGTGGCGGGGGAGGGAGTTGCCGCGCGAGGTCCAGCGGGCAAGGCCGGACATAGCCGCGCAGGCCCGGCGGGAGCGTGCCGCGCATCCGGAGCTGCCTTTCCAGGCCGGGCGGCAGCCGGTCCCGCTTGGCGAGTCCGGGCGGCAGGTCGCCGCGATACCCTTGCCGCCAGCGCTTCATTTCGTCACGATCGCGCTGGGAGTAACGATACTCGTGCCTGTCTTTATCATGGCCCCGGCCGCGCCCGTGTTCATCGGCAAAGGTCACGAAGCTGCTGAGCGCAATAAGTACGATCGCAATCGCACACACCCACGTCTTGAGCTTCATACGCTTCCTCCTGCAATGGACTCGGAACGCTCTACTGGTCTGAAACAGCGCAACTCTAGTTCCATCTACAGTCTACTAAAAACAAGGGGCTTCGGGGAGGTGAAGTCAGGATGTCAGCGTGGATTTTCCAGGCCTCGGCAGGAATTACACGGTCGCGTTAGGACAATTCGTCGTTTGCGGCCGCGCTTTCCGAACCGCGACCACAGCGGGGTGTGGTGAGCGCGAGCTATTTTGACGACAATTCGACCTTGTCAGCCTGCGCCTGGGCGCGCGACCTGACTCCAGCGCAGATGAGGTTGGCCTCTTCCGACGTAAATATGAAGGCGCCAAGGGGAGAGCGCTGGAAGTCTTGCCGGCTCCAGCGCGGCCGCATAATTCCAATGGGGGAATGTCGGCGTCGCCCCAGCAGCAGGTGGCCAAGTTCGTGCGCAATGGCCGGCCCTAGGATTTCCGAGGGCGTGGCAATTCCGCTTGCCGCCTCATCCTTGACCCAGTGAAAAGAAACCGTCGCCAGGTTCCCCACAGATGAGCCCAGTGTCTGCTTGTTGGTGATTCCGGGAGCGTACTCGAACCGCGGGACGATTCGCAGAAGGAGGGTCGCGGGGCCAATAAATTGTTCGCAGGCGGAATTCTGCGAGCCCTCGGCCGTCCCAAGCGGACAGTCGCGCCAGACGATCTCCACTCCAGCCTGACGGAATATTCTGGCCGCCTCGCGCTTCGCCCGCTCCAGGGAGTTGGCGGGCACCTGTGCATAGTTGTAAACGAACACCGACTGTTGAAGCTTATTCGAATCGCCATCCCTACCCTGACTTCCGGCAAAGGCCAGGGAACCGACGATCCAAAGGGAGAATAAGGGAGGGAGAATTTGGGATCTTCTGCTCATGGCGTCTACCTCCGCGAGGCTGGCGGTGACGCCGACTGTGGGTTAACTGAGCAGGTACCTCAATGCATGCGCGCTCCATTAAAGGTCGAATTAAGGTCAAAGAAATGACAATGGGCGTGTCAGCGAAGCAAACGACATTTGGTCCTCTGGCGCTCGCAAGTATTGGGGCTATGCACAAAGAAGTGGTACACTCCCCATCAACATCGAGAGGGCCACATGGAAGATCCCCCACGGCCCCCACACTCGATTCGCTTCGAGGCTTTCCGCGCTGACCTCCAGAGCCGTGAACTGTTTAAGAATGAGCAGAAGGTAAAGCTGAGCGGGCAGCCGTTTGAAGTACTGGCGATGCTACTGGCGCGGTCGGGGGAGTTGGTAACCCGCGAGGAATTGCGCAAAAAGCTCTGGCCGGAAGACACCTTCGTCGATTTCGATCACAGCCTGAATACGGCCATCAACAAGATTCGCGAAGCGCTGGGGGATTCGGCGGAAAATCCACACTTCGTCGAAACGCTGCCGAGGCGCGGGTATCGCTTTATTGCGCCCGCAGAGACGGCCCCGCGGAGCGTCTCTACGCCCGAGGCGGGTGCATGGGCGGGTTTGAAACCCGCCCCTACTCTGACTAAGGGGTTAAGCCACAATAAAGTTTACCTTTGATTGAAATAATGTGGCATGATGGCCTCATGGAGATTGCTCATCGCGCCCTCATGCTAAAGGTGCTTCAAGCGTTGAACGAAGCACAGGCCCGGTGGTATGTGGCG
>JAIQGA010000295.1 GCA_020072925.1 Terriglobia bacterium | reverse complement strand
TTCCGACCCAAGGGGGCGAGCAGATCTTCCAGAAAGGATGTCAGTCTCTGATCGAGACCTTTCAACTCCCGTGGCGTCATGGCCGAAGTCTACCGCCACGGGAAAGCGAAGTCAAGACTAACTTAACCTAGTACTACTAGTTGGGCATCGGGGAAGGCGACAGGATCAAGGCCGAATCCTCGTTCAACCATTTTCGAGTATTTTCGGGAAATTTCTGTCAGGAACAACTTTTGTCTGCCGACCTCAATTTCTTCCTTATCAGTCTCATCTAACTCTACCGGAGCTTCTTTCGACAAAAGGATGTCCAACGCCTCGGTGAAATCGAGGTATCTTTCAAGGCGTTCCTTTGCAGGGACTGACTTATTGAACCGAAACCCCTTGATCCTGTCAAAATCGCCGGAAATAAATCCGTCGATGTATTCGTCGATTGCGTCTGCGGGCACGCCCGCCTGTACCAGTCGCTCCCGCGTTCGTTGCAGATAGTTGGGCTGCGCGTCCGCAAGTTGTGACCGTACAAACCACTCAGCAACCGGTGTAAGTCGCGTGAAGCTTGGGACCTCAAGGGTATTGAAGCTCCCCTCGTGTTCGGGACGCGCCTTATAGGCGTCGAATCCGATAACGAAATACCGACGCCCTCCCTGTTCATCAACAAATCCGCACCAGTCGTCGCCGACCAGCCCTTCCACAATCACGGGCACGACCTCGGACAACGAACGTTTCTTCAAGTTGATTTTGTATTGTTTCATGTGCGTAGCGCCTCACTCGGCCTTATGCAGTGATCCTACGCCGCCCAGTCTTTGCAGAGCAATTCCCCCTGCTCTAGGGCGGTCAGGGTGGCCTTCGCCTGCTTGTCGGGCCGGCTGGCGCAGACCCCTGGTTTGCGGGGTCTGCGATCTCCCGAAGGGACCTTCTTTCGACCCCGGTTCGTCGAGAGTATACCCCACGCTAACGTGCCCTTTTACAAGCGCGGGTGGCGGAGACATTGATTTCTTATGCCTGCGACAGGCAAGTTCGAAATCAAGTAGAATCCGAGCATGACAGGCCCGAAGCGTTTCTATGGCCTCAACGGTCTGCCATACCTGCCCTCGAGCACTGATCGCCGGACGCGGCCTGAATCGCAGACCTCCAACACCGAGGTCTGCGCCAGCCCGCCGCTAATCTGCCTTAGCATGCGTTACCGAGGAGGTCCGAAATGAACTTTAGGTTCGCGTCGTGGAATGTCAGAAACATCGGTGGGGTCGTGGAGGCTGACAGGCTTTTGAGATTGATTGAGGCACAGAAGCCAGACCTCCTCGCATTGCAAGAGGTCAACCCCAAATTCCATGTAAAGCTCGCAAGCGAGGGAAACTTTGCTTGGTCGGCCTGTTCGCTGACGCTCCGACGTCCGTCGGCAGGCGAACCTAGTGACCGTAAGCGCGGTTGCTCGATTTTCGGTCGGGGGCCTTTCGTGCTCTCCTGGTTGAGCTTGTTGAATGTCGTTTGGTGTCCAGAGCAGACGCTCGTTGCGGATCTGCATTGCCCGGCAGGCCCGCTTGTGGCGTGCAGTTTTCACACGCCGCCGGGGGCCAGCCATGGGGATAAGAAATCAAGATTCTTGCGGGCCGTTGCTGAATGGCTGGCACCACGCGGATCCCAGACCGTATTTGGAGTTGATGCCAACGCTCCGAAAACAGACCATCCGAACGTCACCCAGAACAAATGGTGGCGGGCCGGCGAGCCGGAACTCCTAGGCTCCCCGGAAGGCAAGCCGCCTCGGCGATTACACAAGCTGGAAGACACTCTCCGTGCTTATCTCGCAGCGAATCCGGAAGAAATGTCCAAGATTGAGAGCGAGCGGCCCAATGGACCACTTGCCGTTTCGTATGATCGCGGACACAAGGGCAAGAAGGCGTTTTGTAGGTATGACTTCATCTACGCCACGCCTGACATAACTGTGAAAAGAGTCTGCTATCTTTACGATGAGTCGCGGGAGGCAGGCAGCGATCACGGCATGGTAATAGCGGATTTGGAACTTCCAGAGCGGCCCACCGGCCACTGTCCTACTGGCGGCACCCTCTGAGCAAGTAGTGCGGACCTGTGATCCAAGGTCCGCGGCTTGTGTCGGGTAACATGCACAAGGGCCGCAGACCCGAAAACCGGGTCGGCGCTATTTGCTCTGTCAACGCGCCGACGATGAGCCCGTGGCAACACGCTCCAGGCGTTCGAGGGTATCGGGATATTCGCGCACCAAGAGGAGGAGCGCTGCCGCCTGGGGATTAGGTTTGGCGCGGCCCTGCTCCCACTTTTCGAGCGTTCTCGGGTTGATGCGCAATTTCCGGGCAAACACGGCGCGTGAGCAGCCCAATTTCCTGCGCGTGCCCCGGATCAGTTTTGCGTCGACTTTCGGAAGCGGCGCCGGCTCGACTTTGTAGGTGCGCAGGGTGAGGATACCTTCCCGACGACCCTTCATGGCCGCTAGGCCTTCCATCAACTCGCCAAATACATTTCGCTTGGTCATACGCGTGCTCTCCTTTAACCTCGCTGCCTTCGCTCCCGGTGGGCTTTCCGCGCCTCAAGTTCCGCCTGAATAGCCGCCTTCAATGCCTTCCTCTCCTTTGGAGAAAGGTCGGAGGCTTCATCCTTGTCGAATAAAGTCATGAGCCAAATCTGTTGGTCGCCCGCGAAGTAGTAATAGATAACCCGCAAGCCTCCACGACTGCCCTTGCCCCGTCTGGGGTCGGTCCAACGGATCTTTCGGAAGCCACCTGTACCCGGCATTAAATCTCCGGCCTGGGGATTCCGGGCAAGCGCGTGCTGCAACGCCCGGTATCTCTCATCATTAAGATAACGCGATAGATGGCGAGCAAATGCCGGGCTTTCGATGAATTCCATCCTCGATTATTGTACGCCATCGCGTACTCCAACAAAGTATACGCTAACAGCGTAGAGTTGTCAAAGGCTTCGTCAGGCTGAGGTCCAGCGTACTCGGGGGCTCGCAGCGGAAGCGCCGTGGGTGCTGTCGGAAGCTTTAGATTACATCAAGAAGCGTAATGCCCTCAGTGAACACGGGCTCTATTACATTATGCGCTTTGCTCGATGAATACCGGCCTCTGCCCGGCTGCGGCGCCACGGAAGTGGATTTTTCCTTCCAGGTCGGTCGGTGAAGTTGGGCTACGATACCTGCGGGTGGCTGCGGAGCGTTCAGAGTAGCATGCGCATCCGCAAAGTCGGCGGGCCCGTGTCTTGGGCCGCAATCACAGACATCCAAAGGAAGGTCGGCGCAGGGGAAGGTCTGCGTCAGCCGGCGAATCTGATGAAGAGCCGCAGAGTTTCAAGAAGCGAAACTCTGCGCTACGGTTGCTATCAGGGGACGAACGTCAAGTCGCGAAACGAGAGGGTTCCCTGGGGGCAGTTCTTGACGTTCTCGTAGGTCACGAAGAACACGATCTTGTTGATCGCATTCTTGTTGAACCCCTGGCGGATGGGACCGACGACCTCCCCCCCCTTGATATCCTGGAGCGCGATAGAGACTTGCTGCCAATCAGCGTCGATGGCGCGTTTGCCCTGAAGGTACTGCTGCACCGACGGGATCGCGTAGGTCACTCGTTCCTTTTCGCCCGCAGCCTGCGGGTCATCGGCGGCGAGGCGGACCCCAAAATCCGGTTTCCCGCCGGGCGCCGTGCCGGTGGCGCGGCAGGAGAATTTGATGGCGTGGTAAGCCAAGCGGTCACAGGGCGTACCGTAGAAGGTCATGAAGCCGCCCGAGCTGGCTTCGGGATGATCTTTCAGATCGCTCAAAAGGGCTCCATACGAGAACGACGCCTCGCCCTGCGCGTCAATGTTCCACACAATGTCACCCGGCTTTGGCCCCCAGGCCATCAGGGCGTTCTTGAGCTTGGGATTCTGGGCCAGAGAACTGAAAATGGCCCCGTTATCCACATCGAAGGTAACGTGAATGGGCGCCTTGCTGGGGTTCGACTCCCCTGAGGAGGTGGCCGGCTCGGACCCCGCCTTCCAGCGGCCTCGCCAACTGCCCACGCTCAGCCCGATGAACAACGCCACCAGCACGACCAGGGCGGCGCCCGCGATTATGGCGGTCCGTTTCATTCCCGAAGGCGGCGCGGGTTGCAGGAGGGTCACAGGTGGCGAAACTTCACCCTGCCTCAATCGCTCCAGGTCGGCGAGGACTTCCGCCGCGCTCTGGTAACGCGCGTTGCGGTCTTTGGCGATGGCCTTGAGGATGATTGGCTCCCAGCCCTTGGGCAGGGCAGGGTTCACGATGGTGGGCGTGGGCGGGGTTTCGTAGAGAACGTTGGCTAAAACCTGGGTGATGTCCTTGCCCGCGAAGGCGTGCTTGCCCGTTACCATCTCGTAGAACACCGCGCCGAGCGCAAACACGTCGGTGCGCGCATCGACGGTTTCGCCCCGAATCTGTTCGGGGGACATGTAAGCCCCCGTCCCAATCACCACGCCGGGAGTGGTGAGATGAGGGTCGGCCGCCCGCTTGGCCACGCCGAAATCGAGGATCTTCACCTGACCCCGCTTGGTCACAAAGATATTCGCGGGCTTGATGTCCCGATGGATGATCCCGACGGAGTGGGCCGCATCCAGTCCGTCCGCAATCTGGATGGCCAGCTTGAGCGCGAACTCGATCTCCAGGGGCTGGCCCACAATCATCTGCCGGAGCGTTAGCCCCTCCTGGAGCTGCATGACGATGAAGGGTCGCCCTTCGTATTCGCCCGCCTCGTAAATGGTGCAGATATTCGCGTGCTCCAGCGACGAGGCTGCCCGGGCTTCGCGCTTGAAACGGACCATTGCTTGCTCGTTCTCAATCAGTTCCGCGGGAAGAAACTTGATGGCCACAAAACGCTCGAGCTCGGTGTCTTTGGCCTTGTAGACCACACCCATGCCGCCCGCGCCGATTCTCTCGAAGATGACGTAACGCCCCACAGTCTTACCGATGATTGGGTCGGCTGTAGCCATTGCGCGAAGTATACCACAACCAATGCCGCTGCGGAAGGTGCCCTGATTCTGTGTAGTGGGTCAATTTGAATTCCGACCCATACTTGACCGCTTAGGCATGGCAATAGAATTGCTGGTTGGATCACTTGACCCGCCGTAGCAAATCGTGTTCAATTCTTCTCCAATGGCGAAGCGCGAACCAGGTAGTAGAAATCCTGCCATTGGTACGGGCTTATCGGGTCTGATTGCCTATCTCCGTGACTGCTGCAAGTCATTCTCGCACAACGGGTTGGTGGTTGCATTGGCACTTGTCTGGGCCGTATTGAGTTTTGCATCATCGGTTCTTCCCTATGTGGACCTGCCGCATTGGGCAACCATCAATGTCCGATGGCTCAAAGTGTCTCCGCTGACAGCGCTTCTGGTAATTGTGACACTTTGCGTTATCGTGATTAGCCACGGCGGCCATAGGCTTTATAGAGAGACAGTTCTTGCGCATGATAGCGAAACGGCTGACCTAGTTAGGCAGCGAGAAACAGAGGCGGGGGCGCGCGACTGGAAAGACTTGTCGGACCGCTTTAAGGGGGTAAAAACGGGCGTTAGGGCCGACTGGGTTCGAAATACCGACGGGTCTGAGCGTTGGAGTATCGTTTGCGATACCACGAAAGAGTGTGAGGTCCTGTGTAGATTCGCCGGTTCGATGCTTGCAAGATCGCCAAAACTACGCGAGGCTCTCCCCGCCGAGATTGTATCCGACGCGGACCCCCTAGTAAGATGGTTTAGATTTCTTCAGACAACCAATGCGGGACGAATAGGACATAGGGAATATGGGGTTCTGGGAAACGCGGACGGGGAAGAACGCGGAGTTGTTTTGATGGGTTCCATAGACAACCTCGTAATGGCTTCGTCAATAGCATGTATCGAATGCGCTGCGCGAGAAGTTTAGGCTGCTAAGGGTGTAGACTGCACGGAAATCAGTTCTTCCACGGTCCAGACGTGGTCAGTCAACCCCGCTTCCATCGCGGGAGTCACGCGAAGGGTTTGGTGGATTCGGCAGAAGTTGTAGTACATGAAGTGAAGCGCCACGGCGTGACGAAGATTCTCAATCTTCTTGGAGAACGCATTGGTCAGGCGGGTGAATCGGCGCATCGACATGCGCATGGTGAGGTTCTGGCGCTCAACGTAGCTCGTTGAGATGTTGGCGGGGTCTGGCTGCCCCATGATGACCGTTGCCTCTGCCCCGAGGCATTGCGGTGGGCTATATCGCACCTCTTCATTCTCGCGGTCTACGCCGTAGATCTTTACCAGTGTGGCATAGTCCACGTCGCAGCCGAATGCGCCCTCGACGGCATCAAGATAAACCTTGTAGCCATCGGTGGTAAGTTGCACGCGATTGGCGAGGCGCGAAGCGAGGTCGGAAATGAAGGCCTTCGCATACTTCGCACTGCGCTTTCCGACCAGCCAAGAGATTGCGAGCTTGGTATCGGCATCAATTGCCGTCCAAGTATAAACATCGCCGACGCCGAATATTCCGCGCATTTTCTCGGGAACGTTCTTTTCTTTTGCATAGCAGAAAGACCAGATCTCATCGCATTGCACGCGACGGCTCTTTACATCTCGGATAACACGGTCTTGATACTCCGCGCATGCTTGGCCGACTTCGGCGAGCAACCGCAACACCGTGCCTTTGGCCGCGCCCGTCATGCGGCAAGTGGCGCGAATCGAGTTGCCCTCAACCAGGGCGGCGACTACTTGCGAGCGCTTCTCGTTGGATAGCTTGTTCATGCTGTGAATTATGCATGAGCGCTCAAGCATTGTCAAGCGAAATCTTTAGCCAGGGGGGCAAAATGTCGCTGGGTTTATTGTCCGAATGTACAGCGGGAATAGCTATTAACCCCTTGCCAAACAGGCCCCCAAGGCCATATCCTCCCCTGCTTAAACCGAGAAAAGGGGGCGACATGACGGTTTGCATTGGGGCTATCTGCGCCAAAGATGCTGCGATTGTGACGGTTTCCGATCGGATGATTTCTATGGAGTACGCCTCATCTGATGCCGTCGCAGTCAAAGCTGAAAGATTTCTACCTTTATGGATGTCGCTGTTTTCTGGCAACGATATCTCGCGGGTTCCGATGGTCGTGTCTAGGGCTAAAGGCGGAATGCCTGGCAAGCCTAACACCGTGGAGGCCGTGATGGCGTCATTTGTGGACGCTTTCGAGGCCGAGTTGCGAAAGAAGGCGGAAGATGATTTCGGTACTCTCAATCGGCCCCTTTTGATCGTCTGATTTGGCTCCACCCTGAAGGTCGAACCGGCTACTCTGTCGTGGGCGAAGCCCAGGACGGAGGCACCGGTGGATTGGAGAGCGAAGGTGGAGCTATTTGA
>JAIQGA010000294.1 GCA_020072925.1 Terriglobia bacterium | reverse complement strand
ATTCCCATCTGGGCGTAGAAGCGGCGCACCCTCGCGTACTCGTACGCCACCCACTCGTCGGGCGCCACGCCGTCCTCGTGGCCCCGCTCTACCATAAACGGCCGGGGAGCAATCAATTCCGCCAGCTCTGCGTAGTTCACCAGGTTCGCAAAGTCAAATTCATACATATCGTATTCTGGAAGCAACATATAACTATAGTGTGACTCGACGGAAGTAGTCTTCCACACCCACTCGTTGAAATCCGCCGTGCAGATCGAGGCTGCGTAACGGCTGACGAAGGGAGGCACGCGCATGGCGGTCTTGCCGCCGTAAGAAATCCCATAGAACCCGATGCGCTCGGGATCGACGAAGGGCTGTTCGGCGAGCCAATCGAGCGTCCGGGCGTGCTGTCCGATAATGAACGAGAAGAGCGCCAGCTTCAGAGGGTGGCCCAGGCGCTGGATCACGCGGAAGCGGTCCTCGCCGATGTAGGGATTCTGCGGGGCGTAGGTTACGAATCCTTCCTCGGCCAGTTTCACCGCGAAATGGTGCATGTAAGCGTCGGGCGCCCGAGGGTCGGCGGCGCCGTTCGGACGGCCTTCGAGCCCGTGCTGGCAAACCACCACTGGCCGCTTGTCACCGGGCTTCAGGTCCTTGGGCACCACGAGAATCCCGTACGCGAAAACGTCCGGCCACACGTCGAGCATCACCTCGTAGCCTGTGAGTCGTGGGGTTTCGTAAAGCAGCCGGGTTCGAGGCCGGGGCGGCATCGAGGGCGCGGGCAAGCGGCCGATCACTTCTTCCCAGATGTATTCGCGAATGTGCTGAGTCGCCGTCTGCCAGTTCTGCGGCGAGGCGCGGTGCGCGTCCGCCCAGAATTCTTCTCGCCGCCGGGGTGACAGCCGGATAAGCCCCTGCGTGAACGAGACCATCTGGTCGAACTGCCGGTGCAGGCGCCGGGCGGGGTCGAGCGGGACGACCGTGTGCGGTGGCGGCCCAAGCGGCCGCGGTTTTCGTGGCACGCCCAGCACGCGCCAGAACGCGCTCATCGCTTCATCGCTACCCGGATGACCTTGTCCGTCCTCGCTTACCGCGAGTTGGAGCTTCTCTGCCGCGTCAAGTGGCGCGAAAAAGCTCCGCGCGCGCTCCACTTCCTGCTTCACCTCTTCCAACGCCGGAGTGCGCAGCGTACCGTTGGGGCATGCCGTATTGGCGCGTCGTCCCGTAACGGGCGGAGGGCCAGTTACCTGCGGTGTCGCGCAGGCTTCCGCAATCAAGGCGCGGGGTGCGATCATGCCGGCAAGCTCGGCGTCGCCGAACTCTGCGAGCAGCCCCCATACATCGCGATAAATCGGTTCCGTCCAGACTTGCTGGCGCGGCTGAAAGTAACCGCTGACGCAGCTCGCCTGAATGCGAGTATCGAGCGCGGCGCTGTAAAACGCCAGCAAACCGCCTTCGCCGTAGCCCATGACGCCGAGGGAAAGCGCCCGCGAGGCGTTCTGCTCGGTGAACCAATCGATGGCCGCGAGGATTTTCTGGACTTCCAGGCCAATCACGTGGCGTCCCACCTCGAAAGCCATCCGGTAGATCCATTCGCGGTGCGGCTGATTCGTCATCGAAACGTCGGGGATTCCCGACCATTCATCGGACCGATTGATGAGCACAGGAATCAGCACCTGGCAACCGTTTTCCGCAAGTCGTCGGGCGAACTGCGCGGCGGCCGGCACGCCCGACGCAAGCCCGGCGAGCATTTCCGGCGTCCAGTCAGCGTCGGGAACGGCCACCACCCGCGCCGCGGGCGGAGCGTCGGGTTCGAGCAGCAATCCCTCGGCTTCGAGAGGGCTGGCGCCCTCGACGGGTTGTTCCACGACGCGCCAGGAGACCGCGTACGCCTTGAATCCCGCGCCGCGGCCCACCTCGAGTGCATCGGGACGTGAGGAGAGGAATTCCATGGAAGGGGGCGATACCCGAACGTCGATCGCGCCGATGATTTTTCGCAGGCGCTCGCGGTGGCGCCTCATCGAGGCCTCATGTTCCCGCAACGAGGCGGAATTGCGATTCCAGAGGGCTTGCCGATTCTGAGCGGCCTCTTCCGTGGCGAGCAGCAGGTACTTGCGAATTCCGTCCACCATCCTTGCGGCCAGATCGCCGCCCTCGGTGAGGGGTTCCGTGCCCGGCAGCGTGGCTGGCGTGGCGGGCATCGAGGCCTGGCTATTTGCAGGCAGATCGGCCGGCGTGCTCGCGCGAGGCATGAAGCGTCCCGCGAGGCTGATGCCCAAAGACGACTTCAGCGATTTATCCAGGAAGCCTCTTCGGCTGATTCTGATCATGGAACCCACCTCGCCGCGCACCGAAGTGTCATCGCCAGAGGGTCATCGCCATTGACGCTTTCGGCGGACCTCTGCTAGATTGGAAGATTGCATTCTGCTGAAAAGGAGATTCTGTGGCAAGTCATAAATCGGCGTTGAAGCGCCTCAAACAAACCCATAAGCGTACGGAACTCAACCAACTGCATACGACGCGGCTGCGGCACCAGATCCGCAAGCTCCGCGCGGCGCTGCACGCCAAGGATAAGGCCGCTGCCGAGGCCCTGCTTCGGCCGACTTTCGCCTTGATCGATCACTCGGTCCACAAAGGCGTCCTGCACGCCAATACCGCCGCGCGATACAAATCGCGGCTCACTCATACCTTCAGGGCGCTGGCGTAGAAAAGGTCGTCAGTTCTCAGTCATCAGTTTTCAGTGAGAACCCAACACGAGAGGCGACCCGGCGAACTTACTCCCGCCCAATAACCATGTGCAACACCGGTTGCCATTGTTTAGCGTCGCGGGCGGGTGTATAGTGCAATCCGGGCGCCGAGAATCGAATTAAACATTGAAGCATGGCAGGCATCCCCGATTCGCCGTCCGGCGAAGATGTGCCTCGACACTTGACTGGGCGCAACCTGCCACGATAGCATTTTGATTCCTCCACGCCCGAATAGCGAAGAGAATCCGCCTGATTCGTCCCTAATCAGCTCTGGCGCTGCCCAGACGTGACGAGTTCTCTTGCAAGGGAGAAATGATGGCTGAGCTTCGCGCGCTGCAAGAGTGCGAGCCTGTGTTCCCTCCGCTCGGCAAGAACCTCAGGGTGCTGCTGGTCTGGCCCAAGATTCCTGATTCCTTTTGGACGTTCACGGGAATGGTCGTACTCCTTCCCGAGAAGACGATCATGCCGCCGCTGGGCCTGATTACGGTGGCGGCCCTTTGCCCGCCGGACTGGACGCTCCGCCTTGTCGATCAGGCCGTGGAAGAGTTGACGGACGACGACATCCTCTGGGCCGATTTGGTTATGGTGAGCGCCATGACCGTTCAGGAAGCCGGACTCCGTGAGGTCCTGGCGCGCGCTCGGCGGCTGGGCCGGCGCACGATGGTGGGCGGCCCCTACGCCAGCGGCGAGCCCACGCGCATGCTGCCCATCGCGGACCATGTTGTGGTCGGCGAACCGGATGAAGTGTTCTCCCGGATTGCCCTGGATTTGGAGGAGGGCACGGCGAAGAGACTCTATGAAATCGCCGATAAGCCGGACGTCACGCAAACGCCCCTGCCCCGGTTCGAGCTGCTGAAGCTGGACTGCTACGCGTCCATGTCAATTCAGTTTTCGCGCGGATGCCCGTTTCAATGCGAGTTTTGCGACATCATCATCCTCTACGGACGCAAACCCCGGACCAAACAGCCCGAACAAATGCTGGCCGAACTCGACAGACTCCTGAGCCTGGGATGGAGGAAGCAGGTCTTTATCGTTGATGACAACTTTATCGGTAATCATGCGCGCGCTCTTGAGTTGTGCGGGGCGCTTGAGAAGTGGCAGCAAGCGCGGGGTCACCCGGTTATGTTTTACACCGAGGCCTCGATGGACCTCGCCCGGAAACCCGCGCTCGTAGAGGCCATGGTCAAAGCGAATTTCTTTTATGTGTTCCTCGGCATCGAGAGTCCGTCGAAGGAATCCCTCAAAGAGGTGAAGAAGCTCCAGAACCTGGCGATGGACCCGGTAAGTTGCATCGATTTATTGCAGAAGAAAGGTCTTTGGGTTACCGGCGGGTTCATCGTGGGCTTCGATTCTGACACCGAAGATATCTTCGAGCAGCAGATTCAATTCATCGAACGCACCGCCATTCCCTGGGCTTTACTGAATTTCCTGCATGCCCTGCCGCGCACGGCCCTATACGACCGCATGCACAAGGAAGGGCGCATGCTCCAATCCCGGGGCAGCAGCAGCGATGGTACGGCTCCGAACTTTCGCACGACCATGCACCTGGAGGTTTTACTCCGGGGTTTCCGGAAGACGGTCTGTGCGGTCTACGACGCGGAAAAGTTCTACGCGCGCGCCTGGCGGTCTCTCGAAAACTGGAAGACCAGAAAATCGCAACACCCCGCCCAGCAGCCGACCGCGGGCGCGATTCTGGGGATTCTGGCGCGATCCATCTGGCACCAGGGCCTGCGGTCTTCTTACCGCCGCGCTTATTGGAGATTTTTCCTGAAGATCTTTGGCCGGTACTCGCTCGATCGCCCGAAAATCTGGCTGGCCGTCACCATGTTGATATCCGGCCAGCATTTCATCCCCTACGCCCGCCAAGTAGCGGAGAAGGTTGAGGGAGAACTATTGAGGGTCGAGACAGAACTCGAACCGGCCGCCGCGCCTGCCGGTGATTGAGGTGCGGGGCTAGAACCCAATCGGCTTGTGGTAGGCTTGTAGCTCCGCTCAGCATCCTTTTGACCGTGGGTTTGTGTCGATTCGGAAAGACTCAGGGCAACCGGGGAGAACCAAAAAATGATCGGACGTCCGCAAAGCACGGAAGCAGCACCCTACTATTTTGCTTACATCGACCAGGTAGCCGGCGATGATCCGCTGGGCACGCTTGAAAACCAACTCAAAGACTCTCTAACATTTCTCTCGGGCATCTCGGAGGAGAAATCGCTGCATCGCTACGCGCCGGAAAAGTGGAGCATCCGGCAGGTGCTCAACCACGTCACGGATACTGAGAGAGCCTTTACGTTTCGAGCCCTGTGGTTTGCGCGCGGTTTCGACGCTCCTTTGCCCAGTTACGACCAGAACGTCGCCGCCTCCGGCGCTCAAGCGGACTCGATCACCTGGGCGGACCATTTGGAGGAGTTCCGGCGCGTTCGCCTCGCCTCCATCGCGTTTTTCAGGAATATGCCCTCTCCAGCCTGGAACCAAAGCGGCATCGCCAGCGATAATCGCTTTACCGTGCGAGCTCTCGCCTACATTATCGCTGGTCATCTGGCGCACCACGTCAGGATCCTGCGCGAGAAATACCTGTAGCAAAGGCAATGGCGGGAAGGATCCGCAGTGCCAGCGATAAGGGTCCACAACACCCGGACGACACACTAATCAAAAATAACGGTCTTGTTTCCGTAGACCAGGACACGGTTTTCGAGGTGCAAGCGGACAGCCTGGGCCAGCACGACCTTTTCGAGGTCGCGCCCCTTGCGGATCAAATCCTCGACCGAATCGCGGTGGCTGACGCGCACCACGTCCTGGGCAATGATGGGTCCGGCGTCAAGTTCCGCCGTCACGTAGTGGCTGGTGGCGCCGACGAGCTTCACTCCGCGGCGGTGCGCCTGGTGATAGGGCTTAGGACCGGCAAAAGCCGGCAGAAACGAATGATGGATGTTGATGATGCGGCGGGGATAGTGCGCGACGAAATCGGGGCTGAGGATTTGCATGTAGCGCGCCAGCACGATGAACTCGATCCGCCGGCGCTCGAGCTCCGCGAGGATGGCCGCCTCCTGCGCGGGCTTGCTCTCGGGCGTCACGGGGAAAACCTGATAGTCAATGTCGAAATACTCCACCAGGCCGCGCAAATCCGGGTGGTTGCTCACTACGAGCGAGAAGTCGGCGCGCAACTCGCCGGCACGGTGGCGAAAGAGCAGGTCGTACAGGCAGTGGTCGAACTTGGATACGAAGATCGCCCCGCGGCGATCCTCGTCAGAGAAGCGAAGTTCCCAATCGAGCGAGAGCTCGCTCGCCAGGGGCTCGAACGCGCCGCGAATCTGCTCGCGCGCAAATGCGAAATCCTTCAAGTCCCATTCGATGCGCATCAGGAACAACCCCGCCTCTTCGTCGATGTGTTCGTCGGAGTGCAGGATGTTCCCGTTGTTCCGAAAGACGAAATCCGTGAGTCGCGCCACCAGGCCCTTCTGGTCCGAGCAGGAGACCAAGAGCGTGGCCGTAATTGGTGAGGCGTTCATTGAGAATTTCCAGTTGAGCGTGTTGATCAGCCAGCGTACTTCATCGGCGGCTCGGATTCAATCCCACCGCCCAATCGGACCCGCTCGGGACGACAGGGGTCTGGGATTATCTTGCTGACGGCGGAGTGCTGACAGCCGAGGGCTGCCTAATGCTGTCTGCTTACTGCTGCCGCCTTCCGCGCTCAGGGGTGGAGCTTTTCGTGCCTCTCCAGCATGGTGATGAAGCGAGCGATCCGTCGGGCGCGCGTCTCCGGTTTCTTGGCGGTCTGAATCCGATACAGGACGGCGTAGCGGTTTGCGCGATCGAGAGTTTGGAAGAACGCCTTCGCTCTCGCATTGGGTTCAAGCGCCTCCTGAAAGTCTCTAGGCACGCTGGCGCCGCTCGGTGAGTCGTACGCCCTGGCCCAACTTCCGTCTTTTTTCGCGCGCTCGATCGCGCGTAGCCCTGCGGCCTTTATGCGCCCGCAGCGAACCAGCGCCAGAGCCTTCTGGCGATTGATCTTCGACCAGATACTCCTTTCCTTGCGCGGGACAAACTGCTGCAGCCAGGCATGCTCGTCAAGGGGTCTCTTCTGGGCGTCGATCCAACCGTAGCAGAGGGCCGCCTCGAGTGCCTCGCTATAAGACACCGAACGCTGCGACGAACCTTTCTTCGCCAGCAGAACCCACACACACGTGGATGTTGCATGGTGTTTGTCCAGCCAGGCTTCCCAAGCTTGCTGGTCCTCGAACCGCAGCAAGGTTGCGACGGGAAGACTTCCTTCCATCGGTTTCATCTGTGATTCCCTGTTCCCCCGACCAGGTAGACCCAGTTGGCGCCTTCCCATCCGTGAATTCTTCCTGCAATCAAGAACCTACGGCCAATTCAAGCCACGAATTGATCGGGGCAATCAAATCGCGATTATACCGCGCGCAGCCGGTTCGGACCGGGGAAGTCGTTGAAATCTGTTTGCTGATGGCTGAAAGCTGACGGCTAAGGATAATACTGTTCACTTTACAATTTTAATGCATTCTGAGAATTCAATCCGCACACTGCTGCAAGTCGCGCGAGGGCGCAGTGGGAAGTTGCTCATCTTGCGCTTCACCCCGCGCGGGCGTCGTTGGCCGCGACTCGATACG
>JAIQGA010000293.1 GCA_020072925.1 Terriglobia bacterium | reverse complement strand
GGGCGTAATCGTCGTCGGGATGGACCTGCACCGAGAGCCAGTCGCTGGTGAAAATGTATTTGGCAAGAAGCGGGAATGCCGGTCCCTTCCAGTTTTTCCCGTGCAATTCCTCGCCGTACTTGCGCGAAGCCTCCGCCAGCTTCAAACCGGCAGGCGGGCCATTCAGAAAACAGCCGGCATCGTCGGTGATCCAGACCTCGCCAATGAGTTCGCTCCCGCCGTATTCCGGCGGCTTCTCAAAAAGCGGAGAGAGGTCCTTCCGCCCCCAGATTTTGGGCTTGTAGACGTTGGAGATTTGCAGGGGAGTATCAAGTGTGGGCATATCCAGGTCAGAGTCGCGCAAAGAATTCAGCCATGCGCCGGATTCCCTCCTCGATCTGCTCCATCGAAGTCGCATAGGAAATGCGCACGTGCTCGTTGGTCCCGAACGCCGCGCCGGGCACCAGCGCCACGTGGGCCTCTTCCAGCATCCTCTCCGCCAGCGCGGTAGTGTCCGCCAGCCCGCCGTTTTTCAGATACGCTGCGACATTCGGATAGACATAGAACGCGCCCTGGGGCATCGTGCAGCGAATTCCCGGAATGGCCCGCAAACCCGGCACGATGCGGTCGCGGCGACGGTGGTATTCATCGCGCATCTCGCGCACGGAGTCCTGCGGGCCGCAGACGGCCTTGACCGCGGCCTTCTGCGCGAAGGATGTCGGGTTGGAGGTCGAGTGGCTTTGCAGCTTGAGCATGTTGCCCAGCAGTTCGGGCGAGCCAAGGGCGAAGCCCACCCGCCAGCCCGTCATGGCGTAAGTCTTCGAGAACGAGCCGACGATCAACAGGTGCTCTCGCTCGCCGCTCGCGCCAAGTGAGTAGGGCTTGACTTCGTCGTATACAAAATGACAATAACATTCGTCAGATAATAACAGGAAGTTATGGCGCTGCGCCAGCCCCAAAAGCTTTTCCATTTCCGCGGGCGGCGCCACCGCGCCAGTGGGATTACTCGGCGAGTTGACTATCAAAAGACGTGTCCGGGGCGTGACGAGTTTCTCGACGTCTTCCGCGCGCACCGCGAACCCGTCGCTCTCGCGCGTTTCGAGACGCACCGCCTTGCCGCCCGCGTAGTGGATGATGTCGAGAAAAGAGACCCAGTACGGGACCGGCAGGATGACCTCATCGCCGTCGTTGATGGTAGCGGCGATGGCTTCGAAAATGGCCTGCTTCCCGCCCACCGTGACCAGGCATTCCTCGACCGCGTAGCGCGAGCCGAAATCCTGTGCATGGCGCGCCACCAGAGCTTCCTTCAATTCGCGGATTCCGCCCGTGGGAGTATAACGAGTGAAGTTTTCCTGGAGGGCACGAACGCCGGCGGCCTTGATGTGCTCCGGGGTGGGAAAATCCGGCTCACCGGCGCCAAAATCCACCAGGCGCGCTCCGCCCGCTTTCAGCTTCGCGGCTTTCTGCAACACTGCCGCCGTCGAAGAAACGGACATCCGGGAAATGCGCTCGGAAAATTGCATGCGGAGTTTGCTCGGAGGTTACTTGACGAAAACTTTCTGCTGGAGGCGCGCTTCAACCAGCGGAGGCACCAGGCCCTTCACCGAACCCCCAAGCTGATAAATCTCGCGCACCAGGCGCGAGCTGACGTAGGTATAGGATTCCGCGGGCACCAGGAACACCGTCTCGAGCCCCGGCTCGAGTTTCCGGTTCATCAACGCCATTTGGAGTTCGTATTCATAGTCGGTGAACGCCCGGATTCCGCGCAGAATCGCCTGCGCATTTTTCTGCCGGGCGTAGTCCACCAGCAGTCCGCCGAACGTGTCCACGGTGACGTTCGCCACGCCCCGCGTAGCTTCCTGGAGCATCTCCACTCGTTCGGCGACGGTGAACAGCGGCTGCTTCTCGAGGTTCGTGAGGACCGCGACAATGAGCTGGTCGAAAAGCCGTCTGCCCCGCTCGATCAAATCGAGGTGCCCGTTCGTGATCGGGTCAAAGGATCCGGGATAAATCGCGAGAATGTCAGACATGAATTGTGCGGTAACAGCGCCTTCTAGAATGGACCCAAGCGATTATATTAGCTGCGCTCCTGAAAGGTTGTAAATGGGAATCTCGCCCGGCGGCATGTCCTGCGGTCACAACCTACGCATCCTGCTACGCGGGCTGAGGAATCTGCTTCGCGATTTCCATCACCGCGCCCGTGCAACTCGAGCCGCTCCCCGCCGTGCAGCCGAAACAGTGCGCGCCGGTGCGGATTTCGCGGCGAGCCAGAACGTAGGCGTCGAAATCGCGAATGTGCTGCGGGAAGCCGTGATTGATGGGCATGGCCAGCATCTGGTTGAAGTCGCAATCGTAGAGGGTGCCTTCCCAGCCCACGCTGACCAGAGTGCGGCACATCAAACCCTCCAGTGTGGCAGGATTGAATTTCGAGACCAGCAGATCCATGTAGCGTTCGCGACTGCCGTGCCGCACGAGGTCAGTGAGGAAGCGATTGATCGGCATGTTCGTCAGCGTGTAGAGGTTGTTGAAGACGATACCGAAGCGCTCGCCGAGTTGCTGACGGTAAGCATCTTCGAGCGGCTTCTGTTCGGGCGGCAAGGCGGGCCCCAGGGGGTTGTAAACCAGATTCAACACCAAACCCGTCTCCGGCTGGCCATAACCCAGACGGTTCAGCCGCTGAAGTGCTTCGATGCTTTTTGCATAAACGCCCTTGCCGCGCTGGGCGTCCACGTTCTCTTCCAGATAACACGGCAGCGAGGCGACGATCTCCACACGCTGGTCGCGCAGAAATTCGGGCAGATGCTCTTTCCCGGCCACGAAGAAAACAGTGAGGTTGCAGCGGTCCTTGACGTGCCGCCCCAGGGCGCGCGCCTCGCGCACCAAGTACTCGAAAATCGGGTTTAGTTCCGGAGCTCCACCCGTAATATCGACGTTGGGGATCGCATACCGACGCAGCACGTCCACAACCCGCTCAGCGGTCTCGCGCGTCATGATCTCGGCGCGAGTGGGGCCGGCATCCACGTGACAGTGTCGGCAGGTCTGGTTGCAGAGTTTGCCGACGTTGACCTGAAGCGTCTCGATGGGCGCTGGGCGCAAGGGCCATTGCCCAAGGGCTTCCAGTTCTTCCTGAAACGTTGTCATCCAGATCTCCCGGCAAGCGGTCAGAACCTCCGTCGCAGGCTCCGCGAAGTCCCGCTTATGCCGAAAGCCGATGTTATCTCAGAACGGGGCGCGGAGAAAGTCAGAATCCCATGTGAAGGGCCACGGCCAATGCCATCGCTCCCGCGCAACTCGTGCCCGCGAAATTCACAATCCCGTTGGTGACCAGGCCGCGCCGTTCGAGAGTGGCGCCCAACACACTGTCGATAAGGTTGCCCACGAAAGCGGCGGCCAGCGCCATGGCCGCGCCACCCTTTCCGATCAGTCCCAGGCCAAATGCAAGCGCCACGACCAGCGCGGATGCCAAGATTCCCGCCAACGTCCCTCCCAGCGAGATGCCGCCGTTCTCGCCCGCAGGGACGGGCTTGAGGGTGGTGATGAGGTAGGCACGACGAGAAATCCACTGCCCGATCTCGCTTGAAATCGTATCGCCAGCAGCCTCCGCGAACGCCGCCACCAGCGCGATGAGGAAGGCCTTTTCGTGGAGCGTGGTGATGACCAGAATCGCGAAAAACGCTCCCGCCAGCGAATTGGCCAGGGCTTCGCGCCAGCTTCGTGCGCCACCGCGCTTTTCAGCGACTCCCCGCGCCGCTTTTTTCGCGTAACCCAACCGTGTGCCGAGTGAACCGAGAACGAAGAAAGCGAACATGACGAGAAAACTCTTGTAACCCCACGCCATGTAGACGGCGACCCCCACCACGAATCCCATCGCCGCACCGGAACGGTCGACCGTTTTCATACCCAAGGCCAGCAGCGCCAGGACCAGATTCACTCCCACGGCGATCCAAATGCGTCGCCCCAAATACGGAAGGTTGCTGTGCAACTGGGAGCGTTCCATCATGAAGGCGCAGAACATGAACGCCCCGCAAACCAGCGGCACGGTGAGGTTATCGTCCAATCGGATCGGAGCCGATTCCACCAGGGCGCCAAGCAGCGCCGTCGCCAGACACACGAGCGCCGCTTTTTCCGCGGGGATTGACGGGCCCACCCAGCGTACGAGGGTGTAAGCGCCGCCACTCCCTGCCATCACAAAGACGATGAAGCCCGACCAGGTCTTTTCCTTGTTCCAAGGTAATACTGGCCCGCGCAGTGCTTCGCCCGCTACGCTCGCCAGGCCGTCGCCTAGCGCCATGATTGCCCATACTGCGCCCGCAACCTGCAGGGTGTTTGGATAAAAGACAATCAGAGCCAGCACCGAGAGGGGATAGATGACAATGCCGGTCCACACGCTGGGCGTGGCTCCGGAGTCCGTAGAGGCGCCCTTCAGGGCGGCATGTGCCGGGTTAAGATCCGGCGCGCCGGCAAGCTGTGCCGGACCGAAGCCCACCGCTACGGGACGCTTGCTGAAGTCAGCGCCGAGATGCGGAAGGATGAACACGTTGAATAGCAGCGCCAGCACGGCGCATCCCGCCGCCTGCAACCAGGTGAGAAAGGGTAGCAGGAAGGCAAAGATCAGCATCGACATGTGGACGATCTTGCGCGTCGAGAAAAGCGGCCGGCGGACGGAGACGGCGGTGGTTGAGCTACCACCCATGGAATTTACTCATAGAGGAAGTGAAGTTCGCCGAAACTCGAAACTGGTAACTCGAAAATCGCAGAAGTCCGGCGAGTTTCGAATTTCGATTTTCGAGTTTCGTTCTTCCGATAAGCGCACCGATCGCGGGATCACTCAATCGCTCAATGTCTTCAGCGTCAGCCTCAGTCCCGCCTCCAGCGGCGTGACGTGGTAATTCAGGTCACGCGCGGCCTTCGCGCTCGAATAGACCCAGTCGTGCTTGAAGATGTCCACGACGCCGGGAGTGAGTTGCGGCGTGTGCCCCATGAACCGCGCGCGTGCTATTTCAACCGCGCCGACCAATTTGCCGGACCAATACGGCAGGTGGCGAACGTGGCGTTTGACGCCCGACGCCTCCGACAGCACGTGAAAGAATTCATTCAAGGTCCGGTTATCACCGCCAAGAACGTACTCTTCCCCAAGTTTTCCCTTCTCGCAGGCGGCGAGATGCGCCGCCACAACGTCGGCGTTGTACGCGAAGCTCCAGCGCTTCCAGCCTGAACCCAGCACTCCGGGAAACTTGCCGGCTAGGTACTGCGCGATCATTCCGCCCACGAGGTTCCCTTCGGTCCTTGGTCCCGGGCCGTAAATCACCCCGGGAAGAAGCGCAATCACCGGATACTTCTGAAATCCTTCACGCCGCAGCCAGGCAAGCGCTTGAGCCTTGGTCGCTTCGTATTCGTTTCGATGTGGGCCCGGATTCTCGAGTCCTTCGCCCGCCTTCGTGTCCGACGACGGGCCGAGGGCGATGAACGAGGAGGTGTAGATCACTTTCTTAACCCCCGCGTGCGCTGCGGCCAGGAAAAGATTCTTCAACCCTTCGACGTTGACCCGCCAGAAATCCCGGCGGTCGCGGACCCACATTTTGACGAGCGCCGCAGTGTGAATGACCGTATCGATGCCCGCCACGGCCCGCTCGAGCGACGGCGGGTATTCCATCTCTCCCACCTCGACTTCGCAGTTCACCTGCGCGCGATTGAAATCGAGCCGAGACGGCTCGCGGACGAATACGCGGAACGGCTGCCCCCGCGCGATTAATTCGCGCGCAATCTGCGAGCCGAGATAACCTGTCGCGCCAGTCAGTAGAATCATCGGGTGATGGTGTGATTGAGTGATCGGGTGATTGAGTCATTTAGCGATTGCGTGATTGAATGATTGTAAGCTTGTGCCTCCTTCAAAAGGAAAGCAGAATAATTATGGCCCACGGCCGCTTTTCAATCACCCGATCGCCCGATCACACAATCACGCAATTCTTCGATCACTAAATCACCCAATCACTCAATGGTTCAATGGCTCAATAAATAGGCGCCCGCCAGGCCGAGATGACCCACCATCATCATCCAGTACATGTGATGCCAGGCGGGATGATTTTCACCTTCCGTCACCAGGCGGTAGGGATCTTTATTAATCAGATAAACCACGTACCCGCCCCAGGCCAGCATCAAGACGCACAGCGCGATTATAGCCTGAGGATTGCCATGAAGCACCCGCAACCACAGTCCAAGCGGCAGGAGGAACCAGGGCAGGAGGAACGCCGGGCTGATGGCACGCGCGCTCCACGCGGCGCCGTATTTGACCGGCAAGGTGATGCATCCCGCGGCGCGGTCACCTTCGATATCGGCGAAGTCCTTGGTCGTCGTCGCACCGAGCAGGAAAGTAAAGTAGATGAAACCAATGTACCACGGCTCGAGCGAGTGGAGCACCGTCGCCACCGCCGCCCAGCCGGCTACCTTGAGCAGCCAGCCGCGGATTAGCGCAATCGTCAGGTTGGAAGCAACCGGACGCCGCTTCAGGCGGACCGGGGGCGCGGAATAAGCAATGGTGGCCAGCGCGGCCATCGTGTAAATCCCAAACGTTTCCCAATTCACGACCGCGACCATGGCGAGAGCCGCGAGGTACGTCACTATGACGAAGGCCCGCGCCTGCCGCATCGACATTTTCCCGGAAGGCAGCGGGCGATGCGGCTTGTTGATGCGGTCGTTGGTGAGGTCGCAAATCTGGTTGAGGCCATTGGATGCGGCATTCAGCACCGCCGCCGCCAGCACCGCCAGCGCTACATACAGGACGTGAACGCGAGCGTGCGTCGCGCCGTAACCGATCAGCGAACCGGAGAAGATGCCGATCATCGGCGGCACCAGCGTGAACGGCCGGGCAAAGGTCCAGTAAAGACGCACAGAAGCCATGCGCGCGCTATTCTCAGGCTTCTGGAGACGGCTGACAAGCGGAAAAGACCGCGGGGACATTGCGGTATTGGTTTCTCGCAAAGGAAGCGCCATGATCGAATGAACTGCTCAATGAATCTCGGGACGGAGGGCCCACTCTGCGCGGTGCGTCCTTATTCCGGAATTTCGTAAGGAAACGCCCGCCGCAATCCCGCAGGACGTTTATCGGGGTGAAAGCCGGAGGTAAGAAAGCTCAGCCACTCGGCGACTTCCTGCGGAGGAAGCGCCGCATCGCGCAAATCGATGCCACCGTAACTGTAGCGATCGCGGCTGTACGGGACGAGGCTTTTTTTGTAGAAGAAGACCAGCGTGTGGCCGGGGCCGCCTCGAAGGTTGTGCATGGCATGGCGCCGACGATTGCATGGGTTTTCCCATGCCGCTCGACGAGGTCCCGTACGGCGTCGTACCTCCATCCCTCGCTTGCGTCCGGCACCCGGT
>JAIQGA010000292.1 GCA_020072925.1 Terriglobia bacterium | reverse complement strand
AGCCCTGCCGCGTCCGCGGCACGCGCAGCCTCCGCAGCAGCCCCAACTGCGTTCCCAAGTCCCGGCGGTAATAGCCGTTGCGATAATCCCGCCGCTCCGCCTCGTCACGCACGTAGCGCCCCACCCCTAACCAGTCCGTGCGTTCCGCCTCTAAGGCCTCCTCCAGTAACCGCTTCACTTCGCTCCGAACCTGCTCGCCCAGCTCCTCTTCAAAGAACTCTTTTCGGTCTTCCCAGGAAAGCTTAAGATGCCCCTTGTCGAGGACTTCCAGTTCTCCCATGAGGGTGTACCTCCTTCGTAGAGTTTTCCCGCTCTCGAAAAAGTACACCCTCTTTCTTCTTCAAAACCCAAATTTACACAAAAGACGTTACGCTACCTTCCGCCGCAAGGCCGCTTGCGCAGGGGAAAAATCCCCCCGTGGGCGGGGATGGAGGGTAGAGACGGCCCGCCGGGCCGTCTCTACATCAAGAATCCCCCTGTGGGGGGCATAGAGGCACCTGGGGACCGCCAAGGCGTGGCGTCCGGTTGGCTTCGCCTCGCCCCACGGCAAAACCCGTCTTGGCTCCCCCCGGTGACTTACTGGGGTGGCCACAAGGCGAGGATTCGAATCGTCAGGACCTGGTGCGGCTGAATTGGGACTTCCAGCGAGTGGGCCGAAACGGGGATTTCCCGCTGATTCTCTTCCGCGGCGTTGGCCAGCCAGGCCTGCTTCAGCTCGAAAAGCGGGAATTGCAGGTGGAGCGTCGCGGCCTGGCCGGCAATTTCCACCAGGCGGAGGATTGTGCCGTGCCCGTCTTCGGCCGTTTTCCAGTTTTCCAGAGCCACGTTCGGAGCATCCGCCTCGAGAAAACTCGTAGGCGCCGGGGTCAGAGGCCGGGCAGGGTTGTCAAACTTGTCGTTGCTGATAAGCGCCCCCGCCTCCAGTGGCGTCATGGCGTCGCGACCCAGGCGGGCCAGCGATTCCGGCGTCAGCGTTGATCCGCTGGTCAGGATGTAGCGGAAGGTGTAATCCCCGGTTTGCACGCGCCGGTAATTCGTGTGCCAGTAATTGTTCATCACCCAGGAGAACACCGTGGCGCTCTTCGGCCTGAATTCCTCGGGCCAGGTCCCGCGATTGATGTCGCCCAAATTGACGAGCGGCGCGTCCACGGGCACCAACCCGACGGCCACCTCCGAATCGGCGACGCGTACCCAATGCTGAACCGTGAACCACTCCAGACTGGCGCCCTTCAGGAGATTGTGCGCGGGGTCCACCCAGCCGTTCTGGATTTCGTAGTTGAATTCCGGCTGCGCCACGGCGAAGGGAAAGGCGAAATAGACCCCTTCCTTACTGCGCACGGGCTCCTTGTGAAGACGGTTGATGAATTCGATCTTCTTCTCGTGGTCGAAGAGGATGATCTCGGTTTCGATTGTGGGCGCGTGCGGCCCGCTGGTTTCGTAGGCGAGCACCTGCCCGTAGGCGGTCCTGCGAAGGCCGGTGACCCGCCCGCCGCTTGCCGGCGTCACCGTGAGCTTGGCGAGCGGCAGCGCCTTGCGCAGGTAAACGAGTTGGGTGGCGGTTTCATCCCCCCCGGAAACATACAAATACTGGTTGAATCGATAGGGGCTGGTGGCGTCGACCAGCTCGCGGCCGAGTTGCTTGTCGTAGACGCTCTTGACGGCGCCGGCCGCGGGATTGATCTCAATGCGGTAATAGGGATTTTCGAGCGTGGTGATGATGGGGAGCGGGGTCTCTACGAGCGTTGCGGAGCCTCGACCGCGCTCATCCGCAATCCGGTAGCACTTGTAGCCGACCGAGGGCACGTCCCGCGCCAGGAATCGCACGTGGTTATAACCCGAGCCCTTTCGCAGCACGTCCACCGGCACCAGTGTCATCGCCGGATACTCCTCGAGGGTCTTGCCGACATCGAGGTCGGTTTCGACCAATCCGCTGCGCGCCCAGCTCAGGGGATTGAAAACCACCAGGGCAGTTGCCGGCAGATGAATCTGGTCAGCAAGCTGGCTGAGCGATTGATCGACGATGGCGTTCACTTCCTCCCGGCCCTCGACGGCGTGTTGGTCCTTGCTGGCCAGTTGGCGGACCGATTCCTCGCTCTGGGGCCGCGAGTAGGCGCCCCAGGAAGTGAAGGTGTGCTCGGCGTAAAGGGCGAGGTTCTCCCACATGCGCCGGATTTCTTCTTCCGGACCGGCGAAGTTCTTGTGCAGGTATGCGCCGAGCGTCGCCAGCTTTTCCGCGGAGGGCGCGCGTTGCTGGCTGGCGCGGTCTATGGCCACGTAATACGCGTCGGTCCCGAGGCCGTCTTCCCAGTAAGGCCCGCCGTCACCCACCACCGTCTCGAGCGAAGGGCCGTAGTGCTGCTCGATGTAATGAAAGTAGTCGGGAAAAGTCGCGAGGACCATTTTGGGGTAGGCGTAGCGCTCATTCCAGGCTTTGACGAATTCCGGTTCGCCGGGAATGAGGTCGGTATTCTCAATTTGGCTTCCGAATAGCAGCACCGCATCGGGCTTGTACTCAGGCGCCTCGAAAGCCTGGAGGAAAGTCGGCAGCGACTGCCGGCAGGCGGGTTCCTGCGCGGGCACGCCGCAGATAAACGAGAACTGGAAGTATTGCCGGGAGTACGACATCAGGATTCTGCGGCCGTCCGGCCCTTGCCACCAGAAGGGCGATTTCTCGTTCCAACGTCCGTAAAGCAGGATCGGCGCGCGATCGCTGTTGGCGGCGGCGGCAAAATACTTCACGCCCAGCGCGCTCAGCACCGAAGGGTAAGACCACGAGTAGCTGGGGACGTCGGTGATGTTGGCGTAGTCGAATGGCACGCCGAGCTTGCGGTGCAGCCAGGCGGAATAGTCCGTCGAGCGAATCAACTCTTCCAGGCTCGGATAGCCCGTCAAGAGGTTGGCAATCTGGACGGGGATGACGATTTTTCCTTCGCGCACCAGCTTGAAAAACTCCTCCAGGGCGCGGGGGTTTCGCGTGGCCCGATATTGCTGGACAATCCACGAACCGTCGAGGCTGAAGCGCATCTCGGGGCTCTGCCGAATCTCCTCGAGCAGCTTGTCGATGTTGCGATTGTGGACTTCCGCGACTTTCGCCTGGTAGTCGGTGAACCCGATGTCAAGATGAGCGTGCGGGACCACAAACAGCGTCCACTTTCGCATGGGCTCGACGGCCACTTCCGATTTGTGAGATTTTCCATTGACCCGCAGCGTGACCGTTGCCGTGGTTTTGCCTGTCAGCTCCGGAATGGCAAACTGAATACGCTGCTCCCCGAAATCGCGCTCGCTCGACAGCTCGGCCCGGAACTTTTCTCCGCCGAGGGCCAGTTCGACGCTGCCCTCGCGGACCTTCTCGTCGAGTGTCAGCGTGACGTCGGCGAGTTCGCGCACCTGGGCGTCTTTCCGGACATAGTAGATCGTCGGCTCGACGGTCGCTCGCGGCAAACGCCGCGCTTCGCTGCCGCGTTCCTGGGACAACCGCAAGGCGTCGTAGCTCAGCGATGAATCACCCTCACCGTCTTTGGGGTCGTCGACGGCCGTCAATACCAGTTTGTTTTTGCCCGCTTTCAACGCGGCGGTGGGCAGAACCATTTTGAGTTCCGCCACGCCATAGATGGGAGAGTCGGCGCCAAAGTCTCCGGGGTAATAACTCGTCTTGCGCTGGAAGTAGAAGAGACCGGTTCCGCCATTGATGTCCACTTGGAGGTTCGGAACTCGCGAGCGATTCAAAATCACCGCGACCGTCAGATCGTAGATTCCCGAGGGCGGCCCGGGGAGATTGAAATTGATCGTGTAAGGGTGCGGTCGGCCTCCCATGCCCTTGTCCGCCGTGCCCGGCTGGAACGCGGGCCAGTCCTTGGCGGGATCGCTTTGTCCGACGACAAACGTCGGATGAACGTTGGGATCGCGCAGGTTCACACGATCGTTGAATTCGATGGACGACCGATCGAATTTGCCGATTTGCCAGATGGTTTGTGGAGATGCAGCCAAGGACGCCGTCGCGAGCGAGGCGCAGTAAATCAATCCGCAAACCACGTGCAGGATGTTGCGAGTCTTGGGCATCGTCAATTCCTTTCGTTGATCAGTAAGGGATAACAGGGCAACCCCACGGCGAGCGTCGCTTTTTGCAAGCCGCCTATTCTAACGCCGGACTGCCAAGGAGATGCGCAGTTCTTGATTCCCTGGCGCGCTTATGCTACGGTCACCCACGAGCCTCTGAGAAGCCACGCCCGGCGGACGCATGGCCGAAATCCTCAAAGTGGAAAATAACCGCCTCGAATTCCTGCTGGAATACGCGGTGCGCTTGATTGTCGCGGGCAAGGTAGTGGCGTTCCCGACCGATACTTTCTACGGGTTGGCGGCCGACCCCTTTAACCTGGCGGCGATCACGGAAATCTTTCGCATCAAGCGCCGTACCGCGGACCGGCCGTTGCCTCTGCTGGTGGATTCGATCGACCAGGCGGTGGACCTCGCGAATGACCCCCCGCGCCTCTTTTTCACTTTGGCCCAAAAATTCTGGCCGGGCCCGCTGACGCTGGTCGTTGCCGCATCCCGGCAAATTCCCCTGAAGGTTACGGCCAACACCGGCAAGGTCGGCCTGCGCTGGCCGAAGGCGCCCTTTGCGGTGGCCTTGATCGCGGCTTCGGCGCGGCCCCTCACCGGCACCAGCGCGAATCTTTCGGAAATGGCCGCGTGTTCGACCGCGGCGGACGTGGAGCAGCAGATTGGCGATTCCCTGCCTCTTATCCTTGACGGCGGCCGCACGGAGGGCAAATCGGCATCGACGGTTGTGGACCTCACCGGCGAGCGCGCTCGCATCCTCCGCCCGGGGGCCATCCCCGAGTCAGAATTGAAGGAGTTTCTGGCCTGAACCGCGCGCGACTTCGTTATGCGATATTGGCGAGTGTGGTGCTGGCGTTCTTGGCCGCCCTTCTGGCCGAGCGCGCGCTCTACAAGGCCATCCGCGACCAGGCGGCGCGCGACGAAGCCCGCCCGGCGGACGCCATCGTGGTGTTTGGCGCCGCCGAATATAACGGCGCGCCCTCGCCGGTTTTTAAGGCCCGGCTCGATCATGCCTTTGAACTCGAGGAGAAAGGCCTGGCGCCGCTCGTCATCACCACCGGTGGCCGCGGCGGTGATCCCCGCTTCACCGAAGGAGGCGTGGGGCGCGATTACCTCATTCAGCAGGGGATGGCCGAGAGCAAAATCCTGGACGAAACCCAGAGCGATACGACCTACGAAAGCGTCCGGGCTGTGTCGCGCATGCTGCACGAGCGTCACCTCACCACCTGCATTGCGGTGAGCGATGGTTTTCATCTCTATCGCGTCAAGTTGATTTTTCGACACGCCGGCATCACGGCGTACGCCTCACCCGCACCCGCCAGCCCCATCGAGGCGGATTCCTACCTTCGCACCCTTCACTCGCTACGCGAGATGGCGATCACGTCATTGTGGTATCTCGGCATTCGCTCCTGAAAGGCGCGCTCCTTTCAAGTGGGAGTTTGTTCAGCCTGCGCGGCATTACGGTCGGAAATTTCCCGAACCTATGGCCTGACGATCTTGCCCAGCACCACCGCCCGCCGCGCGCCGGTCACGCGCGGGAGATTGCCAGGAAGGCCGTGCAGCGTGCGGTCGGCGAGCAGAGCGAAGGCTATGGCTTCCTTCGCGTCCGCGGGTAAGCCGTAGTGGTCGGAGAGTTCGATGGAAAGGCCGGGCAAGAAAGCCTGGAGACCGGCCAGAAACAGTCGGTTGTGCGCGCCACCGCCCGAAACAATCAGCCGGTTGATCCTGGCGCGTGGAAATACGAATTGCTCCAGCGCCTGCGCCACCGCCGCCACTGTCAATTCAGTCGCTGTACGGAGCAAGTCCACGGTGCGCTGCTGGCGCTTCGCGAGAAAATAGTCCGCGACAAAATCCTGCCCAAACTGCTCGCGCCCGGCGCTCTTGGGGGGTTTGCGGCTCAAAAACGGCAGGCGAAGGAGTTGCCGCAATAGCGAATCCATCACCCGGCCCCGCGCCGCAATCTGGCCCTCCGCGTCAAATGTCTTCCTGCCGCGCGTGAAGTGCCGGACCAGCGCGTCGATAACCATGTTGCCCGGTCCCGTATCGAAGCCAAACACGTCTTCGGGCTGTGCGTTCGCGGGAATTATGGTGACGTTCGCAATGCCACCGATGTTTAGTGCCACCGTCCCCTTGGCCTTGTCACGAAGCAGCAGGTAATCCACCATGGGCACGAGCGGCGCGCCTTGCCCCCCTGCGGCAATATCGGGTACACGGAAGTCGGCCACCACTGGCGCTCCGGTGCGGGCGGCAATGATCGCGGGTTCGGCGATCTGCAAGGTGCTGGAGACTTGCCGGCCGGACTCGCGCGTGGGCGTGCCCTGGTGATAGATCGTCTGACCATGCGAGCCAATCACGGTCAGCCGCGCCGCTGAAATCTTCGCGCGACGACAAACACGCAGCGCGGCTTCAGCGAATAATTCGCCCAGGAGAAAGTTGAGTTGGCTGACCTCCCCGGCTGTCGTCGCCTCGCCGGCGGCTAAGCGCAAGAGCCGGTCGCGAACCGCGCCGGGATACGGCAAAGTGTCAAACGCCAACAAGCGCAGGCGGGGCTCGTCCGAGGGCCCGCTGAGGCGCACCAGCGCCGCATCGATGCCGTCCATCGAAGTTCCGGACATCAGGCCGACGGCCAGCTGCGAGCGCGATGCTTGGTTAGGCAATTTTCAACTCCTCGCGAGAGAATTCACTTGAAAAGCGCTCGAAGCGGCGAGCCAGTTCGTCGAGTGCCGATTTCGCGATTTTCCCCTTGGGCGGGGTGAGGCCTTTCTGCCCGATGCGAATCCGCTCCAGCGATTCCTCGAGGCGTTTTGGTGCGAGCTTCCCCGCATCGAGGCCCGCCTGCAGGGCTTGTGACACTGTATCGAATGATGTGCCTTGATCAACAATAATCAGATCGCAGCCCGCGTTGATGGCCTGAATCGCTGCCTGACCCAAGTCAAGCGTGCCACGCACATTCTGGTCTTCGAGATCGTAAGCCAGCGCGAGCCCACGGTAGCCGAGCCTTATCCGGAGCAGCCCTTCGACTACCGCTGGGGAGAGCGATGCCGCGCGAGGGATGTCAAAGTCGTAGGCCTTGTACGCTGCGGAACTGACCTGGACCATCGGAAGCTGCGGCAGGAGCTCGCGAAAAGGGAAAAGGTCCTCGCGCCAGAGCGCTTTCCAGCGCTTGGAGATCGAGGGCAGCTCCTTGTGGGTGTCGAGTGACGCCTCGCCAAGTGGCCGAATGCGGCGGCGCTTTTGCGCGCGGCTTGCGGCAGCATAAAATCCGGGCGTGCGGAAAACATTTCCCCGGTTGGGGCAGCGTTCCAGTCGATGCCCTGCAGGGTTTGGCCGTCAGCGGC
>JAIQGA010000291.1 GCA_020072925.1 Terriglobia bacterium | reverse complement strand
AGATCAGCTTCCAGCACGAGGGGTCCACCCAGGGTTGGTTCGACTTCAAAAAGCTCGATCGCGCTTTCTCCAATCTTCTGCAAAACGCCTGCGAGGCCGCTCCTCCGGCGTCGGGTAAGGTCGAAGTGAAGGCCAGAGGGACCGACCATCACATCGAAATCTTCGTCGCCGATAACGGCGACGGAATCCCGGAATCCGTTCGCAATGACATTTTCCAGCCCTTTGTGACCTACGGTAAAGAGGGCGGGACCGGGCTGGGGCTTGCCGTCGCCCAAAAGATTATTCGCGATCACGGTGGAGAAGTGAAAGTCCAGTCAACCGGCAACGAAGGTACAACGTTTGCCCTGACCCTGCCTGTTGCTCCCTCTACGAAGGCACCAAATCCCTAAGTCGAAACAGCCGGGCCCCAGCAGAAACCCACCATTCCTTGGACTCAAATTTTTACAAATTGCCCACAGGCGCCTGACACACGAGCCTTCCCCGACGTGTTAGCGTCGAGAGCGTTGAAAGTTTAGCGCCTGATTAACCGAAAAGGAACGGGCACTCAAGAGAGTTTCGCAAGGAGACGAATTACGTGCAGGATGGAGCCGCGGGAGATTTCCTGAAGAAAGGCGCCGAGACTCCTCTCTGCGCGCACTTCTTCATGGCCGGTGTGAACGTCCGAATCGAGACGAATACAGAACCCATCTTGCAGATTGCCCGGGAGTGCTTCGGGCAGCCGCAGCCCACCTATGCCGGCCATGAGGAGATTAACGTGCGACTGTGGGTGGAGGATTCATCTCAAGTCGAGACGCCAAGACCCAAGCCCTTCTTTCGCGGCTTGGGCGGCCTGGTGTTTGCAGGGTTTGACGGACGCAACTCGCTCCTGATCAATCTTCGGAGCCGCAGAGTCCTCGGGCGATTGACTTCCCCCTTGGCGACGGACGCGACGTTCTGGAAGACAGTGCTGTTTCCATCGTTCCTCACCATCGTCGGGCCTTCGGTGGGTCTTGTGCCACTCCACTGTGCTTGCGTGGCCTGGAAGGGAAGCGGTCTGTTGCTCGCCGGAGCTTCCGGTTCTGGAAAGTCAACCCTTTCTTTGGCTCTGAGCCAGGTTGGATTCGATTTCCTCTCCGATGACCGCACGCTCGTCAGCGATCGACAGGGGCGATTGCTGGCATGGAGCGTTTTCACCGAAACGAAGCTCTGCGCGGATGCGGTCGCGCATTTCCCGGATCTCAAGAAGCTCCAAGCATCTGAGATTTGGAAGGGACAGCCGGTTTTCCGCTTCGACCCTGCGGAAAGCTTTGGGCTCAGCCGCATCCATTGCTGCGAGCCGCGGTGGCTCATATTCCTCGAGCAGGAGCCAAGCCCAACTTTTTCGCTGAACCGAATCGCGCCCGAGGAGGCCGAGGGGCTCCTGCAAGAAGATCTTCATCAAGAAACGCCGGAGGTTTTCACCCGAGAATGTCGAACGATTGGCCGCATTGTCGAACGAGAATGCTACAAGTTCCACTACGGTGGAAACCCGCACACCGTCGCCGGAGCCTTGCGCTGTTTGGTTGCTGAAGGCCTGAAACCGAGCCGAGTAAGCATTTCGTCCCGCCCGCAAAAGCAAGTGTCCATTGCGGTCGCGGGACCGGACCCGCTCCGAAGGTTTCGCCCCACACCTCTCGGTTCCGACCTGTTTCTTATGGGCCGTCGAATTCGCCTCGAGACGAATAGCCCCCTCGTTCTTAAGAACGTTAACCAGATGTTCAACCATTCGGACCGTGACCTCAGCAACGGACAGCAGTTTCTCTGGAGGATAGCATGCGAGCCTGGCGAAGGCTCCACAGCCCATTGGCCCAAGATGGCGGCCTTTTCCGGCGAGGAAGTTCGGTACGTGAATCTCGGCCATCGAAGCTTCATCGCTGTTGACTTGCCGGCGCGCGAGGCGGTTGGGATCTTGCCGGAGAATCTTGTGGAAGATGAGCCCGGATTCTCAAGCGTGTTCCTGGCCGCCATGTTTTACCTCACCGCGGCTGCTCTAGGGCTCACTCCGGTTTCCGCTGCCTGTGTGGCGCAGAACAATGAGGGGGTGCTCCTCATCGGACCTCCGAAAAGCGGCAAAACAACTTCCAGCTATTGTGCCAAAAAGCTGGGACTGGAATTCCATTCCGATCAGGGCACATTCCTGGAACTTGATGGCGGGATTCTGCGCGCCTGGGGCGACTTCTGGCCCGCTGCATTCAGGCCCGAGTCGGCCAAATTCATTCCTGAACTTTCCGAACTCGCTCGTCCGTTCCACTGCTGGGACAGGACGTTCCTGTGCGTGGAGAAATCCTCGCCCAGTTCATGCCCCGTTCGCGACGTAACTCCGGTCGCATGCGTTTTCCTCGACAAGCAACCTGGAGTTTCACCGAAATTGATCCCGCTACCGACCCACGGCAGGGCTGATCATCTCCTGCCGAAGGAACCTTTCAAAGATGATGCAGGGGCTAAGTCACAGCGCGAGGCGGTTCGCAAGGCTCTTCGCGGCTTACCTTCCTATCGTCTGCTCTATGGCGACGACCCTTGGGGAGCGGCTTTCTTCATTCGCAGCGTCTTGAGCACTCACCATCTCCTGGAGGCCCGGTCATGAGGCAACCGCTTCGCCAGGCAATCCTCGGCGAACTGAATGTGTCACCCAGTGATTTGCGCGCGCCAGTCATTTGGCGAAATTTCGGACGTAATGAATGGGAACGAAATCTCGAATGGCTCGATCTTAGCGGGCTTGCCCTCTACTTCCGGCACAAGGTCCAGACAGCAAACGCGCAGGACAGCATCCCCAATGTTGTACGCGCTCGGCTCGATCGGAGCTACATCGAGAATCGAGCTCGCCTTGCCATGATCGCGGAAGAACTCAGGATGCTCTGCCACCTGTTTCGAGATGCGGGCATTGACTATGCACTGCTCAAGGGTATTGCATTGGTCCCGGATTACTGCCCAGATGCCTCGCTCCGGGCACAGTACGACCATGATGTGCTCATTCAACCAACTTGGCTCGAACATGCCAACGCGGCCCTTCAGAAGGCAGGATATCGGAAGAAGAAATCCCGGGAAGACTATCACACAATCTATGTGCCGACAGCGGCTGAAGTCGAAACCTCCCGAGGGGCAGTTGGGCTCTACTCTTCTCGCCTGGCACGGC
The DNA here is from genome assembly GCA_020072925.1 of Terriglobia bacterium. GTDB lineage: Bacteria > Acidobacteriota > Terriglobia > UBA7540 > UBA7540 > JAIQGA01. Next base: position 4,275 of record JAIQGA010000291.1, on the reverse strand, counting down.
CTGTCGAACTGCACGTCCGCCTTTGGGAACCTGCCGAAGAGAAGATTGGCATCCGACTGCCGGAGGACCTGCTGCGCCGTGCCGTGCGACGTCACTGGCATGGCCTCGAGTATTCCGGGCTGAACGCTGAAGACAGTCTCACGTTCCAAGTCCTACACGCGTTTCGTCACATCCTCCGAAACTGGTGCAGGCTATCGATATTCCTGGAGATCGCGCAGTTCCTTTCCAACCGGCGCTGTGACACTTCCTTCTGGCACAGGTTTGCGGACCGGATATCCGGTCAACTTTGGCTGCCGGAAGTCTGCGGTGTCGTCTTCCGGATGGCAGCGAGTTTATTCGGCGCCGTTATCCCCGAGGTGATTGAAAAGCGGACCACCTCGGCCCTCACTCCGGCGATGCGCCTGTGGGTCGAGAAATATGGAAAAACATCGGCTCTTTCGAATTTCCACAACGACAAGTACAGCTTGTTTCTCCACCGCGAGTTTGTCAGCGCATCTTCGGACTGGTTTGACATTCGGCGGAAACGGCTATTTCAATTCCGCCGTCCACACCGTCCTCCGCCCATTGTGTACCCGCGGGGTTCATCGCGCATGGGAAGGCTGTGGATGGAAAGCCTCCATGTGGTTCGTCGCCTGAAGTTCCACATCACAGCGGGCTTACGTTATGCCTGCGCATTCCCGCGCTGGCGATTTCACAGGTGGGAGCTGAGGTCGCGATGAGCGAGGGCGCTGCAAATAAGTTTCAAGGAGTCACACGCGATGATCGTTGACGAAGAGCGAGACCGCCGGCTGATGAAAAGAGCGGGAGCCTTGGTGCGACACTGGCGCCGGGTTTTCCTGGGAGCTGCCGTATGTTCGGCCGCCGCGTTGCTCGTCAGCCTGGTCCTTCCCAAGATCTACCGGGCTACGACCTACATCCTCATCACCGAGTCTAAAATTGGGGCCGGTTCGAGAGAGCAAGTGTGGCAGCAAACAATGTTGCTGCCCACTTTCGTACCCTTCGTGGACAACGATGTACTGATCAGCCAGTCCTTGAAGAAGTTCGGCCTGGATCGCCCACCCTACAACCTGACGGTTGACCGCTTTCGCCGGAAAGACTATCTCGAGGTCGAGCTTCCGAAATCGACGCGACTGCTGGAACTCCAGGTCGAATTTCCCGACGCAAAACTCGCGACTGACCTGGCCAACGACCTCGCCCAGCGCGCAGTTGAATTCAATTCCCGCATGAACGCCGCCGACACTCTGGCGACACGCGAATTCCTGAAAACGCAACTCGATGAGGCAACCGCTCGCCTCTCCCAGGCTGCGGCGAATCGGCTCAGGGTCCGGAAGGAAGCCGGGATCGAAGATCGGGAAAAGCAGCTCAGTGTTTTGCTCGGCGAAAAGGAATTCCTCGCGAGCCAGCTTGATCAGCTTCGCCTTAGTCTGGCCCAGCAGGAGAGCAAGTCCAAATTGTTGGTGCAAGCATTGGCAGGGCAGCCACGCACTTATCTGCTGAAGAAGAGTGTCGCCGCCGACCCGCTCCTGGAGCGGGTGGCGGAAAAGGCGAATCCTGATGCGCTGGCCCTGTCGATGACCGAGGAATCACTGAATACCACGCGCGAGGAGATCCAGCGAATTCTCGTCAACGCGGACGCGAGCAGCGCCGCGGAGCGCGCCGGAATCCACACGGCGGAGGAGAGATTGGAACTCGTGAATCGGGAGGTCTCCCAGCTTCTCCCGGAGGTCACGACGTGGCGGGGCCGGCTCGATGAGGCGGATCACGATTATGAGCTCGCCTGCGAAACGGTGAAGGCCGCAACGCGCGAATATCAGGACGCGTCGGTAACGGTCAGCTCGAAGTCCCAAGATCTGAAGCAAGTGGCGCCCGCCCTGATTCCGGAGCGTCCCGTTCGGCCCAGAATTCTGCTTAACACAATCCTGGGATTTCTTCTAGGTGGGGCGCTATCGGCCGGCATTGCACTGGCGGCTGAAAACTTCGAAGAGCTGCGGACCTCCCGGCCATATCGCCTGGAGGAAGACGAGCAAGTTCCGCTCCGGAGGGTTTAAGGCGAGTCATGAGCGTGCTTTCTCAAGGGTATCCACGGCGGGTCGTCATTAACGGCGCAGCGATCTTCTGCGGCGAGGCGATTGCCCGCCTGGCGACATTCCTGATGGCGGTGGTCGTTGCACGCCGCTTCGGCCCTGTTGCGCTCGGCGAATACGGATACGCCCTGGCCCTTGCGAGCATCCTTCTGCTGGTTCCCGATATGGGGCTCCATCTCTTTATGGTTCGCGAACTTTCTACCGACCCGCGCCAACTGCACGAGGTCTTCTGGAACGTTCACTGGCTGAAGCTGATTCTTACCGCCGCAATGGTCCTGTGTGTTCTTTTCTACGGGTCTCTGTGGAGCCCGGGCTCAGGACGTCGAATACTGTTTTTCGTGCTGGTCGTTCGCCTGCTTCTCCAGACCTATTCCCAGGCGTCGATGGCTGTTTTCAAAGCCTGCGAGCGTATGCATTTCATCGCCCTTCAACAATGTGTGAATTCTGCGACGGTTATCGTATGGGCATGCATCGCCTTAGCTATGCATGCGAGCCTGCCAATCGTCGTAATGGGATTGGTTGCTGGCCAGTTGATGGAGACCCTGCTCGGCTGGAGAATTTTGGATACTTATTTCCGCCCCGGCCCTCCTTGCAAATGGAACAGACGCGCCGTCAACACCATCCTTGCGGCAAGCGTCCCTATCGGGTTGACTGCCATCTTCCAGGCCTTCAACCAGCGAATTGATATTTTCGTGCTTGGTCATTACGTTTCGGATCAAGTACTGGGGGAGTTCCAGGCGGCCGCCTGGTTTCCGGTCGGAACATTTCTCGTCGCATCGCTTTTGATGGCGGCCGTGTTGCCAAAGCTCTCCCGTCTGTGCGGCGGCCATTCACCCTACGAGAATGCTTATATCAGAAGCCTGGTTAAGAATGGCATGCTGTTGATGGGGTTGGGGGGACTCTTCGTAGGGTTCAGCGCGCCCGCGCTGCTCCGATTATTCTTCGGAAAAGATCTTGCGTCTTCCGCCGACACCCTCAGGCTTCTTGCTCCGGTTCTTCCGCTCATCTTCTTGAACACCGTTTTGTTTTACGTATTCGTCGCGGCTGGCCGCCGGGCTGTCTACCTGGGAACGCTCGGAGTAGGAGCAATGACCGGCACAGTCCTGTGTATTTGGCTCACGCCGGCCTATGGGCCTGCCGGGTGCGCCGTGGCCGACGGAGTGCGCGAGCTCGTCATCAGCGCCATTTACCTGGTTTGCTTCCTCCGGAGTGAACGCATACGAACAACAGGAACGGCGTTTTTGAAAGTGCTTGGGGGCGCAACTCTCCTGACCGTCATAGGTATGCGCCTGGCGGCTCCGATCTATTCCACGGAGCGATTGGTTGCGACCTGGATGATCCTGGTGGTTGCGGGCACGATTTATTTACTCGGTTTGCCATCTCGAAGGGAGTGGCGACTTCTCACGGATGATAATCTATGAGCGAATGGATCTCGTCGGTATCCAGGCGGCCGAACCGCGCCGCGTTTCTGTGGGCGGTGGGGGCCTTCGCCGCCGGCACAGCCCTCGCGGTCTGGGGCGGTTCACGGACTGTATTGATCGCGTTGGCCGGCAGCCTTGCCTACGCAGGCTTCGCGCTGGTGTCGGTTCGAAAACCTCTGCTTTTCGTCGTCGTCTTTCTCTTCTCCCTGGAGATTCTGCCACCTTTCTTTTTTTCTGGATTGGGCGACACGCCGGTTTATTTCCCCCTCGTGGTTCTGCCTGTTGCCTTGCTCATTCTGCTCTTCAGGTTTCCGGATATTCAGTTCACCTTTGACCCGTTGGCGCTGGGGCTTGCGGCATTCCTCGGCGGAACGGTACTCTCGCTGCCTTTTGCCTTCTCAATATCCGGAATTCACAGCGCGTTGGAAGGCATTTCGCGTTGGCTGCTCCTTGGTCTGACGGCGCCAGTTTACTTCCTGGTCCGGGGCTGTTCCTCGTACAAGCAGACCTCAAGCGAACGATGGCTGATCCGATTTCTTCTGGCCGGCGCTGTGCTCTCAGCAGGATTCGGAATTCTGGACTTCGTTTGGCCAATGCCTTTTGCTCACCCCGCCGCCGATCAATTTATCTGGCTTGGTACCAAGGTCCTGCGTCGCGCGCAGGGGGTGTTTTACGAGTCCTCAAACTTCGCCAATTTCTGCGGGTTCTTCCTGGTACTGGTCGCAGCGGCCTTTCTGGCCAGGAAAGAACGATGCCTCGCAACCCCCCGC
>JAIQGA010000290.1 GCA_020072925.1 Terriglobia bacterium | reverse complement strand
CAGCGTCAGCGAGCGCGCCTTCGACAAGCGCGGCATGGCGTTCGTGCGCGAGAACGCCAACGCTCCGCAACGCGTCAAGATCAGTTTCGAGGACCCTCATAGTCCCACGCATCGCAGGATCACGGCGCCGCGCGAGGGCGAGATGGAAATCGGCGCGCGCGAAATGAAGATGCTCCCCGTCCAGGTCCAGATCACCGGCGGGCGCCTCTGCTACACGACGGCGGAGGTCCTCGCCCACGGACACAACTGGGACCGCGCTTTCCTGATCCTTTACGACGAGCCGGGACGCGCCGCGGAAATCTCCTTCGCCACGGAAGATGAGCCGAAAATGGTGGGCGAGACCACTTACCGTTACTGGGACCAGGATTATGAGTCCGCGGTATTCGGCGTGCGGTTCGATAAGAAAGAGACCATGCTCCTCTACAATGAGAGCATCCTGATTATTCTGGTCCCGCGTTCCCGGGCGCTGCGAACCTGGATTGCAGAGTTTCCGACCAGTGTGGTGCTCGGTTCTGGCGTAGAAACATATGAAGAGGAAGAGCAGGGGAAAAAGAAAGAGAAGAAGCCCGAGGACATGCCCTTTATCACGGATGGTTACCGGATGGTGGAGACGGGCTCGCACGGGTATCACTTTTGGGCCGACCTCGAGTATCTTCCCGGTGAGCACGACCTTTTCACCCTTCTCCCCTCCGCGCCTTCGAAATGCCACGTGGATGGCGCGCTGACCGATTTCCAATACGACCGCGACTGGCGCAGCCTTCGCCTGCATCTGACCACGCCGCCCCTGCCCGTCACGCCCTTGGACTTGCCGGAAGGCCGAGCCTGGGTGGAGAAGTTCGAAACCGGCTCGGGCGACTGGCTCACCAGCCCGGCTCGAGCGCTCGAAGACCTCGGGGCTGTTCCGTACGGTTACGTGAAATACCGCGCGCAGTTTGCCGCCGGTTCGCCCAAGATGTTCATCAAGACCTTCATGGACGATTTCAAGAAGGTCTTCATCAACGGCAAGCTGGTGGCGGAGGCGTCGAACGCCAAGAAGGAAGTCGAGTTCGGTTTATCCGCATACGCGGCGGCGGGCGCCACGACGCTGGAGATTTCTTACGAAGCCTTCGGCGCCTACAATGGCGGCAAGGAACTGGGCGATTTGAAAGGCATTGAATCCGTGCGCCTCGGGAGCGACGCGCAAAGCGCCAAGCCAATCGAGTCCTGGCAAATCCAGCGCGTGCCGGCGCCCATGCGCGGGCGCGAGGTCGATCCCGCCTTCGGCGCGAAATCGTGGCAGCCCGCGTCCTACAAGCCCTTCGGCTCGTCGGGCGGACTGGTTCCCGCCTTTGCGTGGTACCGCACCGAGTTCACGCTGCCCGGTGTGCCCGGCGAGTGGGTGGTTCCCTGGAAGCTCGTTTTCGAGGCGGACCGCGATGCGCTCCTCTACCTGAATGGGAAGTTTCTGGGACGCTACTCGATCCTCGGGCCACAGAAAGAGTTCTATCTTCCCGAACCTTTCCTGGCCTCGGGAGGAAGCCGGAATGTTCTGACGTTTGTCCTCGCCTACACCGACCACCCCGGCCACGTGCGCACGCTGCGCGCCGCGCCCTACGAAGAATTTTCCGTACGGCGCACGCGCGTGGAATTCGAGTACTGATGGGCATGGCCATCTGGACGGTAGGGGCACGCCATGGCGTGCCCCTACGGGCGGACCTACGACCCGCGCTCGCCCTATGCCGCCTTCAGTTCCGAAGTGCAATTCGGGCAACGCAGCGCCTTCAGAGGAATGCTGGTAAAGCAATGGGGGCATTCCTTGGTTGTGGGCGCTGCGGGAGCGTGCGCCGGCTCTCGCTTCAGCCGATTGACCTGCCGGATTAGCAGGAATACGGCGAAGGCTACAATCAGGAAATTGATGACCGTGTTCACGAAAATCCCATAGTTCAGGGTCGTGGCGCCGGCAGCTTTGGCCTGCGCCAGCGTGGCGTAATCTGCGCCCTTAAGGGTGATGAAGAGATTCGTGAAATCCACTCTCCCCAGCAGCAGGCCGATGGGCGGCATCAGGATGTCGTTCACAAAAGACGTCACGATGCCTCCGAAAGCGGCGCCAATGATGATGCCCACCGCCATGTCCAGCACGTTCCCGCGCATCGCAAATTCTTTGAACTCCTTCAGCATGACCCACCCTCCTTGTGCGCGCCCCGCAGCGGCGCTTAGATCTCGAGGATTTAACTCAGCAATCGATGATCCCGGCACCTCGGTCGATTCCTTTGAAATCGCGGAAGCCGACGGCGCGGTTCAGAAGCGGCCGGGATGGAGCCATAGTAGGGGACGGATCATAACCAGTCAAACGGTGTGGTGGTCAGGCAGGGCGCATCACCACCTGGTTGGCATTTTCCAGTCCGGACGGTGGCGGCACAAGGAGACTGAGTTTTTGTCACGCTTTGATAATATTCTCTCTTGGCGCATGAATCCGCTTGCCAGCGCGCGGCGCGAAATGCCATAGTTTTCACTTCCAAGTGGAGTTTGCAGGATGGTTACTCGCAATCGGCCGCGAATTCGTTTCTCTTCCGCCCCCCCACTGCGTTCGCCCTCGCGACGCGTGGTGCGACTGGGCATCGTCGGCCTGGGCACCGTCGGCGTCGGCACGGTCAAGGTGCTGGCCGAGCATCAGCGCGAAATCCAGCGGCGCCTCGGCTGCCGGTTGGAATTACACACCCTCTGCTCGCGCACCATCCACCGCAAAGACCTTTCCTGGCTGGGTCAGCCTGTGAATATCACGCCTGACTGGCGCAAGGTGGTTGATGACCCGGAAATCGACATCGTCGTGGAACTGGTGGGCGTGCCCAGCACGGCGCGCCAGATTGCCTTCGCGGCGCTCAAGAGGGGAAAACATTTGGTGACCGCCAACAAGCAGCTTGTGGCGGAACACGGTGTCGAACTGGTAGCGCAGAGTCGCGCCACGGGCGCGGGCCTGGGCATCGAAGCCTGCGTGGCGGGCGGAACGCCGATCCTGCATGCCATTCGCAGCGGGCTGGCCGGCGAGCACTTTGTGGCGGTCTACGGCATCTTGAACGGGACCACCAATTACATTTTGACGGAGATGGAGCGGCGCGGCTGCTCCTTTGCCCAGGCGCTCGAAGAAGCGCAGCAGAAAGGGTACGCCGAGCCCGACCCGACCTTCGATGTCGAGGGCTTCGATGCGCGTTACAAGATCGCCATCCTGGCCATGATGTGCTTTGGGCAGGCGGTGCGCGTCGACGACATCCCCGTCGAGGGCATTACGCGGATCGACCAGGTGGACTTTGCCTACGCGCATCGCCTCGACCACACGCTGCGCCTGATTGCCGGCGCGCGGCGGCGCGAGCGCGGCCGCCTCGAGGTTTTCGTTCGCCCCATGATGATCCCGCAGGCTTCGCAACTGGCCACCGTCCACGGCGCCACCAACGGCATCCTGCTGATGGGCAACAAGGGCGGGAACACCACGCTCACCGGCCGCGGCGCCGGCGGGGAGCCGACGGGCGTCGCCGTCCTTTCCGACGTCGTGCAAATCGCGCGCGCCATCATCGCCGGCGGGGCCGGAGCGACGCCGCTCGGGTACGAATCCTGGCATCCCGCGAAAATCGCTTCGCCCGCCGAGAATGTTACCTCGACCTACGTCCGCCTCGTCGTGCGCGATCGGCCCGGCATCCTGGCGCGCGTCTGCGCCCTGCTGGCGCGCCACCACATCAATATCGATTCCGTGCTCCAGGAACCCGCCATGCCCAAGAAGCATCTGCCCTTTGTCATGACGCTTGAACCCACGCTAGAGAAAAACGTTCGCGGAGCCGCGAGAGAGATCGCTCGCCTGCCCTTCATGATCCAGCCGCCGTTGGTCGTCCCCTTTGCGGAATTGCCCTGAGCGGTTCCCAGTCACATCGAAGGGAAGTGTTGCATTCTCCCGAGGAACCCCTCACCTGCCCTCCTTCGTCGGGCACCCGAACTACTCAGATGTCTCTCCCCACGGGAGAGGGTTGATGAGTCTGTTTTCTTGCTCTGTCCCTCGGGGAGAAGGTCAGGTCTTGATCTTTAGCCGGCAGACGGCCTAATCGCGGCGTTTCAGCACGGGCGGCGTGTCATCCGTGGTGGTGGTTTGTCCCTTGTTAGTCTGCGAGTCCGTCTTCGAGGTCGGCTCTTTCTTGATCAAGGTCGGTCCCGGCTTCTCATGTTTCCTCAGGGCTACGACGAGGGTTTGCAGGCGTGACTTCACGTCGCTGAATTCCGAGGTGGTAACGAGGTATTCGTCCTTTTTGGGGAGAAGGCTTTTGATCTCTTCTTCCGATTTCACAATGCGGTCCGGAGTCGGCGGGTGGTCCGAGAAGACCTTAGGCACACTTCCGGGGTCGCGCCGCTCTTCCTGCAAGACCTTGCCGAAGAAAGCGACATAGGAGTTGGGATCGTAGCCCGCCTTCCACATGTACTGGATGCCAAGGAAATCCGCCTCGGCTTCATCGGCGCGGCTGAATTTCAGAAAGGCGATGGGAACACCGAAGTTCATGGCCTCCATCGTTCCCAGGTAAACCGGGTAGGACATGGGGATGAAGATCAGAGGCAATGTGGCATAGTTCAGGATAGTGGCCTTGGTCATTTGGCTGGCCCAGTGCCGAGCGGCCACGTGCGAAATCTCGTGAGCCATGACGCCCGCGATCTGGTCTTCTTCGTCGGCGGCGAGGACCAATCCCGTATTAACGTACAGGAAACCGCCGGGCAGCGCGAAGGCGTTGATCGAGGGATCGTCGATCACCTTGACGGTCAGCGGCACCTTCAGGTCGGAGTTGCGCGCGATGTTCTGCGCGACGCGATTGACATACTCCGTGACGACGGGGTCAGAGATGAGGCGCGCGGACTTGTCGATCTGCGAGGAGTATTCCTTGCCGATGGCGATTTCCTTTTCCTCGGAGATGATGCTGCGGTGCGCCACACGTCGATTGCCGATGTCCGTCACATCATTCTTATCGCTCGCCCAAGCCAGGGACCCGGCGAACAAAAACATGGTTACAAGCAGAAAGCCGATCGACCGTTTCCCGTTCATGGAAATTGCCTCCTGAGCAAGCCGTTTACCCTGAGAACTACCTTGGAGTGCTGGATTCATTCTAGCATAATCCCGAGCCTACTCATTCGCTTGGATTCATTTCCAAGGGTTGGGGTTGCGCCCCCGGTGCGTGAATCTTCCGGCAGCCAAGGGCTTGTGGGCGTGGGGGTTGCGCCAAGCCGGGACAGGATGGAGTAGCCCTTGCCTAAACCCCGCTCAGTGTACCGGTTCAGGCGCGGCCGGCGAGTGGTCGGTGGCCCGCGCCGGGGGCATCATTCGGTAGAGGTGGTTGAGGGGCAAGCGGCCAGGGCCGACGGCATAAGCTTTGCGGATTGCCTCCGTGACATAGGCCTTAGCCAAGACGACGGCGTCGCGCAGTTGCCGCCCCAGCGCCAGGTTCGCCGCCACCGCCGAGGAGAAGGTGCATCCGGTGCCGTGGGTATTGTCCGGCTTGACCCGGTCGCCGACGAAGGCTTCGAGTTCCGCTCCCTCCGCGAAGACGTCGATGGCCTTTTCCAGGTGTCCGCCGGTAATGACCGCGGCGCGCGCCCCCATCTCCCGCAGTCTCTGCACCGCCGCTTTCATGTTCTCCGGAGTTTCGACCTTCAGCCCCGTCAGCGTCGCGGCTTCGCCCACGTTCGGGGTCACGACGGCCACTTGGAGGAGCAGGCGGTCACGAATGAATTCCAGGCCGGCATCATCCACCAGGGCCATCCCGCTGGAGGATCGGATTACGGGGTCGAGCACCGCGGGCAGCGCGGGATTAGCCTCCAGGATTGCGCTCACCACCTCGGCATTGGCGCGATTCGCCAGCATGCCAATCTTGATCGCCTTGATGTGCCCGTCGGCCAGAAGGGCCTGGATGGAATCGCGCAAGCTCGCGGGGTCGGTGGGGTGAAGGGCCGTGACGCCCTCGGTGTTCTGGACGGTTAGCGCGGTGATAGCGGCGACGCCATAGCAGTTATGCGCCGCAAACGTCTTCAAGTCCGCGGCGATCCCCGCCCCGGCGGAGGGATCGAATCCGGCTATGCTCAACACCACCGGCCATGGCGCGTTAGGCTGGTGATTCATCTCGTTAGCTGTGTCTCCGGCCGTCCCCTCAAATGAAATTTAAGGCGATTATAAGAGCGCACGCTCCGTTGTCAATAAGGAATTCGCGAAAAAAGGCCCCTCTCAGGACTTTTTCCTCCCTTCCCTCAACTATTTCCCTGAGCCCTCCACTTCCATCCGGGTTTCCGTCTGGATCAACACCCGGACCGGCTGGGGCAGCGAAGGGCCGTCCGGTGCCGTGCCGCTCATCCGGGCGTTCAAGGTCTGGTGGACTGTGGACTGGTTCTGGAGGATGCGCCCGTTGTCGAGCGCCAGCAGCAGGCGTCCCTTGCCTTGACCCTGGATGTGAATTTCCGTGCGCACTCCCTCCGCCTGCAATTGGGAAATCGGCCCGGTCTCTTGCAAGCTGTCCTGCGCAGGGGTCAGGGTGTTCGCGAATTCGAATTCCACGATGGCCGCTTTCACGCCTCGGTAGGTCGTGTTGCCGACATAATGCAGGGTGCTTTCGCCTTCCGACTGGAAGGGGTACTCTTTACTCGCCGGCGCCGAGAGGGTGCGTTTCCAGGTCTCGCCCTGCTCCACCGGGTGGCCCGGATAAATCGTGTTCCCGCCCAGTTGCTCGAGGAAGACGCGCAGGGCCTGCCGCAGCGATTCCCGCAGCGGCGCGTCGAGCGGTTCCAGCAATTCGTCTGCTCCTTCGAACCCCAGCAAACGTCCTTCGCGGTCGTAGTGAGCGGTCAGGGCGTGTCCGGCCACCTCCTGCCGAAATTCGTCTTGGGCCTGCTGCGCCGCCTGTCGAAGATTCTCGGGCGCCGCCTCGGGGAAGGTGGACTGAATATCGAACCGATCGAACCGGTCTTGAAGATCCACCCTGCCGTCGGGGTGGATGTCCTGGACGGTGACCGTGGTCTGTTGCCGCATGGTCAGGGTCGTGGGGAAAGGGGGCAAGAAGGTCTGGAGTGACGGCGGATCGAGCTGATATTGCGTGCGGGTGTTCAGTTGCGTTTCGTAGACCATTTTCTCGCCGCGCCGGTATTTGCGGGCCAGGTGGACCTTCCGCGCCCAGGCCTGCTCCGGCAGCACCGCGCTCACCACCAGCAGCGCCAGCAGAGCGCACCGCCAGGCGCCTCGCGCGCCCGGAAGGCGTGGCCACGGTTTCGCCATGCAACAAGGCGCGCTGCGACGATCAAGAAGCGACATGCGCGGAATCCTTTTGGTAGCGCTCCAGACACTCACGCGAACAGAAATGCAGAACCTCGCCGCCGGCGCGTATCTGGTGGGAAACCTCCGTCGACACGAACATGCCGCAGACCGGGTCTCGCGCGGTTTGGCCGCTGTGCACGGACGGGTTCGGCGGAGTCGCGCCGGGCA
>JAIQGA010000289.1 GCA_020072925.1 Terriglobia bacterium | reverse complement strand
GGTCTTCCGCGACCGGAGCGGACGCATCGGCGTGCTCCACCTGCACTGCGCGCATCGCGGTACGTATCCCGGTGCGCCGCTCATGTGAACCATGACGATGCCCGTGGTCTTGGGGGAGATCCGTTTTTCGACATCGGCGGGGTCGAGGCAAAAGGTGTCATCAATATCCGCCAGCACGGGAATGGCTCCGTGGTTGACCACCGCGCCCAGTACAGACACCCACATATAGGCCGGGATGATCACCTCCTGGCCCGGGCCCACAGCGAGCGCTGCAAGCGCTGTCTGCAGGGCCCCCGTGCCGCTGCTCACCGCCCGGGTGTATCGAACCCCAAGGTGCTTTGAGAACTCCTCCTCGAACATGTCAACTTCTTTCTGTAAATTGACCCCGTAGTACCGAAACAGCGAGCGACTCCTGAGCAGTCGCACCGCTGCCTCGATTTCGTCCTCGTCAATATAGTGAACGCCGGGAAATTCCAGAGCCAGAGGTTCCGTCCGAACTGGCGTTCCACCGTCGATGGCCAAGCGGTCATCGGTCGTTTTGCTGACGCGATTCATCGCTTGTTGGGTCTTCATTTCCACACCTCCGTGATTTGGTTAGTAAAACTCAAGAATTCAATCGATCGTGTAGAACCGGATTTCCGCCCTGGCGGCGCCGGCAAAGCCTGGTTTCACATACCAAAGTTTGGTCTGGCTGTCCCAGTACCACCCGGATTTAGTCACTCTCAGCCGATCGAGACTGCTCATTTCCTGCAAACGGCTGCTTCCTTGCTCCACGGCCGTGGGTTGTTCCTTGGCATAGCCGGTAACGATGGGGCTGTCCGTCTCACTCCCCACCACGCCCACCCGCAGTGAGTTCCCCTCCACAGCCACCGACGCGATCCGCATGTCCGCCATGCTCACGAATTTCGTTGCATCGCCGATTACCGCCATGCCATTCGCCAAAATCGGAGCCACCACGAAGTACTCGTGCCTGGCTTCCCGTGTGAGCTTCAGCGGGTTGGTCGCGTCCACCACCGACGCCACGCCAGTGTCGTAGTTATAAACCACCCATCGCCCTCCTACCCCCAGGTCCGCAACCCTGAAACTCTCGAGGTAGCCTGCCGCCGGGAGACTCAGCACGTAAAACCATCGCTGACCATCGCGGTCCGATTCCGTGTATCCCACCCCGCAGCGTTCATGGTAGCAGCGATCCAGAGGCACGATCGGCCGGTCCGCCTTGAGGATCAACCCGTCGGACTCGCGGTAAGTGTGCTTGAGCAGCGCGAAGTTGCATTCCCCGATCCGATGGCCTAACTGGATTTCCCCGCCCAGCAGGTTGGCCAGCAGGACATCCTCGAAGGCATTGGGATCTGCCATGGTCTGCATCGTGTCACGCGAGGGCCAGAGGCCCACCGCCCCATAGAAAGCGCTGGTGAACATCAAATGACCCCACACAAAAGGGTCCGCCGATGGTTTTTCGTCCGAGGCCTCGAACCAGTTCGTCAGTTCGGCGCCCGGCGCGCCGCTTCCGCGGTGCTCCGGTTTTGGTACATGATGGTCCCAGGAGCCCTGGAGCGATATGATCGCGGGGTTTTCGGTCGATTCCATGACGTTGCGCGGCAGTTGCATGCAGTACTGCATCTTGATGCCTTTTTCCTGCATCGCCTTGGCCTGGTTTTTGAAGTAGCGGTCCATCCTGTCAACACCGGCCATCATGACTGCGTTGCCCTCGTACACACTCTCAAAGTCCTGCTGTAACAGGATCACGCCCCACGAGGCTAGCCGCTGCGCGATATCTCGCCAGTAGTCGAGCGAGTAGAACACATCGCCCATCGAGCTCCAGGTAACTTTTCCCTTGGGGGTATCGAAATAAGGATATTTCTTTCGATAGGGCCCGCCGGCAGCCATCCAGCACACGTAAGCTTCCAGCGGCGCCCCTAGCTGCTCATGCAGCCACTTGAAACCGTGTGGGTACAGATCGGCGCGGGGTTCGAACAGGCCTTCTTGATAAATGCGCATCTGATCGCCATCCTGCTCGTAAGCCCCGATGCGAAGCCCGTGCTCTTTAGCGTGTTGGGCCACTCCCAGGATGATATCTTCGTAAGTCTTGCAGCCTGCTTCTTTGAACCCGTGCTCGCGATAGTAGGCCCCATAGTCATCCCAGTAGACCGGATACTTCAGCGTGTCCCCTTCGTACTTCGAGGGAATCTTCTTCCCCGCCTTGTCCAGCAGCGCCTGGCCCCATTGCCGAAACGTCTCGCCGATCCCTCTCCCCACCACCATGATGTGCTCGTGCTTAAAACCCGCCGGGATCTCTTCCACCAGCCCCTCGATCCCGCAGTTGATTTGCGACTTCGCACTCTGCTGCGTGGCCACCAGATAATGGGCCAAGGGCGAGAGAATGATCGTGTTATAGTCCTGGTCCGAAAGCAACAGCAGGTCCACGGTTTTGTCCAGGCTGAAGGCTGATCCATACCCAAAGCGGTGGGCGCCCATCCCTTCACTCACCCAGGAATAAAGGTCACTCCGCATTCCACTGCCGAGGAAATGCGGGAAAGCCACCGAAGGAACCGTCCAATCCCCGCTCGCGTACTTCTTAAAACCTCCCGGAAATTCCTGCCCGAACACCAGGCAAGGAGCATCGCGATAAAGCCGGAAGGCGGTGACCAGGCGCAGGTCCGTGGCCGGAACTTTCCAGCTCAGACGCAGAGAGTTAAAGGCCCCCAAGCGGTCGTGGCCCGAGGTGCTTTGAATATCCTCCAGCGCCAAGCTCCCCTGGGGAGGCTCGAAGAGCGCGGCCTCCGGGGGCGCGGTCCCCGCACTTCGGTACCAATGCCGATCGAGCAGCACGCTGACGTTCCCAGCCCCAAACCAAGGCTGCCCCTGATAACTCACCCAGTACTGGCCTGTCTTGGCTTCAAACAAGACCGAGATCCCAAACCTGTTTTGAAGCGAGTAAACTGGCTCAGCCGGCGTTGCGGCGCCCTTTGCGTAACCCATGGCACCGAGAGACTGGACGGCCAAGATCACGCCTAAAGCCAACACGCCTTTGCTTCGTCCTGGATGCATAAGCCCTCCGGTTCGCACCACGAGTCTCGCTTTCTCACCCTTCGGGTCACCCGGCTGAAAGTCGCACACCGCCTCCCTTTACTCCGGCCCTGTCGGAAGAGACTCCACACAATCCCATGCTTCAGTGTATATAAAAGGACTTGGCGGTCATTTCTTGCACGCCGAGGAAATCCACCTTCACATGCCAAAGATTCGTCTGATCATCCCAGAACCAACCGGATTTCGCCGTCTGCAAGCGGTCGAGACTGCTCATTTCCTCCAGTTTCTCACCCCCAGCTTCCACCCCCGCCGGTGGCCCCCCGGAATAGCCGACCGTCACCGGATTCCATTCCTGATTCGACACCACTCCCACCCGAACCCCGTCCGCCGTCGCTTCTACTGAGGCTATTCGCATATCGGCCATCGTTACGAACTTTTCCGCGTCGCCAATCACCGCCATCCCATTTGCCAGCATCGGCGCGACGACAAAGTATTCGTGTTTGGCCTCGCGATGAAGATTGATCGGCGTGGAGGCATCCACGATGGACACCCGGCGCGTATCAAAATTGTATACCGCCCAATGTCCACCCACTCCCAAATCCGAAACACTGAAGGCCCGCAGGGGCCCTCCTGCGGGCAAGCTCAGCACATAGAACCACTTCTGACCGTTTCGTTCCGAGGAGGTGTAGCCCGTTGCACAGCCCTCCAGGTAACACCGGTCCAGGGGCGCAATGGGACGATCAGCTTTCAGGATCAACTCGTCGCCCTCGCGGTAAGTCTTGCGGACGAGGTCGAAGTTGCATTCCCCGATGCGATGACCTAACTGGATTTCGCCTCCTAGCAGGTTGGCCACCAACACATCCTCGAAGGCGTTGGGATCGGCAACGGTTTGAATGTTGTCCCGCGAGGGCCAAATCCCCACCGCCCCGTAAAGGGCGCTGGTGAAGATCAAGTGCTTCCAAACATAGGGGTCGTCGTCCCGGCCTTCTCTCTTTGGTTCGGAGGCGGGAACGTGATGATCCCAAGAACCCTGCACCGATACGATCACAGGATTCTCGGTCGATTCCATGATGTTGCGCGGTAGCTGCATGCAGTACTGCATCTTGATTCCCTTTTCCTGCATGGCCTTGGCCATGTTCTTGAAGTAGGTGTCCATCCTGTTGATACCGGCCATCATGGCGGGGTCGCCTTCATATACGCTCAAGAAATCGTGCTGTAACAACGTGGCGCCCCACTGGGACAACTTTTCCGCCGTATCTCGCCAGTAGCTCTCGGAATAGAACACATCACCCATTGATTCCCCTGGAACTGATCCCTTGGGAGTCTCACAGTAGGGGTACTTTTTCCGGTACGGCCCCCCGGGGGCAAGCCAAGCGATATAAGCTTCGAGCGGCGCCCCTAGCTTTTCGTGCAGCCAGGCGAGCCCGTGAGGAAACAGATCCTGGCGAGGTTCAAACAGCCCTTCTTGATAACGCAATTGATCGAGATCCTGGACCTGGTAGGCGCCAATCCGCAAACCGTGTTTCTTCGCATCTTCGGCCACCCCGAGGATGATGTCTTCATAAGAGTTATAACCCTCCTCTTTAAACCCATGCTCGCGATAATAGGCGCCGTAATCATCCCAGTAAACCAAGTGCTTCAAGGGGTCGCCTTCGTACTTGGAAGGAATCTTCTTTCCCGCCCGATCCAGCAGCGCTCTGCCCCAGGACTGAAATGTGTCCCCAATCCCCTTGCCTACTACCATGACGTGGGCGTGTTCGAATCCACTGGGAATCTCCTCCACTAGCCCTTCGATGCCACAAGTAATGGCCAGTTTGGCGGGGTTCGTCTCATCCTCGGAAGCCACCGGCAAGCTCTGCTGCGTGGCCACCAGATAATTGGCAAAAGGCGAAAGAATAACCGTGTCGTAGTCCCGGTCGGCAAGAAGCAACAGATCAACCGTTCCTCCCAGGCTGGAAGCGTTCCCATAACCGAATCGGTGGCTGAACATTCCTCCGCTGACCCATGAATAAAGGTCGCTGCGAGCATCAAACGTCGGTACGAATTGCGGGAAAGCAACTGAAGGAATAGTCCAGTTACCACTGGCGTAGTTCTTGAAGCCATTGGGAAATCTCTGGGTGAAGACCAGGTACGGGGCATCGCGGTAGAGGCGGAATCCAGTCGCCACCGCCACACTCGTCCCCGCCGCTTTCCACAAGGCCTCCAAGGAATCGAAAGAGCCCAATGAATCGCTGGCCGCGGTCTGCTTCAGGTCCACGAGCACCAGCTTGCCCTGCGGTTCTTCATATACTTTTGCCTCGGGGAACTTGATGCTGGGGCTCCTATACCAGCGTTTATTAATAAGGATACTCACAATGCCTGGACCGAACCAGGACCGCTTGTGGTAGTCTACGGCATAGGCGCCTGTCTTGGGTTCGAATGACACAGAAATCCCAAATCTGTTCTGCAATGAGTAGACGTCCTTGAAATGATTGGTCCCGCTGGTCTTCCCGCTTGCGACCTGGCTCGCGCAAAACAAGGCTATCACCCCATAGACCAACAGCTTTCCTTTTGTCGCAACTCCCATATCTGTCTCTCCTTTCCCGGGCTCGTGCGCTGCGCGGTTAATCTCCATGATAACGAATCGGCCTTTTGTAGTGGCGCTCGATGAGCGCCGAAGTCTTGGATTCCCGGATGCGGCGGTCATAGACCGCCGCTACAGCGCGAGTTTTTCACGCCCTCTTTGGCGGTCCGCTCCACCTTGAAAGGCGCCGTTGGCGGATGGACACGGCCTCCCTAACCTGCACCGTTGCCCGTCCCAGTTCGCTCTTGTTCCGGCGGGACCTTTGACATTGTGGACATCGAGTGCTTTTGTGTCCTTTATGACTGCACTAGAAGGCCCGGCGGCGCCCGCCTCCACCTTTCCGGCGCCTGTCCTCTTCCTTTACCAGGGGCGCCCGCTCCGCTTTGGGGCTAAAGAGAAACGTTTCAGTAAGCGGTTTTTCTAACATACAGCACTCATTGTGTCAAGGAGGATTTCAGCAAGATAGATCCGCGACTCCGTTGACATCCTCATCCATTGTGTGCTAATTATAGCGCGATAAAAGGTTTTAGTCAGCGTGGCGGGAAGCGGCAGCCCCCGGGCAAATGGACCGTTCCTGATACTCCAGTCAGGAGGGAGGTGGCAAGGCATGAAAAGAGTCGACTTTGGGGTCTTCGCGGTATCGATTGCCGTATTGTTTTCCACGGGCGTATGGGCGGCGCAGGGTACTCCGGGCCCCGTGGGAAAGGTCTATTCCCTGCAAAACAAGTTTGGATTATCAGTATCTATCAACACCAAGGAAGGCCGGTACACGACGACCTACAAAGAACGATCCTGGCTGGGGCCGGGGATCGTAAGCGTCCTGGCGAAAAACCACTGGTATCGAAGCTCGGACATCAAGTTTCCGGACGCCACGGCCTTTCACCCTCCGCAGGGAAAGCTGATTCTGACGGGAGCCAGTAGCAGTTCGGGAACGGACCGACTGGGAACCTACGACTCCGTCAGCCTGACCTGGAAGGTGCCGGCCGTCGATGTGAAGCTTGTAACCAGCTTCCGGTTGTATAGGGATGTTCCTTACCTGGTTTTTGGACAGGAATTCCCTGAGGGGTTCAAAGACTATGCCAGTGGCAACTGGATTGTTCCTTCAGTGGTATTCCCACAATTCATAAGCGCCCGCAGAGCCAGGAGTGATCTTTATTCCTGGGTGAGCGGAGGGATGTTCAGCCATCGGTTTGGGTACGGGACGGCCTCCAGCCTGGAAGGGACGGTGGATCTACTGCTGCTTGCGGATAACAACTACGACACCATGCTCCTCTCTCCCTTCGCGAACTATCTGGTCGCCACTCAGCAGAGTGCTCCGGTTGCCTCACAAGATGAGACGGATCCCGCCAAGGCGGCCATCAATTGTGGTATTGAAGGCCTGGTGGACGAAATCCCCGTGGGCTATAAACACGAGCACCTGCTCGTGGCCGGCACGGGAATTGACCGCACATTCCGCGAGTGGGGCCAAGCGTTGCTCACGAAGGCCGGGAAGCAGATTCCCTCGAAATATGAAGGGGACACAATGAAGTACCCGGTCTACTGGGATGATTATGGCGCCTACTATCGCGAACACGGCTTCAAGGAGGAAGGCTATAACTCGTACGAAGATATTATTCTTGGTATAGCCAAGGAGGCCAAAGAGCACGGGCTTCGCATTGGCGCCTACCAGGTCCAGGACTCCGACCAGCTCCTTTACGACCAAGGATTATTTGAGCCCCGCAAGGACTTATTCCCGCACGGGTTGGCATGGCTGCATGAACAACTGGGCGCGCCGTTGGAGGCCTATATTTGCTGGCTCGCCCCGAATGGGCCGTATCGAAAGAAATACCCTTATTGGGAGAGCCCCAAGGGGTCGGTCCTCGGGGCCTCGATGGGGGATGTGT
>JAIQGA010000288.1 GCA_020072925.1 Terriglobia bacterium | reverse complement strand
ATATCGAGTCGCGAATCCTGGCCGCAGCGGCCTGAATTGTCTGCAATGTGACCATGGTAGAAAGCGCAGAATGACGCCTGCGCAACGTTAGCATTGTATACGGACGCGCGGGCCGCGCGACGTGGAAAAGTATCCCGGTTCCTGCACGTGAGCACCGATGAGGTTTACGGGAGCCAGGGGCCTGACGAAGAGGCGGATGAAGAAAGCTTGCTCAAGCCCAACAGCCCTTATGCGGCGAGCAAAGCGGCCTCTGACCTGGTGGTGAGGGCATGTTGGAAGACTTATGGTTTCCCGGTTGTCACGACCCGCTGCTCGAACAACTACGGTCCAAACCAGTTTCCCGAGAAACTCATTCCCCTCATGATTACGAACGCCCTTGAGGGTAGAAAGCTGCCCGTCTATGGCGACGGGCTGAACGAGCGAGATTGGATCTTTGTGGAAGATCATTGTCGTGCTATCGATGAAACGCTGCATCGGGGCAAAGAGGGCGAAGTCTACAACATCGGTTTTGGACAACCGATATCGAACCTGAGCGTGGTCCGCAAAATCCTTCAAATTTTGGGCAAGTCGGAGGACTTGATCGAGTTTGTTCCGGATCGGCCGGGACACGATCGCCGCTATGCCTTGAAGCCCCAAAAAATTTCGCGCGAATTGAATTGGCGGCCCACAGTAGGGTTGGACGAGGGACTCGCGCGAACCGTGGAGTGGTACCGCACGAACTCTGAATGGGTCAACAGGGCCAAGAGCGGAGAATACCGAACCTACTACGAGCGGTTCTACGAGAGGCGAAGTTCGACGCTTGAGGAACTCTGAAACAGCGTGAGAATCCTAGTTACAGGTCACCGCGGGATGTTGGGTCAAGACTTGATGAAGCGTCTTGCGGCGCGCCACGAAGCCTTGGGTCTCGACCTGCCCGAAACCGATATTACCGATCCTGTCCAGGTGCAGCAATTCTTCAAGAGAACGAACCCTGAGGCGGTCATTCATGCCGCAGCGTTCACGGCGGTGGATGAGTGTGAACGACAGCCCGAGCTCGCCTTTCGAGTAAACGCGGAGGGCACGCGCAATGTGGCGCACGCCTGCCGCGAAGAACAACTTCCGATGCTTTACGTCAGCACGGATTATGTGTTCGACGGGGAAAAGCCGGAGCCCTACGTGGAAGAAGACACACCAAACCCGATCAGTGTTTACGGCCGGTCCAAACTGCAAGGCGAAAGGTACGTGCAGGAGACCCTCGACCATTACTGGATCGTGAGGACGAGCTGGCTGTTTGGCCTCAAGGGCAAAAACTTCGTCGAGGCCATTTTGCTTAAAGCCGCCGCGGGCGAACACCTTCGGGTGGTGAATGACCAGGTTGGAGCGCCGACCTACTCCCTGGACCTGGCCGCGACGATCGAACAGATCGTGGAAAGAGGCGGCGGCGGGGTTTACCACGCTACTAACCAGGGTGAATGCTCCTGGTTTGACTTTGCTCGAGAAATCCTTCGTCAGGCGGGTGCGGATCAAGTCGCAGTCTCTCCCCTTTCCAGCTCGGAGTTGGATCGGCCTGCGCACCGACCGAGAAACTCGCGCATGCGCAACGCTCGGGTCGAGCAGGAAGGACTGTCGCTCCTGCCCCCCTGGCAGGATGCACTGGGGAGGTACATTGCGAGTCGGCCGAGCTCGGATGAGATTCGCCGGTAGATAAGGATGGGACTCCTCGCAGTTGTCTCGCGGATTCCACATCGCGCCGAAGCCCGAGCGGTTCAGCACGTACAAGGACCCGGTGTCCCAGGAAGGCCTGAGCTTTGGCCCTTCGAGCGCCTTTGATATACTTTGCGCCCGAGAAACGAACAGCAGAATCAGGTGAAGTTTAACCGTTACGCCTGAGGACCCGGGTCAAGGAATGGTATGCGGCTCGAGATAAAAAGTGTTTGGGCTCGTTGGGTAGTGATTGCCCTGGGAATTGTCGTGTGCCTTGCGGCGGTCGCGTGGATTGCCAAGACCTATGCCGCGCATGGACTGTCGCAAAAGACCACCCTGAAAAACCTTCAGTTGGCAGTAAGGCTGGATCCGGGCAACTCGGAATTCCATTGGCAACTCGGTCGCCTCTATCAATACAATCCCACTGACGTGCAGCCGGAAGAGGCCATCGCAGAATTTCGCCGCGCGATCCAATTGTCGCCCTACGATCCCCGGCCCTGGATGGATCTTGGGGCAGCTTTGGAGTTTCAAGGCAAACTAACGGAGGCCGGACAGTGTTTGCAGCGAGCTGACGCTCTCGTTCCCAATCTTCCCTCCTACCAATGGCCGATCGCGAACTTCTACTTGTTGCAGGGCGACGTCGACGAGGCCTTCCGGCACTTCAAAAAGGTGCTGGCGGGAACGCCCAATTACGATCAAATTGTTTTCAGTACTGCCTGGAAAGCTTCGGGGGACGCCCACCAGATTCTTGAGGACCTTATTCCCCACAATGTCACGACGGAATTCAGTTACCTTTCCTTTCTGCTGACCCAGAAGCGATTCACGGAAGCGGAAGGGGTGTGGGACCGCCTGATGAACGGTTCCGAGAAATTTACGGCACAGCAAAGCGCCGGCTACCTTGATGCCCTCCTTGCCGCGCGACGGCCCGCGGACGCTTATCGAGTGTGGATGGACCTGGCGAAGAAAGGACTCGTTAACAGTTCCGCCTCCGGGCAGGACCAGAATCTCCTCAACAACGGAGATTTTGAAGATGAATTGCTCAACCTGGGTTTTGGGTGGCGCATCATCGCTACGCCGGATGTGTATGCGGGCGTGGATCAGGGCACCTTTCGTTCGCCCAACCATTCACTTCTGGTGCAGTTCGGGGGGAATCAAAACCTCTATTATCGGCAGGCGTTCCAGTATGTGAAAGTCACCCCCGACCAGTCTTACCATCTGGAAGGCTTCGTGAAGACGGACAGTATAACTACGGACAGCGGGCCGCGGCTGGAAGTCTACGATCCTTATGACCCGGCCGCCCTTGACAAGTTCTCCGAGGATCTCACGGGAAGCACGCCGACCTGGACACCGCTGACCATAGTCTTCAAGACGGGTCCCAGGACCGAATTGATCGTCGTGGCCCTGGCACGCGTGCCCACTCGAAAACTGGATAACCAATTCACCGGCAAAGTGTGGCTGGACGACGTGCGATTAACCTTCCAGACAGAATAGGCGACGCCGCTCACCGGCGGGGGCAACCTCCCAGCGCCACTGTGCACGTTGAGTCCGCAGTCAAAATCTTCAGCGCGACCATTACGATCACTGAAGCTCGCACGGCAAGTCATCCTCGAGTGCCTTCCGGCGGTCATGAAAGGTCCGATGCGAAATCACATGATCCCCATCGCGAAAGTCCAGCTTGACCGCCGGAGTTTGCAAGCCGTCGAGCGTGTCCTGAAGAGCGGACGCCTGCGCGCGGGCCCGATCGCCGAGGACTTCGAGAAGCGTTTTGCGCGCGCGGTAGGAGCGCGCTACGCCATCGCTGTTAACTCGGGGACCGCGGCGCTACACCTTGCGTATTTGGAGTTCTTCGCACCGGGAGATGAACTCATCGTTCCTGACTTTACTTTTGTGGCCACGGCTTCCATGGCCCTGGCCGTGGGCGCGAGGCCTGTGCTTGCCGATGTGGATCCGAGGACCTTCACACTCGACCCGGCGGATGTCGAGCGGCGGATTACGCCCCGCACCCGAGCCCTGGCGCCGGTGCATCTCTACGGCCATCCTGCCGACGTTCGGGGGCTCATGCGTGTGGCGCGGCGGCATCGTCTGAAGATCATCTGGGATGCCGCGCAGGCGCACGGCGCCCGATACGGAAAGCGCGACGTGGGCTCGCTGCCGGACGCGGTGTGCTACTCGTTCTATCCTTCCAAGAACCTGACCACGGGCGAAGGGGGCATGATCACGACGTCCAGCGCTTCACTTGCCGCGGCCTTCCGGCTTTTGCGCTCGCATGGGGAAGAGAGCCGCTATCACCATGTGCGCTTGGGCTTCAATTTCCGCCTGACGGACGTGGCGGCGGCCCTGGGCCGCGAACAATTGAGGATACTTTCGCGCAGCCTGCGCCAGCGACACCGCAACGCAAGTTTCCTGACGCGAGCTCTGGCAGGCATTCCGGGCATCACGATGCCCTATGTTGTCCCTGGCGTGACGCACGCCTTTAACCTCTACACAATTCGAATTGACCCGGAGATCCTGCGGATGTCTCGCGATGAGTTCCAGCAAGCGCTCGCGCGACGCGGTGTGGAGTCAGCGGTTCACTACCCGCTGCCCCTGCATCGCCAGCCGCTTTTCGAAGGATACGGCGACGACGTGGATTTCCCGGTGAGTACACGCCTCGCGCGCACCGTACTTTCCATTCCGGTCCATCCTGGACTGAGTCATCGCGACTTGCGCCACATCACTCAGGCCATTCGCGCGGTGGCATCCTCGAAGCCCCTCTGAAGTTTGGTGACTGTCTCCGCGGGTGGTCCTGCCAGAAACCACCGCCGGGTTCGTAGGAGCTGTCCTGCACCCGGGCGATATCCCGAACGCGCGGCGATCCGCCCGTGCTACGTGCCGGGCCGAAGCCCATCGCTACTCTTCGCTCGCCCCGAGCGCTTCGAGGTCGGCCTTGTCTTGTGCCCGTCCGGTGAGTCTTTTGTTGCGAATCAGCGCCCGCCTGCTGATGAAGTTCACGGGGACTCCTTCCACGACGGTTTCGATGCGATCCGCCCAGGCGTCCTGGAAGGTCACGCCCGTGATCGATGTAAGAAGATCGATGCGGTTGGGCGCCACACCGATCTGAATCACGCGATAGGATTCGTCAAAATCCGCCGCTTTGAGTCCCAGGCCAGCAAGTCCAAACGCGGCCAATGCAGCCTCCATCCGTTTGCCATTCTCAGGGGTGTTGCGGACCAACACGTCGAGGTCACCGGTGTAGCGCGGGAAGCCGTGGTGGGCCAGCGCCACCGCGCCGACAACCAGGTACTCAACGCCGTGGGAGTTGAGCGATTCGATAAATGCGCGCCAATCTTCCGGAAGCGGCATCGCTCTCCTTATGCGCTTGGACCCGAAGCTGAAACAGAATCTCCAGCCGTTCGGCTGGCGAGAGCCGACGATAGTAGTCGCGCGTGGCCTCTTCGGCCTCGCGAAAAGTTCGGAACTTGGCAACGACACGCTGCACCGTCCTATTTTACCTGCGTGCTTCTCCAAATCCCACGGGAAACCGCAGGCAGCACGATAGGCCACTGCAAGACCTTTGAAGCCGGTCATCGGCCGAGAGGGTTTCAGAAAGATAACTGCCGAGTCAGGATTGTGCTTCGCCCTGGGGGCCGGAGTAGCTACCTCGAACGGCCCCCCGGGCGAGCCTTGTGGGCCAACTGATTCTCACTGCTCAGTGGTCTTGGCCACATGAATATCGAAGCCGGTGCCCGGCAAGAGCGAGATCAATTCGAAGGCGTTGAAGTCGTCGCCCGAAATCTCCCGGCGCCGGTAAACGCCCGGCTCGCTCTCCACAGTTTCACGCCGGCCGTCGAAGTCCTGGAGGAATGCCTGCGCCGCTTTGATTTCCGCGCGGCCATAGCCGCCATGCGTGATCGCCTCTGCAGCGTAAGAGCGAATCAGCTTGGGCCAGTATTTTTCGAGCAGCGAAGGGCTGGCGAAGAGATCCGCCCAAATGATCTGATCGTTCACCGCGACCACAACGCCGACGGCGTTCTGCGCACGCAGTTCTCGCAGGAGGCCTTCATAAGAACGCTCGATGGGGGCCGCCACCGAATCCACCTTCGCGGCCACCGCCCGGTTGCCCATGATGCGGGCATAGGAAGAAGTCGAGTTGAGCTCAGGCGCCGCGAGGGGCCCGCCCACGGCGGCGCCAATGCCTCTCGCAGCCTCGTGGACTTCCGCCCAGACTTTCTGCTGGTCCTTGTCAACCATCGCTTTGCGGCGCACGCTTGGCTGGGCCATCTGGGATTTGAAGGAGCCGAACTTGGCGGCGGTTTCCACCCAGCGTCCCGGCTCTACGCAGAAGACGCTCAGATCGATCGGATCGCTTTTCGCTGGGACGATCCGATCCTTGCCGACTACGCGGTCCTGCTTGCCTCCGGTGACGATCTCGCCGGCCAGCAGGATCAGCGGACGGTCGGAATTATTCACCAGGACAAGGCGGTTAACTTGCGCGCCTCCTCCGTAGTTGACGGGCGGGCGCGGCCCGCGCAGCAGTGGAGCGACTCTCCCTGCTTCAGTGACGACGACTTCACCCGATCGTAGGCCTTCATCGAGCGTCAGGAACTTGCCTGTATTATGATAGGACCCGGCCACCACAGGGAAGATCGTCAGGTTGCCGCTGCTGATCGGCGCGAGCACTTTGTAACCTGTCGCCGGCTGCCCAGCCTGCCCCGTCTCTGTGCTCTGGAGCAGGAGCATGGCGGCGACCGCGGTAACAGCCAAGGCGCACACGAATTTGTATGATCCACGCATGGTAGACTCCTCTCAGCTTGATTGGCCGAAGCGCTTCTCTTCGGTCTAAGAGGAGAACGCCGCGTGGCGAGTTTCTTGCAACCAATTTCGCGCGGCCTTTGCGACATTGCGACCCCTCTCCATCGGGAAGGCCGCTTCCCGGATGGGAAGGGGGACAATATTTCGCCGACGGGCCGGGTGCAATGAGCGGCGATGAACAACTCGCGGCAAGCCCTGAAATCTCTGGCGCCGTGGACTCGCTTGCTCCGGAGTTGTTTCAAAAAGCTGGCGCGCAAAGGTTCGGTCTGAGCCTTGGAGAGTTCGCACACATCCTGCGCGAGATTGTCGCCAAGTATCTTCCGCCGAATCCAAGCCAAAGTGAGACGCGCGAGTTGCTGGTCAGCCTGCACGTGGAGGAACTGGCCCTGGCTCGGGCGTGCGCGAAAGGCAGCGAGCCCGCCTGGGACACTTTCCTGACCCGCTATCGCGCGAAGCTTTACGGCGCCGCCTACGCGATCGCCAAAGATGAAGCGACGGGAAGGGAACTTGCGGACTCCCTTTACGCGGACCTGTTCGGCACCAGCACGCGCGACGGCCAGCGCGTTTCGAAGCTCAACTTCTATACGGGCCGGGGCTCTCTGGAAGGTTGGCTGAGGACCGTCCTCGCGCAGGAGTATGTAAACCGGTATCGCGCCCAGCGGCGCTTGGTCAGCCTCGAGGAGCAGACCGAGGCGGGCGCGCAGTTCCCGGATAAGTGCGCGGAGACACAGCCCGCGCCCAACGCGCGTCTGGAGGCGGCGACGGACGAAGCACTCTCCGATTTGCCCGCTGAAGACCGACTCATCCTGGCGAATTATTATTTGGACGGCCGCACGCTGGCCGAGATCGCCCGCATCCTGGGAGTTCACGAATCGACCATCAGCCGACGGCTTGAAAAAATCGTGCATATGACGCGGAAGCTGATTGTCAAAGGATTGGGGCGGCGTGGAATGAGCAAGCAGCAGGCGGAGGAGGCGATGGAAGCCGACGTGCGCGATTTTTCCGTCGATGTGCGCCGACGATTAGTGCAAGAAAAGGGGG
>JAIQGA010000287.1 GCA_020072925.1 Terriglobia bacterium | reverse complement strand
GAAGGATGCGACGCTTTATGTGTTGACTTCCGAGACTTCGACGACGAAGGTCGTGCGCTTTCGCGACGTTGCCAGCGGCAAGGACTTCGAGACCGCCCTCGATGCGGGCCGGGCAGCGCTGGTGGTAATCAGCCACCGCGGCGAAATCCTGGCAAGCTATGACTGGCACGCTCCGCGATAGCGCGCCGCCGACATGGGAAACGCCGCGGAAGTGGTGCTTCCCACAAGACGTCATCCCCGCATAAGCGGGAATCCAAGATCCAGGAAAGAAAGGGAGAGCTGAGGCGGGCTAACTGCCCTCGGGTGTCCACTCATACACGGGATGGCCGTCCACGACGGTGTCAACAATCTTGAAACCGGCTTTATCCTCCAGGGTATCGAAGACTTCGGCAGGGAGCCAGAGCGTGTTCGGCCGGCCGTGTTTTTGCATGTGACCCGCCACGTCAATGGCATGGTCTGCGATCTTCTCGAGCCGGTCGTCCTCGTAGATGGCCACCCCGCCTTCATTCAACCCGCAGCGGACACGGAACGGCTTGCGCATCTTGTTCTCTGCCTCGTTGAACTTCTTCAGGCTGAGCAGAATCCGCTGCGCCGACCCGACGGCGAGGGAGTGGTCCAGGAAGCACACCATGACGCCATCCGGCGTCCAGGCTTGTTTCCAGGCGCCATATTGGTCGAAGATTTTTCGCAACATTTCTTCGTAGGCCTGGAAACTTGCCTGGATTTGAGTGTTGGCTTCGCCGACCTTCATCTCGGTCGAGCCCACAACGTCCACCGCAAGGAAAGTGCACTCCTTGCGCTTCGCCGCCTTGAGCGCTTTCTCAATGGCCCGGTAACGCTTCAGTTGTTCGTCGCGGGCCTGCGCCGAATCGACTGTGACCTCCGGTTCGAATCCCGGGAGGCCGGCGAGGCCGGACCCGCTGATTTCCGCGCGGGCAGCCCGTAACGGCTTGGATAGCCAGCGCGAGGTTTTGAGGAAAAGGGCGTCGACGATCATCTTGACGACCCAGGCAACCAGCGCGAAGGGCAGAGGCAGGAGGAGACCGAGGGACCGCGAGGGGGCGGGCCACTCCAGCCCGAGATACGAAGCGGATCCAGCAATCAGCGGATTGCCCCAGGCTCTAAATTGCACGACGAACCAGTGGTTGTCCAACTTAGGCGAGTGGATGAACTGCAAAACGAAAAGGATCAGAAAATAGAGAATGACGACAACGAACGCCGCGGCCAGCACGAACCGGACGGTTCGCAAGGGCAAGGACAGGGCAGAACGAATCGATGCCGGCACTGAGCTTATACTCCAAACAAGGATTAAGCGTGTATTCTACCAAAGCTAGTGAGGTACAAACCACATTCGCGAAGGGGCAACGGATGCGAAGTGGTCAATGCCTATCGCCGCGTCCGCATGCCGGGCGCATCATACCATGGGTTCAGCGATCTCAAGGGACTTCCGAGGAAGTGGGCGGGCTCTCTGCGGGGTAGCCTGCGCGGATTGGCGCGCCCGCGTCCCGCGAGGAACGGTCAGACACAAAACGGCCGTGTCTCGCATTCTTGAAAGTCGCGACAGACACGGCCATGGACCCCAAAACGACCCGGCGCTTACTTCGCAGCGGACAGGAAGAAAGGAATCAGATAATAACCTTGGAAAGAAGTGGTGACTTTGTTCCGCTGGTTCTGCAAGCGGTAGAGGCCAGCGATTTGGCTCCCGTCACAGGCATCCGCGAGCACATACCAGGTGCCCGTTGACATCCGCAGCACGCGCAGGTAGGTCCAATCCACCCGCCAGGTCACCTGGGAATTCGTGGGGTCTGTGAACCAGAGCTTCGCGAACGCCGGCTCCGCTTCCGGGCAGGTCGTGCTGCTGCAAACCGACATGCTGGTGTAAGGGGTGTTCAGAAAAATGCTCACCAACACGGGCGTGTTCACGGAGCTGCCAAACGACGGCGCCCCACCGGGCAGGGAGCAGGTAAGGCATGGAGCGCTGAAACTGAGACCAACCTTGCGCGGCCCCAGTGAGTTCCGCGTGTCGAGCGAAAGGGTGCTCTGGTTCTTGTTGAAACTCGCGCTCAGACAAGCGTTGCTCGTGGAGCAGTAGGTTCCACTCACGTATTGGCTGGAAGAAAGGTTGGTACTGAGTGTCCAGGGTGGGACGAAATTGTAAGCGCTGGTCGGGCCATTGACAATGTCGCCGTCGAAAAACGCGGACCCGATCGACGCATTGGAGCCTGAGCAATAGGCGGTGCCGTTGTTATAGAAAGCGGTCGTGTTCTGCTCATCGACGACCTGGAAGTAGACGTTCACGGTCATGGGAATCTGGCCAGCCGCCGAGGTTGTATGAACCTTCCAGAGCAGAAGGCCCAGCGCTGCCAGCGTCAGCAGCCCGACCCGCACTGCGAGATGGGATTTCCGCATAGGGGTATCTCCTTGTCAGCCAGGCGACACTCCACCCTTGCCCGGCGGGACAGCAATCTAAGCGTTGCACAGCTTCCCTGAAAGCCGCCTCCTGTGGGGAACGAAGCGGCATTATCCTCCGGGGGCGCACCGCCATCAATGAGACTTTAGTGCCAGACCTGTTGTGGCTTTGGTTATTGGCGTCGATGCTCGTTGAACCCCTACTATCCGGTCGGTTGGGCCCGGCAGGACAGGGGGAAGATTCGGCAGAGGGCAATTCTTTCTTGCCTTTCCCTTTCCGGGCACATTAGCATGGGTTTCGCGCCCCGCAGTTGCGCGATCTTTCCGCTCGATCCTCGCAACTCGTGTACGTCGAGCTGTGACCCTCGAGGAGCCCCGCGGTGCATATCCCGTCAGGAATAGAGTGCAGTTTGATCGCGGCGGACCCTGCACCGCCCATGCCGGCGAAGAGAAGGTCCTTGGCTCTAAGGCGAGTTGGACTCTTGCTGGGGATGCTGCTTTTGGCGCGGAGCAGTTCTGCACGCGATTTGCTTGCCCACTTCTATTACCTCAACGATCCTTCCTCACTGCGGTCCTTCCAGACTCACTACAGGCAGGTGAGCCTCGTTTCGCCCGCATGGTTTGTGGTTGACCAGTCCGGGCGCCTGCAATCGACCTTGGACCCTACTGTCATCGCCTGGGCGCAAGCACACCGCGTCGCGCTGATGCCTCTTTTGGCCAACGAAAATTTCCAGCCCGAAATCGCTCACGCCGTTCTGACCGATCCGCAGATTCAGTCGGACGTGGTGGGTAGGATCTTGAAGGCCTGCACCCTCCAGCGCTTCTACGGAATTGAGCTTGATTTTGAGGGGGTCCCGGCGGCCGATCGCCCCGCGTATACGCAGTTCGTCCGCCGACTGGCCGCGCAATTCCATGGGAACCATTTGAAGCTGGGAGTGGCGGTTCCTGCTCCCCTTGCCTCCAAACCATCCCGCGGATCAACCGCAGACCCCAACGGGAAGGTATGGCCCCTCTCTGAGCAGTCCGGCGCCTTCGACTACCGCGCGTTGGCGGAGGCCGCTGATTTCGTGTCCCTCATGGCGTATGACCAGCATATTCAGCCCGCGGATCCCGGCCCTCTGGCCGGACTCCCTTGGGTTGACGCCTGCACCCGCAAGGTGCTGGGTCGGGTCCCCGCAGACAAGCTTCTTCTGGGTATGCCTCTCTACTACCGGGATTGGTTCGGGAAATCCGTGCGGGAGGGTGGTTACTTGGAAGCGGTTTCTCTGCTGTCCAAGTTGAGGGCTCCTATTGAATATGATCGTACGGAGGGCGCGCCGTCGGTCAAATTCCAGGATGGCAATGGCTCTCACACCCTTTGCTTCGAGAATGCCAGGAGCCTTCGGGAGAAAGTGCAACTGGTGAAGCGCTATCGATTGCTGGGGTTCTCTGCCTGGCGTTTAGGCTATGAAGATCCGGCGGCCTGGAAGAAGTCCTTCCCGAGAGCTCGTCGTCTCCTGCCTTGAAACGGACTGCAACCCCCACCGAAGGTCGGGTGAATAGAGAATCTAATTCTCGAAGAGAGTTCTCCTGGCTCTGACGCGGGAGCAGTAAAAGTCTGACAACTCCCGCAGCGTAGATTTCTTCGCGTGATGGACGGAGAAGTTCGACGGGAACCCCTCACCCGTCCCGGGCCGGCTGGTGAAAGCGCCGGCCGCGGTCCACCCTCTCCCCAAGGGAGAGGGCTGGAAATCAAAACCTTGCCCACAGCTCTCTCCCAGCCTCGGCCGCGATCCTCTCCCGGCCACAGCCCTCTCACTGCCTCGACCGCAGCCCTCTCACTGCCTCGGCCACAGCCCTCTCACTGCCTCGACCGCAGCCCTCTCACTGCCTCGGCCACAGCCCTCTGCCTGCCTCCGACCGCAGCCCTCTCCCTTGGGGAGAGGGTGGCCGACGAAGGAGGCCGGGTGAGGGGTCTCTTGCGTGCCCAAGTCACCACGACTCACGACGATTGCCAGCAGGGCCCTTTGAGGAGCCAACGATAATAAAGTCCCCGGCTCTGCCGCGGAATACTTAATTGTGTGTTCAGGGAAGGATTTGGACCCGCGCGGCATCACTCGCGTGGATCTACCTGCGGGCGCCAAGCGGAGTCTTGACCATTTTCTGGAAAGCCGCTTTCAAAGCCTCGTAACTTTCTTTGAAATACGGCTGCGCCCAGACCTGGTCCCATCTTTGCCAGGTATAGACGGCAGGGGTTTCTCGGATAACCCCCTCGCGAAGGGGTGGCAACGAAGCTTTCACCACGCGCGCTTTCTTCTGTCCGGGTTCCGGCAACTGGAGCGCGAACGCGGCAATGCTGATGCCTTTGGTGGAGCGCGAGACGGGGTCCGACTTGGCGTCTGTGCCGCCGAACACCTGAAGCGCGGAGGGGTCGGTGAAGTAGAGCAGTCCCCAGGGAATGCGCAACTCAATCATGCCGCTCTGCGCGTCCGCGTGCCACAAGGCCAGACTCGAGTAGTCTGGACTGTTGCGGTCGGCGGTGCCGTAAGGCAGCGGACTGCGATCGTAATTCAAGGGCGGAAAGGCTCGCCCATCGCGGGCAAAGCGCGGCATGTTGGCTTCCGTCAGAATATCTTCAAAGGAAGAACTTGTCGCCAGCCCGATCTCCAGGCCTTGTTTTCGCCAGATGCGCTTCAGGTCCGGGCGGCCCGGGAGGGAAAAGAGCCCGTTGGGGTTGTAGTTTTCAGCAATCAGAATTCGGCTGGAGGCAGTACCGGAAAGCTGGATCAGGAAATTGGCTCCGGTCTTGAGCGACACGCCGAGGCCGGCAATATCTTGCGCGCCGCTTTCCCCCGGCAGGGTGTTGAGGGCGATCCAGTAATTCCACTTGCTCCAGTCCAAGTCCCCCGGCTGGACGTCCAGGCGCAGATACAGGAACTCGAAATCCGAGGTAGCGTAAATCGCCCGGAGAGCGCTCGAGATCCCAGTGGGGCCGGCCGCGCCCGCTCCGGGCGGGTACACCGCCTTGGCATCCTGCCAGTCAGAAGGCTGCCCGCGCAGCAGCGGGACCGGATAAACGGGCTCGTAGCCGACGATGCCGAAACCCTTCTCCGGGTCCAGGGCATTCATCCAGAGCGGATTGCGGTCCCAAGGCTTTTCCAGCGGCGCGGTGAAGGGATCCGCGACGTGCTTGAACCATTCGTCCTGCCATTCGAAGACGATACTGCCCGCGTAGCCGGTGTCACGGATGTTCTGCGTGAACCGCACCAGGAGGTCGGCCTGCTGGCGTTCGCTCAGCCCGCCATTGTTCCAGCCTTGGGGATGAAGGTGCGCGGGGGCGAGGCTCGTCGCGAGTCCGTACTCACCCACGAACAAAGGGAAATTCGGGTAGGCCTTTTTCAGCGCCTGAAGGTAGCCCAGGTAGCGATTGGGGCCCTGGGCGTCGCGCGCCTCGGCGTAACTCGGCTCGGTGAAGAGGAAGTCCGGCCAGTGCTGGTAGATGTGAAACAGCGCGAACAG
Organism: Terriglobia bacterium; assembly: GCA_020072925.1. Lineage (GTDB taxonomy): Bacteria > Acidobacteriota > Terriglobia > UBA7540 > UBA7540 > JAIQGA01. The sequence continues at coordinate 1,610 of JAIQGA010000287.1, read as the reverse complement.
CCCCCCCTGAAATTGGGCCGAGGTCGCGAAATTCTTGATGTCCACGGAAACCACGTCCGCGTCGTTCATGAACCGTGGCACAACTTGCGTGATGTTTTCCCCCCGCTTCCTCCGGAATTCCAGCTCTTCCTTGTACGTGGCTTCGGTCGGGTGGGTCAGCGGGTCCAGGGGCGGCCAGTTGACAATGGTAATGGGACGCTGGGCATTATACTTCTCAATTTCGTAGCGGACGGCGAGGTCGCACATGGCCGCTAACCACGCCTCGGTGGGATTGCCTTTGGGCAGGCTGATGTAGCTCCCCAGGTAGAACGTGCGCGCGGGGTTGTCGGCATTGGTGATTTGGACGACCTTAGGATCGATTTCCCGCCCCACCGCCAGGCCCAGCACATAGTGTGAAACATCCGCGGTGTAAATACCGAAGTTATGTCCCCGCCGGAACGGCACGTCCCCCTGGCCGTGGAGAAGGTCGACCGTGTAATAGACCTCCTGCCGAAACCCCCTTTCCATCCCTGGATCGTAAAGGTTCTCGGCATCGTCGGCGATCCAGACTTCCTGAATCAGATAAAGGGGCTGGGCGGCGGTTTGATTGTAGGCAAGCAGGGCCTGATAAAACGCCGGCGGCAGGATGGTGTAAGTGCGCACGGTGTTGGAGTTCATCTGGCCGATCTGCTGGAACCACTTCAGGTAGGTGTCGAATTCGCGAGAGGCGGTGGAGGGAAACTCCCCCGGGCGCGCCGGCCCGATGTTCACGCCCACCACATAAAAGTTCTTCCACTGGCCGCGCACGGGAATCTGGAAGTAGTTCCCGCGAGTCCGGAAATCAAGTTGCGTCTCGGCCGGGCGGGGCCGGGGGGAAAACGTCAAGGGCAGGTCCGGCCGGTATTCGGGAAAGCCGTACAATCCCAGAAATTCCCGGCGAGCTTCGTCGTCGTTGTCGTATCCGAGAAAAGTGCGATAGGTTTCCGCAGCCTTCTGGTTCTGGCCGCGCTCGACGTAGGTGCGGGCCAGGGACATCTCGATGGTTTTGTTGGTCAGGTGTCGGCGCGCAAGGTCGCTGAGCAGCGGCAGCGCCGTCTCGTGCTTGCCTTGCGCGATAAGGGCATTGGCGAGGCCGATTCCTGCCTCGTCGGAATTGGGGTCGATTCGCAGGGCGTGCGTGAAGCTGGTTTCGGTATGCGGGATGTCACTCAACCGCCAGTAGCACCAGCCGCGCAGAATCACCACGCGCAGGTCGTTCGGCACAAGCCGGTTGGCCAGGTCGAGGGAACGCGCGGCGGAAGTAAAATCGTCGGCTTGGTATTGGCGCACCGCGCGGGCGTAGAGCCGGTTCTCGATCTTGGGCGCGATGCGGTACCGCCAGAACCAGCCGGCCGCCGCCAACACCAGCAACCAGAACAGAATGGACATCCAGCGTTGCGCGAGGCGCACCAGGAACGGAGGTTTCGGTGAAGCAATCATAGGCGAATGTCTTTTAGTAGTACTAGGTTAAGTTAGTCTTGACTTCGCTTTCCCGTGGCGGTAGACTTCGGCCATGACGCCACGGGAGTTGAAAGGTCTCGATCAGAGACTGACATCCTTTCTGGAAGATCTGCTCGCCCCCTTGGGTCGGA
>JAIQGA010000286.1 GCA_020072925.1 Terriglobia bacterium | reverse complement strand
TTTTAGACGAGGGCGGCAAAGAGTACTATGGCACCCCGCGTTACTTCACAGGATACGAAGAAGTGGGAATACTTCTCAAACGCGAAGCGGGCGCGACGCATCAACAACTGCAAGACCGTTACCCGGCTTATGAGAGGGGCGAGACAGTACGGCTTCATCTCAGCCTGGAAAACGATGAGACAATTAAGCACTTAGGTTTTCACCACGAGGCGGGATAAACGAAGAACGCTTAACTGCGAAAAATAGCAAGCAGCCCGGACCTGTCGTGTAAGGTCCGCGACTTTTTGGGGTCACGTGCAAAAGGGGCGCAGACCGGCCGAACGGGCGGAACCTACGCCTGTCGCACACATGCCGCAATCCGGCATGTATGCGCCACCCGCGGGCTTGGGGAGACGTGGAGACGCTTAAAGACGATGAGAGTCTGCCCTAGACGAATGGTGGCGAGAGCTGATCTACTTCAGAATGTACGTGATGATTCTTTCCCAAGGAATCGTGAAGCCAAGTTTCAGGCCTAGTAGGACAATTAAGACAAGCATGGCTGCTTGGAGGAGCTTCCCGTAAATATCGGTGATCATCTGGTCGGAGGGGCGAACGCCTGCGCGTTCCAGAATTGTGATGGGTAGCCTAACTATATAAGCCAGCCAAACGGTTGGATAGAAAATCTCCCGCCATGCAATCTGCTTCCTTGATTGATACATGCCGATTCCCTCTTCTAATATCGTCACCAAGAGATCGCAATTGCGCTGGGCTTCAATAGAACCGACGGGAACTTGGAGATACCCTACGATTAGGTCGTACTTTTCCTCTTTCTGCGTTGACTCGATTGCGGACCCGGCGGGGAATTCCTCCACCTTGCGATAAACGCTAGTTGGTACCCCCACGTCTTGAAGAATATGAAACACGATTGGAGAAAGGCGGGCAATCTCCTGTTCAAGGAGGTGCATGCGTTCAAGCTGGTCCTTAAACGGCCCTATGAGGTCTTCGAGACGTTGGGCAAACCGGAGGCTTTCAGGGGATCTTTCTCGGTGCCTCACGAGGTCCTGGTATTTGCGGAGCGCTTGAATTCTTCTTTTGCATGACCAGTAGGTAATTGGGTGTCTGACGAGAAACCGTCTGGGCTCACTATGTGTGTCACTCATCTTGGCCTCGGATTCTATCAAAAAAGCCGCCTTCATGGGGGAGGGCGGGCTTGGGATAGGAGAAAGGGTGGGTCGGGTCAATTGGTAGGCGCGGTGGCGTTCATCGTCTGTTCTATGACCCGAAGGGTGGGATGCGAGAGGAGAAATGTTCGTGCAGCACACCGCGTACAGCGCGGCTGACTTGACGAAGCTGTTCGAGGAAGCGCTCCCGGGATTATTTCCGAATCACCGAAAGCACCGGGCAGGGCGCGTTGCGGATCACCAGTTCAGTGGTGGACCCGAACAAGACGGTGCCGAGGAAGCTGCGGGGATGCGCGCCCACCACGACCACATCGGCGCGCGAGTTCTTCGCCTCCGCCACGATCTGTTCCGCGGGGCTACCCTGCTTGACCACTTCCCTGACCGTACAGCGCTGGCGAACCTCCGGCGCAACCCAATCGCAGAGTTCCTGGAGGGCCTGAGCTTCGTTTCCGTGGGCCTCGCTTTCCAGGACGTGTGTCAACACCAACTCCGCACCCGTCTTCACCGCCAACGCGGCGGCGTGCTCGAAAGCAGTCTGCGCGAGGTCGCTGTAATTCACGGGGCAAAGCACGCGTCGGATCGTGCCCAGCGCGGCCGTCGGCTTGATCTGCGGCCCGACGGTCAGGACCGGCACATTGACCTGCCGCAATACGCTTTCCGTGACCGAGCCTAGACGAATCCTTGCCAGGCCCGTTCGTCCGTGCGTGCCCATGACGAGCAACCCCGCGCGCGTTCGCTTCAGCTCTTCCAAAACAGCGCGCACTGGATCCTCCTCGACCAGGAGCACGGAGTGCTCAACGTTCTCTGGGAGATACTGCGTCGCAAACTTGCTGACGAAATCACGCGCTGCGCGCGCGCCCCTGCGCAATTGCACTCGCAGAGCCTGAGTTTGCGCCTTGGTGAAATAGACCGGCGCCTCCAGGCGTTGCGCGTGCAGAACCATTACCTTCGCGTCGAATGCCCTGGCGATGCCGCCCGCAGCGCGCAACGCCGCCGCCGAGTGTTCGCTGAAATCCGTCGGGCACAGAATCTGCTTGGGTTGGAACGTGGGCATGGAAGGTATCTCTCCGCTTGAACTGCCGTTGCTCCCGCATGAGGAGGCGCAATCGGCCGGACCGAACAGAACGTTGAATCATCCCACAAACAATGGATGGTGGTCTATCTCAATTGGTTCCAAAGTTAGGTTAGATTAGAAGCTGCGAGCGCTGCGCAGGCGGGAATGAAAGTGACAATTTGTCGATACAAGGCGCTCGGCATGGACTTCCTGTCCGTTTCCGGACACGCCCTTTGAAGTCTCTGCGGACCGAAAACTTCGTTCCGTCACCCAAAGCGCCAGGAAGGTAAAAGCATTCAGCATTCAGCATTCAGCATTCAGCATTCAGCATTCAGCATTCAGCGGAAAGTTCTCAGTGGTCAGTTCTCAGGTCTCGGTTCCCTGTTTCCCTTTCTCTGCCTACTGCCTTCTGCTTACTGCCTACTGCTTACCGCATCCTAAATTCAAGATTTCAGATCTGGTCCTTTCCTACTCTTCAAGTGTAGACAGGTCTCCGGTGGGCAGGCCGAGTTCCCAGGCCTTCAAGACGCGCCGCATGATCTTGCCGCTCCGCGTCTTGGGAAGCTTTTCCTTGAACTCGATTTCGCGCGGGGCGGCATGCACGGCCAATTTCTGTCGGACGAATTTCTGAATTTCCTCTTTCAGTTCGTCGCTAGGTTTGTAGCCTTGGCGAAGGGAAATAAACGCCTTGATGATCTGCCCGCGCAAGGCGTCGGGCTTGCCGATGACGCCCGCTTCCGCCACCGCCGGATGCTCGACCAGGCAGCTCTCGACCTCGAACGGCCCGACGTTCTCGCCCGCAGTGATGATCAGATCGTCGACGCGCCCCTGGAACCAGAAGTACCCGTCCTCGTCGCGATAGGCGCTATCGCCCGTCACGTACCAGCCCGGCAGGCGGAAATAAGTCCTATAGCGCTCCGGCTGTTTCCAAATCGTTTGCATCATCCCAGGCCAGCCTGGCTTGATCACGAGGTTCCCCAAGGTATTGTGAGGCAAATCATTTCCATTATCGTCAACGACCGCGGCGGTGACGCCCGGAATCGGCCGCCCCATCGAGCCGGGGCGGATGGTCATGGCGGGATAATTGGAAACCAGGATGTGCCCGGTTTCCGTCATCCACCAGTTATCGTGAATGCGCCGGCCGTAAGTCTTCCACCCCCACCAGACGACTTCGGGGTTGAGGGGCTCACCCACGCTCAAGACGTGGCGGAGCGAGGAGAGGTCGTAGCGCTTGACGACTTCGTCGCCCGCCGCCATGAGCATGCGGAACGCCGTGGGCGCGCTATACCAGATATTGACTCGGAAACGCTCGATGGTGTGGTACCACTCCGCCGCGTTGAAGCGCCCGCCGCGAATCAGGTTGGTGGCGCCATTGAGCCAGGGCGAGAAAATGCCGTACGAGGTCCCGGTCACCCAGCCGGGGTCCGCCGTGCACCAGTAGATGTCGTCCTCGTGCATGTCCAGCACCCAGCGCCCGGTCATCAGGTGGCCCAGCATGGCGCGCTGGACGTGCAGCACACCCTTGGGCTTGCCCGTCGACCCGGAGGTGTAATGAATGATTAGCGGGTCGTCGAGCGTCAACCACTCGATCTCCGTTTTGGTCTCGGCCTTTTCCATCAGCGTTTCGTAGCTGTGCTGGCCCTGGGGCAGGCCGTTCGAAGCGGCGCCCACCAGGATGACGTGCTTGAGTGCGGGCAATTCCCACTGTGGCACGCGGTCCACCAGCGCCGGCGAGGTCACCAGCGCCACGGCTTCTGCGTTGGCCATTCGGTCCCGCACGGCGTCCTGCATGAACGCCTCAAATAGCGGGCTGGGAATCGCGCCAACTTTCAGGATACCCAGGATGGCGATGTACAATTCCGGCCGACGCCCCAGAAAAACAAACACCCGGTCGCCTTTCACGATGCCCAGCTTCCTCAGGACGTTGGCAAATTGATTCGATTGCAGCGACAGGTCCTCGAAAGTGAACCGCGAAGTTTGCTCGCGGTCCGTATAGATGAGCGCCAGCTTGTTGCGGCGGCCACGCGTCAGGTGGTGGTCAATGGCCTCGTGGGCCATGTTGACCTTGCCGGTCTTTGCCCAATCGAATTCCGAGTAGATGTCTTCCCAATGAAAGGCTTTGGACGTCGTCTGGTAATCCTGCAAGTGGTGGGTGGTTGGTGCGTCGACCGGCTTCAAGACATTCTCCGTGCCCGTTACGACGTTACTCGCCATGTTTGAACCCTCGTTTCGTATGTCCCGCCGCCCGGCGGGCAAGGTGGCGACGACCGGTCTGCCAGCCTGAGGAAAGCCGGCGCTTGCGCGGCCGCCCAAAATCAAGATCTAACAACGGTGTGCGCGCCCTGATAAGCTTCGTCCAATAGTTCGATTACGTGCAGAACGCGACGGTTGCCCACATGTCCCCGCGCAAGGCCCGCGCGAAGCTGCAAAAGACAACCAGGATTCGCGGTCAGGATGAGTTCCGCCTTGGTCTCGTCCACGCGCTTCATTTTCTTTTCGAGAAGCTGCTCCGCCATTTCATTGTGGACGACGTTATAGATGCCGGCGCTGCCGCAACACACTTCCGCTTCCTTCAGCTCGACCAGTTCCAGTCCGGGAATCGCGGCCAGCAACTTCCGCGGCGCCTGCCGGATGCGCTGCGCGTGTCCCAGGTGACAGGGGTCCTGATAAGTCGCCCGCTTTTTGATTACCGCAAAATCCCGGTTAAAGTCAATGCCCGCCAGGAATTCCGTGGCATCACGCATGCGCGCAATGAATTGTTTGGCGGGCTCGAGGAACTCGCGCTCCTCCTCTTCGAAGAGCAAGGGGTATTCCTTCAGAACGGACCCGCAACCCGCGGCGTTGGTGATGACCGCGTCGTAGCCGTCGGCGAGGAACGCCCGGATATTCCGCTTGGCGAGGTCACGAGCTACGTCGCGGATTCCCGCGTGCACATGCAACGCGCCGCAGCAGCCCTGGTCGGCAGGAATAACGACGTCGCAGCCGTTTCGGGTCAGCACGCGCACGGTTGCGTCATTGAGGCGCGCGAATGACAGGTTGGCGATGCATCCCGCGAAAAACGCTACGCGGTATCGCCGCGTCCCTTCGGCGGGCACCACCGTTCCCAGGCGCTCGGTGAAGAAGGGCTTCTCCATGCGCGGAGCGAGGCGAGCGACGTGCTCCAGGCGGCCCGGGAACAGCTTCAGAATTCGCGAGGCGAGCACCAGCCTCTCGAATCCGGAGCGCTGGTAAAAGCGCAGCAGCTTTCCCACGATTTCCAGGCGACGGCGGTGGGGCAGAATATCGAAAAGGAAAGCGCGGCGCAGGAAGGAGCCGACGGGTGAGCGTTTGTAGTACTTCTCGATCTGTCCGCGCGCCACTTCCACCAGCTTGCCGTACTCGACGCCCGAGGGGCAGGCCGTCTCGCAGGCGCGGCAATCGAGGCAAAGGTCGATGTGACGGACAAAGCTCTCGCTCAGCGGCAAACGTCCGCGCTCGACCTGGATCATCTGGTAGATGCGTCCGCGCGGCGAGTCCATCTCGAGGCCCAATTCGCGATACGTTGGGCAGGCGTTGAGGCACAGGCCGCAACGCACACACCGTGAATAGTCCACCCAGCGTGGCGCCTCCCCCGGGCCGTAGCCGGTTTTCTGCGCGCCGTTCTTTTCATTAATTGTCGGACTCACCGCGTTCGATTTCATACCGGGTCTCTGCTGAGGGGCTCCAGTCTGGTCACAGCTAAAGATCTAACACAGAGGACGCAGAGAAGAACGGAACAGAGAGGCCACAGAAAAAACACTCCTGAGAAGGTGCAGTGGCGTCTTTTCTCCTTCTCTGCGATCTCTCTATGTCTTCTTTCTTCTCTGTGCGCTCCGTGATTAGTCTTTTCAGACCAGTCCTCACTATTCCCTTCATGAACCGTGCGGCTGTCAGCTCTTGCCCTCAGATTGGTCCATTGACGAATCGTCGGATGCCGTCCTTCAGCACCAATACATTGAAATTGATGAGCAGTGCGAGCTTGCATCCGGAAAGCCTCAAGTAAGACAGCGTCTGGGCCTCATGGATTGGCGCCAGGGCTTCGACGGACTTAACCTCGACGACTACTGAGTGTTCCACCAGCAAATCCATCCGGTAGCCGCATTCGAGCTTAACCGTTTCATAAACGAGCGGAACGGGTCTTTGTTGTTCAACGAAAAGTCCCCTTTTCCCGATTTCGTGGGCGAGACACGCCACATAAGCAGATTCGAGCAGTCCGGGGCCAAGCACCCGATGAACCTGGATCGCCGCACCAATGATGGTCTCCGTAATTCTGTTGAGTCTCTCCAGTTCGGTCATTGGTTAAAGATTAAACACAGAGATCACTGAGACAAACAGAAACAAGAGGCCACAGAGAAAATACCGGAAGGAAACAGCGCCAGAGTCTTTTCTCTTCTTCTCCGTGTGCTCCATATCTTCCTTCTTCTCAGTGTTCTCTGTGTGAAAGGTTTCTTGCATTGATCCTTGCTATTGCCCTTTCATCAGAGTCCGCCCACGAACCGGCCGGGGGAAAGAACACCCTTGGGATCCCAGACCGCCTTTAGCTTGCGCATGGGTTCAAAGTCGTCGCCCGCCGGCCCCCAGACATCAACCTTTTGCTTCAACTCCGGCGGACAGCGCTCGATAATCAGCCGCCCGCCCAAATCCTCCGCAGCCTGGCGCAGGCGGCCGATCAATCCGGCTGTCCCAGGTGAAAGCTGCTGTTCGAGCAAACAGACGTGCACGATGCCCACGCCCACCTGTGCGACCGCCGCCGAATCCGTCTTATCCGCGGCGGCTTCCTGCTGCGCGCGGCTCATAAATTCTTCGCTAGCGGCGATAGGGAGCACAGCCTTCAGAACGGTCAAGGCAGGATAGCGTGGCGCGAACCATCCCTGCAGGTCCGCCAGGCGCGCCCAGCGAGTTTCCGCCTCCGCGGCTTCCCAGCGGGAGACGCGCGAGCCCGCGCCGCGTCCCAATTCGTTCACCTCGCGTTCGCATCGTTCGACGACGCGCGCCGAGCCACCGAACTCGAGCAATAACTCCGGTTCCTCGCTCTCGGCCTTTTGCAACGCCTCAGCTCGCAGCAACGTAGCCGCGCTGGTATCGAGCACCACCATGCGCATCGGTTCGAGCGGCGAGTGCAGGATTTTCCGGCGCAGGTCGCGGGCGATCCCAAGCGTCCCGGCGCGCAGCACAAACGTCGAGCGCTGCGCGGGCAAGGGGAAAAGCTTCAGGTTGGCTTCGACGATCACTCCCAGCGTGCCAAAGGAGCCGATCAGAAGTTTTCCTAAGTCGTACCCCGCAACATTTTTCACCACCCGTCCT
>JAIQGA010000285.1 GCA_020072925.1 Terriglobia bacterium | reverse complement strand
AGGGGTCGCGGGTGCTGCGCCAGGGAAGGGAACGGGCCCGCCGCCCGAACCACGTCAGGAGCCTGCGGCGGATTGCTGCGGCCTCAGCCAACTTCGGGCTTGGCACCGCCCCGTTCGTTCCTCGTCGTGTAAATCTCGCCGTCACACAGGCTATTCAATGGTGAAGTCAACCGACCGTTGGGGCGTGACGCCGCCCGCGGAGTCACGCGCCAACACCTGGAGTCGGTACTCTCCCGCGCTGAGCTTGTCCATGGGCAGTCTGAGGATCACCGGGACAAGGGGATTGTTCTGCGTGATGAACTCGTCCAGCGGGACCGTGTTGGATGAGAAAGCAGCTTGATTCGTCTTGCGGTCCAGGACCGTGAACAAAACCCCGACTCGCGTCGCTGCGCCCGTGCGCAGGATCGGGTCGTAGACTTCGGCATAGAAAACCAGGTCGCTGCTCTTGGAGAATCGGTTGCTCGCGGAGGGTACGACCTCAAATCCCTTCGCCGTCAGTGGCGGCCGTTCCTCAAGGAGGGCCGTGTCCAGACTGGCGACAAGCTGGGAAACCGGCTTGACCTGATTGCTCAGAGTCGGGCCGGCAAGTTGGAAGTGCTTCCCGTCGAAGGGCTGAATGTCCAACGGCGTCTCCACTTTTGCGAACTTCTCCCCGCCCGCGCCCAGCACCAGCTTGAGGTTGTATTTCCCCGGTGCGATGTCAAAGGAATTCTGATAGCTAAACGCGCCTTTCGAGAATTCCTTGAGTTCTTTTTTCTCGTAGTCCAGATTCATCGAGTCACTGAAGCGCGCCGCAACCGCCCCATCCGGGCGATACGCGATGCCCAGGACATTGACCTTCGAGTGGAATTTTCCTTTCGCCTTTTCAAAGTCCAGCGACGTAGCCGGAATCTGCAAGGCCACATTGACGTGGGCTACGTCCGGCGAACTGTAGAAGACGGGCGCCGCCACCGAAAGGGGAATGTCCCCAGGTTGCGTGCCGGCCGCGCGAGCTTCCAGGACCTTGCCTTCTTCTTTCCCTTGGAGGATGTCAGGGCTTTTCAAATCGTAGTAGCCGCTGCGCGAGCGGACCTGCACGCCGCCGCGGCCGACTTTGACGCGGATTTCGTGGAATCGCCCATCGTGCTCGTGGTTAGGCGGCGCGTAGCCCAGAATGTAATACTCATTGAGCTCTTTCGCGATCTTGTTGAGTCCCGTAAGGAAGTCGTTGGTGTTGAAAATCGTGAAGCCGCCGGTGCCCGATGCGAGCGCATAAAGAATTTGCTGGTTGGTGGTGGCGGTATCCGGCACGTTGGGGATGATCTGGTGCTGAGGGCAATTGGGGTTCAGGTAATCGTATGGCCCGCCGCACTGCATGTTTCTCATATTCATGTTGTTCAAGTTGTTGGGTTGGTTCGTCGGTCCCCCGCCCCCCCGCGTGCCCCCGCTGGGGTTGGTGCCACCGCGAGTACCGCCGGTTCCGCCGGTGGTGCCGCCCGGAGACGTCCCTCCGCCTGAGCGGCCTCCACCACCTGTACCCCCGGTGCTGCCGCCGCCCGTGCCGCCGCCACCGGTTCCGCCGCCCCCTCCACCGGGTCGGCCGCCTCCGCCTCCGCCAACTCCCCCGCCTGCGCCGCCCGTGCCCCCACCCCCGGTGCCCCCGCCTCCGCCACCGGGCCTCTGTGGGTCAGGGTCGAGAATGGCTATCAGCGACGCCAGAAGTCCGCGCTGGTGCGGAAAGGGAGAATCCTCCAGGTTCGAGCTAGGCGGGAACCCGGGTCGGGATTGTTCCGGCTGCGACATATCGAAGCCTGGAGCAACAGTCGTCACCAGGCCCCGCACGTCCATGGGATAGACGGCGATGTTGGCCTTGTTGAGCGAATCAATCGTGGCCTTGAGTTCCGCGTCCCGTTCCGGGGTAAGTGGAAACCCGGAGGAGAAAAGGATCAGGGTTTTGCGCCCGGTAACGGTTCGCAACGTCTTCGCCAGTCCGCGCATGGATAAAAGCAGGCTGCGCGCGCCAAAATCCGACCGTGTAAAGCTCAGCGAGGGAGCGCCGACGGCCGCGATCTCCGCATTCTGACCGGGTTGATTGGGTGACACGGAGGAAAACTTGACTCCACCCACAGCCTGCTTCAGCAGGGCTCCGTCCGCGGTAAAGTTCTGCGCGATGTGGGTGACTCCGGTAAAGTCAACCACCGCCATCATGCGGTCGGGGGAAGCGGTCTTCTCGACGAATTGCGCCGCCGCCTGGCGCGCGCGCATCTGGTCCGCCGAGGACATTGTGGAATTGTCAAAGTAGAGGACCACGTAGCGCTTCTGGTCAGGCGCGGAGACGCCGGCCTGGCTGCCGTGAGAAAAGCTTGTAACGGTCTGCTCCGTGTTGTCGTCGAATACGTGGAAATCCTTCGCTTCCAGGTCGGTGATGTAATTCCCCTTCTTGTCCGTGACGACGGCGTCAACCAGCACCAGATTCGCCTCAGCCTTGATGACCCCGGAAGCCGTGGCAGGCGTCTGGGTCGTCGCATCCTGCGGCCCAGCCGGCATTGCCGGTCCCAGCGCGCTTTCAACGCCCATCCAGCCCACTGCGATGAGAATTCCCAGAGTATAAGTCCAGATAGTTCTAGATCGCATAAATCCTCCCTCAATAAGGGATATCTACGACGCGGTTCAAGCCGGACATCTCACCGCCCTGGGCGTCGCGCACGACCTGGCGCACCGTATAGGTCCCCGGCTTCATGCTGAAACTGGCTTTCACGCTGAGCCCCTCTTCCTGCAGTTTGCCGAGGCTCGTATCGCGCAGACGGAACTCCAGAACCTTTTCGTGGCCGGCCACATATTTGCCATCCCGGTCGAAGATGGCGGTCACGAAAGTCACGTTGTTAAGGTTGCGCCCTTCGTCTTTCCGAAAATGCAGCGCGCGCAGGTCAAGGTGAACGAGAACGGAGAGCCGGGCGTCCGAGTCGTTCACCTTGAAGAATTGCGTGTGGACCTCGACGGGGAGTTCGTGCATTTCATCCTGCGAGAAAAGGGCCTGCTCGATTTCCTCTTTCGCCTGGGCGGCGGCGTTTTCGCTCTTTTGAGGCGCGAAGTAGCCGCGCCGCGCCTGCACACTGAGGCCGGCGGGCTTGACAAGCTTCACTGTCAGCGTATGAAAGCTGCCGTTTCTCTTGAGGTTTTGGGGAGAAAAAGCCAGTACGTACGAAATGGCTTCGAGGGCGGCGAGGTCACGAAATCCCTGATTCAGGTCATTGCTGTTGTGGAAGAATTGCCCGCCCGTATCCATGGCCAAATCATTGAGGACTTCCTCGGCATGCCTAATGCCCTCCTCCAGGAATTGTGCTTTTCGGCCGAGCAAGTGGGGTGCTCGAACCGGAATGACAGGATTAGGCTGGCTGGGGTCGTTGAAGGGTATTCCCACGTAGAGCCCCTTGGAGTCCAACGAATTGATAACCACATTGGCGCGCAGCGCGCGGTCGGTGATTTCCCCTAGTTGTTGCCGAATGGTGTAGGACATAAAGCCGGGCGAAACGAAGATGATGTTGTGACGGCCCGGCAGAACTTTCATCCTGCGTACCAGTCCCTCCAACCCGCGCAGTGAGTATTCAATTTGGTTCTCACTCATATTCAACACGGTCCCGGCCTGGCTTTCAACCTGACTCGGAATTTGCTGTTCGCAACCGGGTTGGGCCTGGGGGGGGACATTCGCGCACCAGCAAGTGAAGGCCTCTTCGGTCGCCGACTCCAGCGCATAGGGGTCGCGGCGGTATATCATCAAGTAAGCCTGGTAGTCGTTGATATTCGGACATTCATTCGGATCCCTGCGGATCGTGGGTCGGGGCTGAAGGAGCAAGAGGGTCGCGTGGAGTTTCGCCCGGTCATTGGTGAAATCCACCTGCGCTTGGCCCGAGGTGGTGAAGATTCCAATGCGGTCGTCCGGCTGAACGGAGGTCGCCAGATATTGATCGGCTGCCTGGCGCGTGCGGGCTATGTCTTCGACGCTCATCTGTGTATCCTCGAAAAGCAGACCCAGGTAATTCCGCGGCATTTGGGGCAAGGTTGCTTCTTCGGAGAGTTCTTCGGTTTTTTCCTTGGCCGGCGTAGGGGCAGCGTTCTTCCCCGGCGCCGCAGCCCCTGTCTCGACCGCAAATTGTGTGATCACCTGTGGCTTGCCATTGTCGAGCAGACGAAAATCGTCTTTTGTGAGCCCGGGGACGGGGCGGTTTTTCGAGTCTCGTACCACTGCTCGCACCACAACCATATTGCGCTCGACCTCGATCTTGAACTCAGGCTGCGTTTCCTGCGAGCTGACTTCGGGCGCGTTGGCATTCTGCGCTCCTGCAGTCGCGCATGCGGCGAGCAGGGCAAGCAAAATGGAAGTGAAGTGCCACAGCCAAGCCTTCCTTCTGACCGGGCATGGCGGAATTTGCGGTGGTGCAGACATGAGAAGCGGGTCGCTCACAGACTGTTGCACAGGTGAACCCCTCCAGACGGTTACCCCGGGAACGGCGCCCCGACTCGCAGACCCGTGGGCGTAGTATCCGGCCATGGAAAGGCAAAGTCAAGGAAGGGCCGCGAGGTTTGAGGGAAGGACCATAAGTGGGGCTACTCGTCCGGGTATCGCCTCGCGCCACGGAATCGGATATGATGCGCTTCACCGCAAAGGTCCTGGCACTGGCTAACCACCTGGCGACGAGGAGCCATGAAGAAATCCATCGGCGACAACAAGATTCCGAAGGGCTGGACCTCTGAGCGAGGGTTGGACCTCGTCAAAAAAGGGGATTCGGCGGAATCGAACTGTGGCTGGGTGATGTGCCCTGGTTCCAGATGAGCACCACGGATGCGGAGGTCCGCGAAATGCGGCGCAAAGTTGAATGCGCCGGGCTGGCGGTCTCGAACGTCTCGACTGGCCTGCATTGGCGCTACCCGCTTTCCACCCGCGAACCCGAGATTCGCCGGCAGGGGATCCGTATCGTCGAGCGCCAGCTCGAGACGGCTCAGCCGCTGGGAAGGGACGCCATTCTGCTGGTGGTGCTGGTGGCGGAGATGGCGCAGGCATGGGACCAGCAGTTCTGCGATTCCGCCACGGCGATGGACCGATTGATTTCCGGAAGGCTCTGAATGCGCATCACGCGGAGAACATTCCTGGAGCAAGCTGCCGTCGTGGTCGCCGGGATCCCCGCAAGCTGGGCTGCGGTGGTAAGCAAGGCGAAACTCGAAACTCGCAATTCGAAGTTCGCTTCGGGTTTCGATTTTCGAGTTTCGAATTGCGATTCTCCAATTTCGAGCTTTGGTTCTTCCAGGGCCTGCGGTCTGGTGGACTTGCGCGCCCGCTGCGATTTTCCGGAGTCCGCGATGGGCTACCGAGCGGCGCTGGCGGATGCCGGCATCTCCATTGTGCCTGCCGAGCCGTCTGCGGCGCCGGCTTGCTCGATGCTGATCATTCCCGCTGCCTTTGAGATCACGCCGGGACTTGTCCGCACGATTCACGCCCGACTCGAGGCAGGCGGGGATGTCCTGCTCGAGTCCGGCGCGGCTTTCGCGCAACCCAAGGAGTATCAAGCTCATCGTGCGGGGCTGCGAGAGCGGTTGGGCATTCGGATCGAGCCGCCCGTCGATTTGGCGCGAGGCGGATGCGGTCGCGGGCGCGTTCCGTACGTGGTCTATGATTGGCCGTGCGCCGTCAAGATCCGCGATTTCAGCCGTGTGATTCCGGTTGACACGCGAGCCTGCGAGGTGATCGGCCGGGCCGGCGACGTGCCGATGGCTCTGCGCCGGCAGGTGGGGCGCGGAAGCTTGATTTTCCTTGGCTCGCCGCTAGGTCCGGCGCTTAGGGCGGGCGACGCGGACGCGCGCCGGTGGCTCGCAAAGGTAATTCTGTAACGGCGATTTCATATCGGCATGATTCCAGCGAATGCAGTCTCACCGTGGCGACGTAAGGTCATCGCTCCATGTTTTCCAGCCACTAGGCGCGTTGGACGTGCCCAAAGCGTGTGAAGTCGTAGTCGGAATCGAGTTCAAGCACCCGCAGCCAGGCGCGAACTGCGTCGTCGGGGCTGCCTTGCTCGACAAAGCTGAATCCCAGCGCATGGTGAACGAACGCGTCGCCGACACGATAATTCAACGCCTCTTCATACGCTGCCTGCACCCCCACCCAGTTCTTGAACCGCACGCACTGGAAGCCTCGCTCGCACGCCGCCGCCCAGGGGTCCAAATCCGGTGTTATCGTTGTGGGGATCATCCACTCTGCCATTATTGCCAGCAGCTTTCGCGCGCACTCCAGCAGGTTGTCGCGCGCCGGTGAACCCTCGAAAATCGCGGCGGATTGGACCAGTTCGCGCAGGGCGCGATTCAGGTCCTGAGGTGAAGGCTGGGAAGAATAGAGCAGGGCGAGGCCGGTGCGATAATGTTCGCGGCTCTCGATCAGCGATTCGGCCTTGATGAGGAATTCTTCGGCCTTGGTGTGGCCCGGATCGATCTCGAGCGCGCGACGATAGCAGGCCGCGGCGCGCTCCAACTGGCCGAGACTCCCGCAGGCGTTGCCGAGCAGGTAGTGCGCGGTGGGGTCGTCGGGTTCGGCGCGCAGCGCGCGCTCCAGCGCTTCCCGCGCCAGATCCGGGCGCTGCGTTTCGAGATAGCAAAGCCCCAGTTGGAGCCACGCTTCGGCGAGGTTAGCGTCTTCGACGACTAACTCTTCGAGGAGCGCGATGGCGGCGGGAAAATCCGCGTGCGCGACGGCTTCTTTCGCCTGATCGAGTTTCTCTTCCAGTTCGGAAGGGCTCAAGGAGTCGTTTCTCCCCTCAGCAAGGTGCGAAATTCTTCCAGCGTCAGGGGTGGCACCACGGCCGTTGCGAGGTTTTCCGTCACGTGCTCCTGGCGGCTCATGCCAACCAGCGCACAGGTGACTCCGGGAGCCGAGCGCGCGAACTGAATGGCCCGTTGCGCGTCGGTCCGCAACTGCGGAAACCAGCTCTGTACCTGCCGCGGCAAACCTTCGGTGAGCTTGCTCTGCAGAAGCGTGGCGCTGCCGAAAACCATCAGGCCATGCGTGCGCGCCACGTGCAGGAGCGGGACGGCTTTGCCGTCGAGCGGCTGTGTGCTGGCGGAGAGCGCCTCGGGCATCGCCAGATTGAAGGGCAATTGCACCGCGCGGAAATGGTGGTCCTTGCCGCCCACTTCCTCCGCCACCCGCAGGACCTGGGCGAGGGAGACGGCGTCCGCGGCCTCCGGATGAACGCGGTAAGCGTTCCACGTGGCCGTGCCGTAGATGCGGATCTTGCCTTCCGTGACCGCCTTCTCGAGCGCCGCAAACGCTGCCTTCAGCCGGCGATAGAACTCGTCACGCGAAACCTGGCTTAGCTGCGTCTCCGGGTTGTGGAGATAATAGATGTCGATGGTTTGAAGACCCAGGTTCTGGCGGCTTACGTCCACCTGGTTCTCGAGATACTTGGGCGACATGACGTGGCAGCCCGCGACAACCTCGTCCATGCGAATGATGCCGGGATCCAGCAAGGTCTTCTCGAAGTAGGAGGAAGGATCTTCCGGTTCCTCGCCGTCGAAGGTCAGAAAGCCGCCC
>JAIQGA010000284.1 GCA_020072925.1 Terriglobia bacterium | reverse complement strand
GCACGCTCGCGGCGATAGCGTTGCTGCGCCAGGGACGCACTGAGCGGGAATTCTTCGCGGCTGTTGCGGCGGCGCTCCAGGCGGAAGATCGTGAGCTGGCGGTTGAGTCGGCTCTTGCTTTGGGGCACTGGCGTGTAAGAGGACTCGGCCGGCAGTACCTGTTCGGAAGTTATTTCGACGGTGGAGTGGGACTCGATGCTTGCCGCCTCCGCGACCTGGCCCGCGCGGTTAACCCTGCCTCTCCCCTTCGCCCATGGGCGGCTGCGGCGTTTGCACTTGCGGGATTCTCGGACGGGGTGCTGCCGCCCATTGAGACAGCGAGTGCCGATGAGGCTGAGGAGTGGGAATCCCTTCGTGCTGCGCTGCGCGACGGCCTTACGTCCTCTGATCCGGACCTGCGTTTTACCTGTGCGCTCGCGCTTGGAGACGAGGATATTATTGCTGGCGAATTGTATGGCGACGACGAACACAAGAGGCCCGCGGCAGGACATTTTCTTGCGCGCCACAAGTCCCCAGCGGTGCGGCGCTGCCTGGCCGAAGAATCCGACGAGATACGCAAAGAGGTGCTGGACGACCTCTGGCCTCCGCTCCCTGAGGAGCTGGTCGAGCCCGTTCTCCAGGTTGTCGAGCAGGGGGACGCCGATATGCGACAGAAAGGGGCTCAGCTCCTTCAGCCTACCTTGACGCCCGCAACGGTGGACAGGCTGGTCAGGCTCGCCCTGCGCGAGGCGGACTCTGAAGTGTTTGAGGTTCTTCTCGGCGCCGAAATCCTGCCGGAAAGCAATACAGTTGTGCGAAGCATCATCGAAGGCGGCTATTTCCAGCCGCTCGCCGACCAACTTTCCAGACACATTGATTTTTCGGATGAAGCCGTGGCACGGCTCGCGAGCCTAAACGAGCCTGAGGTGTTGGAGACGCTGATACAGATAGCAGATAGGCAGTTGCGGGAATCGCCCGGCACTGCACAATCAGAGGAACAGCCGTCGAAGGTACTCGCGGCAGGCCGTTTCCTGGCTCGCATAGCCTTTGGTTCTGGGCCCGCACAACTGCGGGCCGACGCGTATGGGCACGTGGCTTATCACGGCTCGTCTTACGGGGGCTATCGTTGGGGGGATTGGATGGGACCACGTGCAGTGTCAAAACTGTTCGACGGTCCTGGAGAGTTTCTTCATGCCATAACAAGTGCCCTGAGAGATCCCGAATTGGGACAAATGAGTATGTCGATCGTCGATGAGCTGTGTGAGCACTGGCCGGAGCTGGGGCCTCTTGCCACGGAATATCGCCCGGCGGTTGGCGAGCTTGTAACCGCACTCTTGGATCTGGTGAGGACAAACTTCTTGGGCGATAGGTCCCAGATTGCGGAGTTACTGGTCGCAATGGCGCCGCTCTATCCTGCGGAGACGCTCCCCGCAATCGTGGCGTTGCTCCGCGATCGCGATTTGCTCTCGCGGCCATGGAACATCCTCTGCCGCCTGAGGGACGGCTATTCCGTTTTTGGCCAATGCCTCGGGAATAGCCCTGAGGCGCTGGCGCAAGCTGTCGCAGCGCTTCTCGAATTGCTGAAAGGCGATGACAGTGCGACAGACAACATCAGGCCCCCGGCGGCAAACCTGCTGGAAGCGATAGCCACCGATCATCCCCGTTATCGAGAAGAGATCGCCTCGGAGATCGCACCGCACCTTCCGGACTGGACCTTTTCTTCGGGAAGCAGGGAGGAACTTGAGCGACTCGCGGAAGTCGTGGGCATCAGGATCAAGGCATCAGACGAATCCCAGCCCGTGCCGGCGGATCTTGAGAATTCCTGTTCGGGGCCTCAGTCGCAGTCGCTCCTCGAAGCCCTGGATAACGAGGTGCTTCTCCCCGGCAATCCACTCCCGACGCTTGCAGACTATTGCCGGTTTTTGAAGGCATTGGGTGAGGCCGCCAACCCCATGGAGGTGATGACAGCCTCCGGAATGACGGACGATCAATATGTTCAGTGCGTTTCGGAATGGGGCGAAGTGATGTCGCGCCGTGACGATGTTGCCATCCGTTACAGCCAGCTTATGGCGGCTTCCGAAAACAAGTTGATTTCATGACTGCGGAGGAAACTCATGGCCGCAATATGTTGGGTCCTGTCCCTGGTGATGTTGGCCGGGTACCCGGCCCCTTTCATGCAGGACGGCAAGTGGGGTTACAAGGATAGTCGTGGCAAAGTCGTGATCCAACCCCGATTCGAGGTTGCCGAAAAGTTTTCTCCCGAAGGACTCGCGCCGGTGGTTGATGAAAAGGGCTGGGCCTATATCGATGCAGGAGGCAAAGTTGTAATCCGGCCTCTAGTCGTGGACAACGGTCCTGATTGTTTCAAGGAGGGCCTGGCGCGCTTCAGGACAGGCGGAAGCATGGGCTTCTTCAACAAGCGTGGCCAAGTCGTCATTCAGGCGCGATTCGCCTTCGCCCAGCCGTTTTCCGAAGGCCTGGCTGCCGCTTGTGAAGGGTGCCAGGAAGTACCGGAAGGCGAACACGCCGTCATGAGGGGTGGCACGTGGGGATTTATTGACAAGGGAGGCGCCGTAATCATTCCCTTTCAATTTGAAGAGGCGGAGAGATTCAAAGACGGCAGGGCAAATGTAAAATCGCGAGGCCAGTGGAAGTCTATCGATAAGAAAGGGGGCTTCGTGCAAGAGACCTCGATTGGGAGTGCCTGGATGGAGCCGGATGGAACCATTGTCCTTCAGCTTCGGGCTGAAGGCCCTGGAGCCACAGTCGGTGACGCGTTGTTGCGATACCCAAAGGCCCACCCGCAATATGCTTCCATCTTGCACCATCTGGGCGGGCTGAAGCTGGGTCAAGTCAAACCGGTCCCGCCTTGGCCGAACAAATAACACGCCATTGCAGATTGCGGATTCAACAAGCACCCCGGTTAGTTCCAGGACGATTTCCGGGTAGAGGGCAAAAGAACCGCTTGGTCATCTTTTGGCCCGAAGGATGACCGCGCTGATGCTTGCGATGCGCACAATCGCATCATAGTATTCCATGCCGGAAAGTTCCGTCAGATGGAGCACCTCATCACCCACTTCGGTGAGATTCCCCTCGAGTTCGCTCCCCGTTTTTAGATGAATCCTGACTTGTTTTCCTTCATGTCGCTTCAGGATCTCTTTCATCGACTCGTGAATATTGATCTTAACCTCCCGTCTTGGGGGCGCTTGAGGAGTTGGGGGCCGCAACAACGATACAATGGCGTCGACACGTAATTGGACCCAATCCACGTTGCTGAGCTTGTGATCGATGCGTAACACGCCACCCTCGAAAGCATATGCATTCTCATCAAATCTCTCTCCCGAGTTTAGGATTTCGATCTTCGTGAGGGAATGCTTCAAAGCCTCCTTACCGACGTCATCGGCGCACAGGGATCTGAAAGCTTCGATCAGCGGCTCGAAATAGATTTTGGTCCAAAACTCGTGGTAGATGTCGGCCTCGTTGGGCACAGCGAGACTCTCCCAATTAACCTCCATTGCTACCGCGAAGCCTGCGGCATCGTCGATCTTTCTCTTGAGGTCGGGATATACCCTGTTTTGAAACTCCTGCATTGCGCGGCGCTCAGCAATGTCCATGGGAAGCCTCCCGGCAACGGCCTGGCAGTTAGGATTTGTGTTTCCTGGAACGTCGACAGCATTCTACAGGGGACTACGGTCACGGGCAACCGAGTTTTGCTGTCATTGCAGGACCTAGATTAGTGACCGGCCCCGGGCTCTTTGCCCCACATGGCTTAACGCGTTCGGGAATGCTCGAGCAAAGGAGTTCGTTGTGTCCAGCGCACGCGAGACGTGAGATGCGCGCGAGCGCGAGGTCCGAGTCGGAAGTTCCTGCCTAGTGGCTTCCGGAAGTCCAGGAGAGGGATACGCGCGCGGTTGTCAAGCCTGGGATCTGGGATTACAATACGCCCATCTTTGCCACCGTGAGGAACATCATGAAAGGTCCTCCCCTCCGTGGGAAGCCCCTATTGTTGGGACTGGCCACCGTACTCGTCGCTCTCATTTCCGGAATCTTGCTTACCCGAGTGCTTGTGACGCGCGCGGAGAATGATGCCAGGCGGTCCCTGGCCGCCGGTGTCGTGACGGCTTCCACCGCTCACACCTGGGACCGTGTCGGGGCCCTTCAGGGCCTGACCAGCGACCAAATCAAGCCGGAGTTCATGGAAGTGCGCAAGGACCTGATACGCCTTCGAGAGGCAAACCCGGACGCGCGGTTTATTTACCTTGCAGCGCCGAGAGGAGGACAGGTCGTCTTCCTGGCCGACGCAGAACCGGCCAACGGTGAGGACCACGCGCCTCCGGAAAAGGTTTACGACAGCCAAGGCTCGGGAATTCGCCGGGTGCTTACCTCGGGGCAGGCTGTGGTTGAAGGGCCGTACAAAGACCACCGGGGTGTATGGGTCACAGGCCTTGCCCCAGTGCGAGGAAGGGCCGTACAAAGACCACCGGGGTGTATGGGTCACAGGCCTTGCCCCAGTGCGAGATGGGAGAACAGGAGCGGTGGTCGCGGTGCTGGGACTTGACATTGACGCCAATCGCTGGGCCTCGGGCCTTGCCGTTTATCGTTGGTTGGGAGTTTCGCTGACCGCGCTCGCAGTTGTGGCGGCTCTCTTATTGTTCTCCTGTGTCGTTCGTACGACCCAAGCCAATGCTTCCCTCACGACCGTGATCGACGACCTCCTGAGGGCTGAAGTAGCTGTGAACCTTACGGAGAGCAAATGGCGTGAGTTCGTTACCGGCGCACCGATAGGCATTATCCGTACCACCGTCGAAGGGCAGATCATCAAAGCCAACCCCACTCTGCTGAAATTGTCGGGATTCAAGTCCCTGCAACAGTTAAACGAGTTCGGACTCGTCAACCTCTACGAATCCCCCCAGGACCGGCAGCGACTGCTCAAAGCTGTTCACGACGGCCCCGTCACTGGCTTCGAGACCCAGTTCAAGCGGGCCGACGGGCGCACGTTTACCGCGAGCCTCCACGCACGGCTAGTCCGCGACGGGCAGGGGCGGCCCCGGTTCGTGGAGGCCGCCGTCGAGGATGTAACAGAACGAAGGCGTGCTGAGGAAGTTCAGAAAGCCTCTGAGCAGAGACTGTCCAGCATCATTAGCTTTCTCCCGGATGCCGCCTTCGTGATTGACAGCGAGGGCAAAGTCATTGCCTGGAATCAGGCAATGGAAACGATGACCGGAATTAAGGCCCAGGAGATGCTGGGTAAAGGCAATTATGAATATGCGATTCCTTTCTACGGCCGAAGGCGGCCCATTCTCATTGACCTGGTCAGGAGCAGTCAGACCGAGCTTGAACGAGAGTACCAACACCTCGAGCGTTCTTATCAGGTGCTAATTGGCGAAGCAGTGCTGCGCGTGGGCGGCAGAGATATGTATCTTCAGGGCCGCGCCCGCGCCTTCAGCGGCGTGCATGGGGAGTATATCGGCGCTATCGAGATCCTGCATGACTTTACCGACCTCAAACGGATCGAGCAGGCACTTCGGGACAGCGAGCAAAAATTGCGCAGCATTCTGGAGACGACGGGCGAGGGGTTCTGGATGATCGATAATGAGACGATCACCACGGCTGTCAATGACGCCATGTGCGCCACTCTAGGCACGCCGCGCGAGCAAATCCTCGGAAGGAGTGTCTTCGATTTTGTGGACGAGGAGAACGCCGCGACCCTCCGCGAACAGATCGAGCGTCGCGGCCGCGGCGAGCGCGGCGCGTATGAGATTACCTTGATTCGGCCGGACGGGCTACGGGTCCCTTGCATATTCCACGCCAATCCCTTATTTGGCCCAGACGGCCGGAAGATCGCCTCATTTGCCATGGTGACGGACATCACCGAGCGGAAGCGGGCGGAGGAGGCATTGCTGGCAAGCGAAGAGCGCTACCGCACCCTAATCTCCAATCTGCCGGTCGGGTTATACCGCAACACTCCGTGGCCGGAGGGACGGTTGATCACAGCCAACCCTGCGATTGCACGCATGTTTGGCTATCCCTCACCTGAGGAGTTCATGAAGGTGAGGTCGGGCGACACATGGGTAGAACCGGCCAAACGGAAGGCCTTCTCCGAGCGCCTTCTAGCTGAGGGGCAGGTTTCAGGAGTGGAGGTGCATCTGAAAAAGCGTGATGGCACGCTCTTCTGGGGCAGCATCACGGCCAAAGTGGTTCGGAATGACCGGGGCGCGCCCGAATTTTTCGACGGTATGATCGAGGACATCACTGAGCGAAAGCGGGCGGAGGAAGCGCTGCGGGAGAGCGAAGAGCGATTCAGACGCGTTGCTTCGTCAGCCCAAGATGCGATTTTGATGATTGATGACCAGGGGAATGCGACCTTCTGGAACGAGGCTGCCGAAAGGATATTCGGATATTCCTCCGAGGAAGTACTGGGAAAGGAGCTGCATGCACTTATTGGACCGGAGCGCTACCGCGAGAGTTACAGAAATGGTTTTGCCCAGTTCCGGGAGACAGGGGAGGGGCCGGCCATAGGTAAGACGCTCGAGTTGGTGGCGGTCCGAAGGGATGGAACTGAATTTCCGGTTGAGTTGTCACTCTCGGCGCTAAAGCTCAAGGGTAAATGGGTTTCTATTGGTATGTTGAGGGACATCACTGACCGAAAGCGCGTGGAGGAGGAACTGAAGCTTCGAAACGTCCTCCTCTCCACCCAACAGGAAGTATCCATTGACGGGATCCTCGTGGTGGATACGAACGGGAAAATGATCTCCTTTAACCAGCGATTCGTGGAGATGTGGCGCATCCCAGACGAGGTCATTAAGTCGCGGTCCGATGAGCGGGCGCTGCAGTCGGTGCTGGGTATGCTGGTCAATCCCGAGGAGTTCATCGCCAAGGTCAATCACCTCTACGAGTACCTGGCTGAGACCAGTCGCGATGAAATCGTTCTGGTTGACGGTCGGACGTTCGACCGCTATTCCGCACCGATGCTTGGGTCGGATGGCATCTACTATGGGAGAGTCTGGTACTTCCGCGACATTACTCAGAATAAGCATGTGGAGGAGGAACTGCGGAAAGCCAAAGTGAGTGCCGAGGAAGCAAACCGTGCAAAGAGCAGTTTCCTGGCGAACATGTCCCACGAAATCCGGACTCCCATGAATGCCATCCTCGGCTTCACGCAATTGATGCAGCGCGACGCCTCGCTTTCCCCGGAACAGAAGCAACGCGTGAACGCCATCAACCGAAGCGGAGAACACCTGCTCGCGCTCATCAACGACGTCTTGGAGATGTCGAAGATCGAAGCAGGGCGCACCTCGCTGAATCCGAGTCTGTTTGATCTTTACTCGCTGCTTGATGATATGGAGATGATGTTCCGTGTCCGCACCGACGCCAAGAAGCTCTCTTTCAGCGCGACGCGCAACGCGGACGTGCCCCGATACGTCGTGTCGGACGAAGGCAAATTGCGACAGGTGCTGATCAACCTGTTGGGCAACGCCGTAAAGTTTACGCAACAGGGGGGCATTGCCCTGCGCGTCGGGGTCCACGGTCGGTCGAACGGCCGTCTGCGGCTGGTGGCCGACGTCGAGGACACTGGACCAGGTATCGCCGAGGAGGAGCACTGCAAGCTGTTCGACCACTTCGAACAGACAGCGACGGGAATCCGTAACGGCGGGGGAACCGGCCTTGGCCTGGCTATCAGCCGCGAGTTCGCTCACCTCTTAGGAGGGGAACTCACCGTCCGAAGCCAAGTGGGGGTCGGCAGCGTCTTCAGCATCGAGATTGATATCGAGGAGGGAAAGGAGACCGCGGCCTCGACCGCCGCCCCGCGGCGCCGCGTGAAGGGACTCGAGCCGGGTCAGCCTACTTTCCGCATACTGATTGTGGACGATAAGGAAGAGAACCGAGTGGTTCTCCGCGACATGGTGGGAATGGTCGGCTTCCAGATTCGCGAAGCCATTAATGGCGAAGACGCCCTGGCGAAGTTTGAAACCTGGCAGCCCGATCTGGTTGTGATGGACGTGCGCATGCCGGTGATGGACGGCTACGAGGCCACGCGACGAATCAAGTCCACCGCGAGAGGCCGGGAGACACCGGTCCTCGCAGTGACCGCCAGTGCCTTCGATGAGAACAAGGAGAAGGTCTTCGTGGCGGGCGCCGACGATTTCCTCCGGAAGCCGTACCGGGAGCATGAGCTGTTCGAGAAGATCGCAGCTTGTCTGGGCGTCCGGTACGTTTATGAGGAGGAGACCCCCACGGGCGGTCAAAGGGAGCAAGAGGCACCTGTTGCGCTGACCGCGGCCTCTCTCAGGGCAATGCCAGTCGAATGGAAAAAGGAGATGAAAGAGGCAGCCGTGAACGGGGATAGGGACCGGCTCTTCGAGCTGATCGGCCAGGCGGAAATCCCGCAAGCCTCAGTCGCCCAAAGCCTGCGAAATCTGGCGACCGGATTCCGGTATGACACGCTCCTCACGTTGCTTCAAGGAGAGGGCTAGCGAACCATGAAACAGACTCCAGACGCTGCAAACCAGGCGAACATAATCATCGTTGACGACACCGCGGCTAATCTCGAAGTGCTGGCAGGAATGCTCAAGGATTCTGGGCACAGAGCCCGGCCGCTTCCCAGCGGCAAGCTGGCCCTTCAGGCGGCGGAGAATTCTCCGCCAGATCTTATTCTCCTCGACATCATGATGCCGGAGATGGATGGATTCGAAGTGTGTCGGCAGTTGAAAGCCAACCCGAAGCTCAGGGAGATTCCGGTCATCTTCATCAGCGCCCTCAGCGAGACGATGGATAAGGTGAAGGCCTTTGGCGCCGGCGCCGTTGATTACGTGACGAAACCGTTCCAGTTCGAGGAAGTCCGAGTCCGAGTGGAGACTCACCTGAAGCTGCGGCGGATGCAGGTCGCGCTCGAGGCGCAGAACCGTCATCTTGAGGACCTCGTACGCGAGCAGGTTCGCGAGATCTCTGATTCACAGATGATCACCATTTTCGCACTGGCCAAGCTGGCGGAATCGCGCGATTCGGATACCGGCAAGCATCTTGAGAGAATTCAGATTTACTGCCGGCTCCTGGCGACGAAACTCAAAGAAGACCCGCATTATAGTGAGAGCATCACCCAAACCTACGTAGACAATCTCTTCCATGCGAGCCCCCTGCATGACATCGGCAAGGTGGCGATTCCTGACAGCATCCTCCTAAAGCCCGGCAGGCTCTCGCCCGAGGAGTTTGAAATAATGAAGACTCACTCGACCCTCGGGGCCCGGACTCTCGAAGCCGTCCGCGCCAAGTATCCCCGAAACGCCTTCATCAACATGGGAATCGCCATCGCGCGCTCCCACCACGAGAAGTGGGACGGGAGCGGTTATCCCAACGGCCTGGCGGGCGAGGACATCCCGCTGGCCGCCCGCATCGTGGCGGTTGCCGACTACTACGACGCCGTGCGATTCAAAAGATGTTACAAGGCCGCAGCCACTCATGAAGAAGCCTGCGAGATCCTCCTCGCCGGCAGCGGCGCTCATTTCTCCCCGCGCATCGTCGAAGCCTTCAGAGAACTAGCGAGGGAGTTCAGGGAGGTCCGGGAGAAGATAGCGGACTGAAGAAAACGAAGCCACGTTCAAACATTTCGGACGCTGAAAGCAGTTAGGTCACTACTCGGCTGGGCCCGCTGAAGCAGGCGAATCACCATTATATGGATCAATAGGCTTCCCCCTTCTTTTCACTCCGATTAGGCATGACGACGTGCGCTTCTCCCTCTGGTGGTTCTGGTTCTCTGTAGGTCTCGTGACTTCCCTGCTCTGCGTGAACTGCGGCCGGACCTCTTGCCTTTCCTCCGAACGTGCGTGTTTCCACAACAGCACGGGTTACGGCGCGGGTTGGCAGTTTGATCGAATCACGGATCGGTTTTTTTTCAGATCTGCGCCAAATCCTGCGCTGCATCATTGCACAGCAGGAAATGCGACGTATATTGACGACATTTGATGGTGGGACGAAGGCCGGGATCCAAATCTGAGTGCGCCCGAGGCTATACGCAGACGAGATGATCACAAGACCGGCACCGTTCTTCAAAGCCTGGCTCTGGCTCCTGCTGATACTTGTTAACGTAGGTCCAATCGCGGCCCAAACCACCGGGACGCTGCGCGGGCAGGTGTTGGATCTCTCTGGCGCGACCGTGCCCGCCGCGCATGTGGTGGCGACGGTCTCTGGGACCAACCTTACGCGCGAGGCCACAACCGCTATCGACGGCGATTTCGTTCTTCCTGCGCTGGCGGTCGGGCGCTACGAGTTGGCCATCGATGCTCCAGGATTCAAGCAGTACATCCAGCGTGATGTGGAGATCACGCTCGGTCATGTCACCCTTGTCGAGGCCGTGCTTGAACTGGGGTTGATGACCCAGGTCGTCACCGCCGTGGCGGAGTCACCGCTCATCGAGACTACCAGCACCCAGATTGGCGCCGTGGTGGGCAACCGAGCCGTTGTGAATCTCCCTCTGAACACTCGGGACACCTACCAATTGCTGCAACTCCAACCGGGAGTTCAGTCGCAGACAGGCATCGATACGGGGCTGATCGCGCCGGGGTGGTTTCCGTCAATGGAGGCCGTGGCCGCTCCAACAACTTCAGCGTAAACGGTGGGGAAGCCAATGATCAGTTCGTGAATCTGCCGGCCATCCAGCCATCACCCGACACCATCGAGGAATTCCGAGTCCTCACCAACACATTTGACGCCGAGTTTGGCCGCAACTCCGGCGCGGTCGTCAACGTCGTCACGAAATCCGGCTCCAACGCCTTCCATGGCGATTTGTACGAGTTCTTCCGGAATAGACTGTTGAACGCGCGGCACTTTTTTGATTCGGAGACCCCCGACTTCAAGCAGAACCAGTTTGGCGGCACGCTGGGCGGACCCATCAGGAAGGATCGAACGTTTTTTTTCGTTTCTTACGAGGGTCGGAGGATTCGCCAAGGCATCCCTTCTGACACCGTCACGGTTCCCACGGCCCAGGAACGAACTGGCGATTTTTCCGCAGGCTCGACTTTCGCGGGCACGCTGACGGACGCGCGCATGGCAGATGTCCTGACATCCCGCGCGGGGTGTACCGAGGCTGTCGCCACCGAGGGGGGTGCTCCCATTGCGGCGGGAACAGCGTATTCCTCCGTCTTCCCGGGGAACATCATTCCTCCGGCATGCTTCGATCCCACGGCTGCGGACATGATGAATCAGTTCGTACCGCTCCCGAACCTTCCTTCGCAGTTGTACCAAAGCGTGCCGCTCTCGCGCCTTCGGGGTGATCAGTCGACAGTTCGACTCGACGAAAGACTCAGCGACCATCACCAACTGGGTTTTTACTACTACCTGGATGGTGACTCCAACCTTAAGCCTTTCGCGCGTTTTCAGGCGGGCGGCGCGAACCTGCCCGGCTTCGGGTCCGCGAGCCACGAGCGAATCCAGCAGTACAATCTAACCCACACCTGGACCGTCACCCCCGCGACGATCAATGAGTTTCGCTTCGCCTTTTTCCGCGAGGGGCAGGGCGAGTTCAATCACCCCCAGCGCACCAACTTGGTTCAGGAATCGTGCCGCACGGTGCCTTCGTCGGAGTGTTTCACTGACCCGAGTAATCCAAGCCTCGGCATAACTCCTGGATTGGGTGCGAACCATGAGGGCGTGCCATTCATCTACGTCTCCGGCGGGTTCGTGATTGGCAACAATTTCGAGGGTGAGCTCCCTCAGGTTGGGAACACGTTTCACTGGGCAGACAGTCTCTCGCACGTCTTCGGCAAACACAGTCTGAAGTTTGGCGCAGACATTCGCCGCCAGCGCTTTGACCAGACCCTCTATTTCGACGTGAACGGCTATTACACCTTTTCCGACCTCGTATCGAATAGCGTCGGGTTCGACAATCCCTTCCCCAGCTTTCTCCTGGGTATTCCGGATTCTTACACTCAGGGTTCTGCCCAGACTGAACACGTCAGGAGCACCGCCCTCTACCTGTTCGCGCAGGACAGTTGGAAGATGAGGCCATCCGTGACGTTGAACTACGGACTGCGCTGGGAACTCAACACCCCGATGACCGACATCGGCCGCCGCGT
>JAIQGA010000010.1 GCA_020072925.1 Terriglobia bacterium | reverse complement strand
GGTCGCGCGCGCGCAGGGCCTGCGACCACGCGGAGAACTCGGCGAGCCAGCGGTAGGTGCCCTCCCCGTCGAGGGGAGTCACCTCGAGCTCGCCCTTCCACCCCTTGAGCAGGTCGGCCGCCCACATTCCGGCAACGCCGAAGGCGATCACGAGCAGCAGCGTGTCAAAGATCAGCGCAATGACTCGACGGCCGAGGCCGGCGAGCTTGGGGCCCGTTACCACCCCCGGAGTCACAGCGGGCGCGGCAGGTGCGGCGACAGCGGGGATTGGGCCGGATGGCGTGACGCCTGGCGACGGCGCGGCAGGCGCTGTCACGGGCGCTCCGCAGGATGCGCAGAACTGCGCGCCGGTAGAAATGGGAGAGCCACAAGCTGCACAGAACATGGCGACCTCCATAATGAGCGTTGGAAGCAGGTGGGGCGATTATACCCCTCTTCCGGTCAATGTGTTATCCACAATAGGCGCGCCATCGTCGCGCCCGCCGCTGTCGCGCGGCCTCTTTCCATCGCCAGCCCTTTACAAGTGGAACTATAATGGCGCGGGCCAAAACCTTTGGTGCGAGGACTCTTATGGAACCCTATCGTTATCACGTGTTCGTTTGCGATCAACAGAAACCCGAAGGCGTGCCCTGCTGCTCGGCGCGAGGCTCGGCAAGAACGATTGAGGCGTTGCGCCGGGAAATCGCCGCGCGCCATCTGGGCGACCAGGTGCAAATCACGGTGTGCGGCTCGCTGGGCGTTTGCGAGCGAGGGCCGAATGTGGTGGTCTATCCCGAGGGGGTCTGGTACTCCAGCGTGCAGCCCGCCGACGTGCCGGAACTGGTCGAGACGCACTTCCAGCAGGGACGAGTGCTCGAGCGTCTAGTCAATTCTGACGCGGCCGCGCTCAAGGCCGAGATCACCGGGAACCGCGACAAGATGCTGGCGGCAATGCGCGCCAAGGACGCGGCGGGCATACTCCCCGACGACCTGGCGCAGACCCTGCGCGCCTTCCAGGAAAGCCGCGTGCTTCTCACCGCGGTGGAATTGGATGTCTTCACGGCGATTGGAGAAGGCCGGAGCGGCGTGGAAGTCGCGGGCGTCCTCCGCACCGATCCGCGCGCCACCGAGATGCTGCTGAATGCGCTGGCGGCGATGGGCACGCTCACCAAGCAGGACGGCGTCTTTCACAACACACCTCTAATCGCGCGGTACTTCACCGCCGGCGCGCCCGACGACAGCCGCGCGGCCACGATGCACACCGTGCACCTGTGGGAACGCTGGTCCACCCTCACCGCTTGCGTGCGCGCGGGCACGTCAGTGTCCTATCAGGAACACGCCGAGCGGCGCGAGGACTGGACGGAAGCTTTTATTGCCGCCATGCATCGCAACGCCGCGGAGCGCGCGCCGCACGTGGTCGCCGCAGTGGGCACGGAAGGCGTCGCGCGGATGCTCGACGTGGGCGGGGGCTCGGGGGCGTATTCGATTGCTTTTGCCAAGGCGAGCGAGAAACTGCGCGCCGACCTGCTTGACCTTCCGGCCGTGCTGCCCATCGCGCAGCGGCATATTGAGAAGGCAGCTCTCACTGACCGCATCACCACGCGCGCGGGTGACCTGCGGACCGACAAGCTGGGCGAAGGCTACAATTTGGTTTTTGTCTCCGCCATCTGCCACATGCTCAATCCCGATGAAAACCTGGATTTGATGAAACGTTGCTACGCGGCTCTGGCGCCGCAGGGCCGCCTGGTCATTCAGGATTTCATCCTTGAGCCGAATAAGACCGCTCCGAAATTCGCGGCCCTGTTCGCGCTCAATATGCTCGTCGGAACCCAAGCGGGTAGCAGCTACAGCGAACCCGAATACGCGGCGTGGCTGCGCGAGGCAGGTTTCCAGGAAGTCCGGCACATCCGCCTGCCCGGCCCCTCCGGCCTCATCGTGGGGACGCGAGGCTGAAGGCGGAGTGATACCAGCGTCCGCCGAAGCGTGCGGCGGCAGAGACTTGGAGCCACCCACTAATGACGGATCATTTTTGGCTCGGGATGTTCGTGATCTTCGTGAGCGGGATTCTCAACGGAGCCTTCCCGCTTCCCATGAAATACGCGCGGCACTGGCGCTGGGAGAATACCTGGTTCGCGTTTTCGGTGATTGGTATCTTCGCCATGCCCTGGATCCTCGCCGCGACGTTTGTGCCTCACCTGGGTGAGGTTTACCAATCGGTCCCGGTTCGCGCTCTGCTTCCTCCTTTGATATTCGGGTTCCTCTGGGGAATTGCGCAGGTCACGTTCGGACTCAGCATTGATGCCGTGGGCATGGCGATTGCCGTGGCGGTGGTCGGCGGTCTGGGTTGCCTTGCGGGAGCGCTGGTCCCGCTTTTGGTTTTGAGTCCCGCTGACCTGTTCCGCCCGCGCGGCGTGCTGCTTCTGAGCAGCATGCCGATTCTTTTTGCAGGCCTCGCCCTATATGGCTTTGCGGGGCGGCGCCGCGAGCGCGAACGCCCGGCGACGCACGCCGCGGCTTCCTCCGCGCCCATTGTGGGGAGTTTCGCCGCCGGCCTGGCTATCGCAATCTTTACTGGAATTTTTGCCTCCAACTTCAACCTGGGCTTTGCCTTCAGCGGTGAACTCCTGCGCAAGACGTTCAGCCTAGGCGCGGGCGCTCTGACCGGGACCTACGCTGTCTGGGCGCTGGTGTTCGGCGCGGGATCCATCCCTAACTTGCTATATTGCTTCTTTCTGCTGGTCCGCCGGCGGACCCTTCGGTTGTTCTTGGGGCGCGGTTGGCCTAAGGAAACCTTCCTCAGCGCGGCCATGGCGGCTTTGTGGATTGCCGGGGTCTTCGGCTACGGCATGGGCGCAACCCTGGTTGGAAAGTATGGGACTTCGGTGGGCTTTACGCTTTTCATGGCAATGAGCATTCTCGCCTCGAATGGCGCCGGCATCCTGGCCGGCGAATGGCAGGCCACCTCCCCGCGCACCAGGACGCTCCTCACGGCGGGCATGATCGTCATCGTCGTCTCAGTCTGCGTGCTGAATCTCGGCGGACTCTTCTAAAGAAATCGAGCCATCAACATATAGGGAGGATTCTGGCGCCAGTAGAGCCTCTGTGTCCTCTGTGGCTGGAAAAAGACTCAACACTGAGGTCACAGAGACTCTCCGTGATCTCTGTGTGAACGCTTGAGAGGCATGGAGCGCACAGAGAATCCCCTTGGGCGCCGCAAATGGCGGTGCAATACCGCAGGTTTGAAATCGATTCTGCAGGAGAACACCAGGAATCGGGATTCTCGCCCAGGCACTTGCGGCCGCAGCGCATCCCGCCTCACGCAATTACCAAATGACGCAGCGGTCGGACCGGACCATGGGATCGCCGGCCTTGCAGTCGAAGGCCTGCGTGAAGAACGGCATATTCGAGAGTGGCCCGATGACGCGGAAACGTCCCAGGGGGTGCGGATCCACATTGACCCGAAGCCTCTCATATTCCGGTCGCGCATTCTGCGCCCAGAGGTGTGCGTAAGCGAGAAAGAAGCGCTGCTCCGGCGTGAAGCCATCGACCTTGGGCGGGCGCGGCTTCCCTTCCAGGCTTTTCTCGTAGGCCTTGAAGGCGATGGTCAGGCCGCCGAGGTCCGCGATGCTTTCGCCCAGCACCAGCTTGCCGTTCTGGTGGAGGTCGTCCATGACCACGTAGCCGTCAAACTGCTTTTCGACGCACGCCGCGCGCTCCTGGAAATTCTTCAAGTCTTCCTCCGTCCACCAGTTCTTCAGGTTTCCGTGCGCGTCGAATTTGCGCCCCTGGTCGTCGAAACCGTGGGTCATCTCGTGCCCGATGACCGCGCCGATGCCACCATAATTCACCGCGTCATCGGCCTTGGGATCGAAGAAAGGCGGCTGGAGAATTCCGGCCGGAAAAACGATTTCGTTCTTGGGCGGATTGTAGTAGGCATTGACGGTGGGCGGCGTCATGCCCCATTCCGTGCGGTCGACCGGCTTGCCGATCTTGTTCAAATCACGGTTGAATTCAAACAGTTCGCCGTTCATCACGTTATCCACGTACGGCCCGCGGTCTACTTTATAGGCGGAATAATCGCGCCACTTGTCCGGATAGCCGATTTTGGGCGTGAAGGCTTCGAGCTTCGCAAGCGCCGCCTGCTTGGTGTCCGAGCCCATCCAGGGCAGCGTCTTGATGTCGTCGCCCAAGGCCGCGATCAGGTAGTGCACCATCTGGTCGGCGCGCGCTTTGGCCTCGAGCGGGAAATATTTCTGGACATAAACCTTTCCGAGCGCGAAACCCAGCTCGCCGTCCGTGGCCGTGACGCAGCGCTTCCAGCGCGGCAGAATCTCCTTTGTCCCCGTGAGGATTTTCCCCTTAAAGTTAAAGTCTTCCTCGACAAATTTCTCGGAAAGCGCGGGCGCCGTGGAATTAACAAGGTGCCACCGCAGGTAGGTTTTCCAGTCATCGAGCGGCGCGGACTTTGGCAGGCCGTTCACCGCTTCGAAGAAACTCGGCTGGGCAACGTTGACCTCCGCGATGCCTGGAAAGCCCAAGTCGCTGAGATAACCATCCCAGGCGAAGTTCGGCGTCAGGGCACGCAACTGGGCGGCGTCCATTTTGTGGTAAGTCTTGTCGGGGTCACGCCGCTCGACGCGAGTCATGGAAGCTTCGGCGAGCTTGGTTTCGATGCTCATCACCGTCTTGGCTTCGTCCGCGGCCTTGGCGGGCTCATCGCCCAATAGCTCAAGCATCCGAGCGACATGCGCGACGTATTGCTCGCGCAGTTGCTGGGATTTGTCGTCGCTCTTCGTGTAGTAATCGCGGTCCGGTAATCCCAGGCCGCCCTGCGCCGCCCCGCCAATCACCTGCTCGTTGTTCTTGCGGTCCTGTTGCGAGCCGAAGTTGAAGAGCACATTCACGTCGTAGCGCTGCAAGCGCGCGATCTCCGCCTGCAGACCCGTCAGGTCTTGAATCGTGCTGATCCTGGCGAATTCGGGGTCGAGCGGCTTCGTGCCAACGCTTTCCACTTGCGTCGTGTCCATGCAACTCGCGTAGAAATCGCCGATTTTCTGCTCGTTGCTGCCCTGGGGCGCGTTGGTGTTTTTCGCAGCGGCCTCCAGGATTTCGTGTAGTTGGTCGCGGTTCCGCTCAGCCAGTTCGTTGAAAGTTCCCCAACTGGGATACGCCGCGGGAATGGGATTCTTCGCCATCCAGCCGCCATTGGCATACTGGTTGAAGTTCACGCACGCGGAGACCTTGGTGTCCATATCAGCGAGATAAACCCCGTGCTCGGAGTCCTGCCCTAGCGGCACAGCAAACCCCAGCGTGAGCGTGAGGAACAAGATTGCCGGAAGCCCAAATCTCAAGTAATACATGAAGTGATGACCTCACCCAGATTTTCTCGCCCTTAGCAGCCGTTTCCTTCATTGCGTGGCGCCTCCGCCGAGATCGAGGCCTGACTGCTCCAGGCATTCAGGAGCGCGCTATGTTATCACAGTGGGGCGTCGCGGGATTCCTCGGGGAGCGTGGGTAGTGTCCTGAAATCCCTTGAAAGAGCCTCTTGCCCAGCCGAAGAAATTTCGGTCATCCGCAAGGGCGAGTCTAACCAACCAAAAGACTAAATGGCAATCCTGAGGGCAATTTCCCGGTAGGGTGCTTCGGGAGCTTTGCTGGCACGCCGGGCCGCGCGGCGCGCTGGGCGAAACCTGACAAGGCCGTGCTTCTCCAAAACCTTGAGGTCAGTTTGCACGCTCTTGAGGCTCCGATTCACTATCCTCGCAAGTTCGGAGATCGAGCCAGGCCGCTCCCTGCGAATAGCGCTCAGCAGGGCCAGCCTCTCGCGAGTGAAAAAGTTGCGCGCCGCCTCGATGTTGGTGAAGTACCCTCCACTTCGAGGCGTGACCTTCCGTCCCTCCTCAACGGCCTTGAAGGTGTCGCGAAAGTCAGCCAACATCTTCACCACAGGTTTGATACGAATCGTTAGCGTCCGGTTCATAATTTGCCTTCCTTAACTCGCCCAACATCATCGCGGAAATCTTGAAGCAGGCGGTGCACACCCTGAAATTCGTAAGGCTCTCTCCTTTGCCCAAGATGGCGATGGTGGCCCTTCGGGTGATGGTTGTCATAAAGCACAGCCGGTGTGCCTTCCCCGGATCGGATGAAGGCCAAGCGATAGCGGATACCTTCCCGGTACTTGCTGCTCACTGGCACTCTCCAAATAATGGCCTCGTATAGGTCGCCGTCCTCATCAGTGACTTTCTCGTGGAATAAACATTGCCCAGTTCCCCTTGTTCCCCTACGGCCTCCCATACCGTATGCTAACACGTTTCGGGCCCTAACTGCCAGATGCATTCGGGGTATAGAGGAATTGCTGGCTGGGGGCATGATCGATCAAGGGATTTCACAAATTCTCCCAAATTCTCCTTGACAGGCTCCGGCGGGATCTGTATTTTAGGTTTTCGCACTATGTATTCCTCGCTGACACATGGCCGCTTCTTTTATTACTTTAGCTTTTGGCGGAGGTGTCAGCGGGCGCCCGCGTAAGGCGTAAGCAAGTTCGGAAGTAAGCAAGGCCCGCTGATCGAAAAGGTCAGCGGGCCTTTTTGATTTCATGGGCCAAATTCCCTTGTGAGGTAATCCATGGAACCCGAATCCCTAGCCTCCACCCTGACCTCCGAAGAGGAAAGGACGAACAGCGTTAATCGAAAGGACGAGCGCCGATCAACGCAGCCTGCGAACCCGGCGTTTGCGTCCCGCGCCCGAGTTGACTACACTGGTCGTTCCCTCTCCGAAGCAGGAAATGGGCAGAAAGAAGGCAGCATGCTGATCGTCATGAAGCCGCAAGCGACGGAAGAAGACATTCGCCGGGTTTGCCAGCGAATCGAGGCGCTGGGGTATCGTCCCCATCCGATGCCGGGCGCGCAGCGGACCGCCATCGGCATTACGGGCAATCCAGGGCCGCTTGAGCCCGAGGAATTCGAATGCCTTCCCGGCGTCGCCGAGGCCATACCGGTTTCGAAGCCCTATAAGCTGGTCAGCCGCGAGGTGAAGAACGAAGACTCGCTGATCCGGGTTGGTCCGGAGGAAGCGGGAGTCACCTTCGGCGGCCAGGAGCTCCAGGTGATCGCCGGACCATGTGCCATCGAGAGCCGCGAGCAAGCATTCGCAGCGGCGGAGCGCGTGCGCCGTGCCGGCGCGCGACTGTTCCGTGGCGGCGCCTTCAAGCCGCGCACCTCGCCCTACAGCTTCCAAGGCCTGGGGAAAGAAGGCCTCGAAATCCTGGCGGAGGTCCGGCGGGAGTTCGGCCTCATGATCGTCACGGAAACCATCGACCCGGAAAACTGCGACCTGGTGGAAGAATTCGCAGACGTGCTCCAGGTGGGCGCGCGCAACATGCAGAACTTCTCGCTCCTGAAACGCGTGGGACGGTCGAAGCGCCCAGTGCTTTTGAAGCGCGGCATGTCCGCCACGCTGGAAGAGTTCCTGATGGCGGCGGAATATATCCTCGCCGAGGGCAACTACAACGTCATCCTGTGCGAGCGGGGTTCGCGAACGTTTGCCGACCACACGCGCAATACGCTGGACCTGAGCGTGATCCCGGCCGTCAAGCGGCTTTCGCACTTGCCCATTATCGCCGATCCCAGTCACGGGACGGGCAAGCGCGACAAGGTCACGCCTCTGGCACGCGCGGCAGTGGCGGTGGGGGCGGATGGATTGATTGTCGAAGTCCACCCTGAGCCGGAACGCGCGCTCTCGGATGGGTATCAGTCTCTCTACCCGGATCAGTTCGAGGCGCTGATGGGAGAAGTCACAGCCATCGCCGGCGTGCTGGGCCGCACCACCGCGCACACGACGGAGGCGCGCGCCGAACTGAGTCATTGAGTGATTGGGTGATTTAGCGATTGAGCGAATTGGTGATTTCAGGTCAAGCCTGTCTGTAAAGGGCAAGACCCCAAATGGCATCAGAGTAATTTTTCAATTCACTCAATCACCCAATCACTCAATCACTCAATGGCCTGTCGACGCGCCGACAGGATGTGAAGTAACACTTGATGTAATCGCTCGTCTTGATTGCGC
Organism: Terriglobia bacterium; assembly: GCA_020072925.1. Lineage (GTDB taxonomy): Bacteria > Acidobacteriota > Terriglobia > UBA7540 > UBA7540 > JAIQGA01. Next base: position 47,815 of record JAIQGA010000010.1, on the reverse strand, counting down.
CCGCGCGGCGCTGTACCTTCTTCCTCCATGAAGCGCTTCGCCTTTCTGCCCCGTCACATTGCTCGCCGGCGACTCCACCCAGGTTCGTTCGCAACCCTGCCCTTGAGTCTTCTCCTCCTGCTGGGGACACTCGCCTGCGCCAAGCGCCGGGCCCCCGCGCCTCGCCCCTACGTGGCTTTCGTCGTCAACAACCAGAGCGCCACGGTGGCCGCCGTCGACATGGCGAAGTTTCAGGTGGTGAAGTTTATCCCTGTGGCAGCCCAACCGGAACGCGCCGTCGCTCGCCCCCAAAGCCGGGAACTCTGGGTGGTTTCCGCCTCAGGGAAGATCAGCATCGTGGCCTATCCCGAGCTCGAGGTGACCAAGACTCTTGCGATCGGAACGAGCGCGCGCGATTTGGCTTTCTCCGCCGATGGCCGCCACGCCTTCGTTCTGTACCCTTCAAAAGGAGAAATTGTTTTTCTGGACGGCGAAACGGGAAAGGAACTTGCCCGCGTGGCGGCGGGCGTCCCCCCGGAGAGTTCTTTGACACCCGAGGGACGTATGCCCTTGGCTGCTGCCCTTTCTGGGCTCGCGCTTACTCCAGATGGCAAAACGCTGATCGCTTCGGTGGCTGCGAGCAATCGCCTCTATTTTGTCAGCACGGAATCACGAAAGGTGCTGGGCTCGGTCGAGGTCGGCAAAGAGCCGGGCGCCATGGTGGTTCTTCCCGACAACTCGAAGGTTTTTGTTGCGGACGCCGGTGAAGAAAAGATCTCCGCAGTCGAGGTGGCGACGCGCCAACTTCTCTCCCACATCGAACTCGGGCTTCGGCCCGGCGTGCTGGCGCTCAAGCCCGACGGCGGAGAAATCTTCGTGCTCGGCGCGCTGGGCACCAGCATGGTCATCGTCGATGCCGCGCATGACAACGTCGAGCAGAGTTTTCCCACTGGCCACGACCCGGTGACGGGAATCTTCCGCCGGGATTCCAGTGTGCTCTATATCGCCAGTGCCGGCGATGGCTCCGTAATGGCGCTGGCCGTCCAAACCCGCGAGTTGCTCGCCTCCGTGCACGTGGGCCTCGAACCACGCGCGCTCGCCCTTACGCCGGACGAACGCTTTCTGGCCGTGGCGGACGCTGCGGCAAACTCCCTTGCCATTCTTCAGACCAATCCCCCAGGGCTGCTTACCGCAATCCCCGTGGGCGTCCGACCGGTGGATGTGGTGGTGCCGGATTGGCTGGGGGGGAAGTGAGCAGAGCAGTCAACAGTTGATAGTCCTCGGTGAAGAGTTCAGGGTCGAGAGTTGAGGGTTGAGACGTGGAGTCCAGCGTGCTGTCCCGCTTAAGTCCTTGCAACTGCCGTGGGCCGGCATCGCAAGGCGGCAGCGGAGCCGCCGCCTTTTTGGTAGCTGGAAACAATTAAACGGGACGGGGCACTAGCGCACGGCTGGGATCATCATCGGCTCTCGCGTTCTTGTGCTCTCGACCCTCAACCCTAAACCCTCAACTGATAACTGTTATCTGCTCCTTCACCAACTTACCAAGTCCTCAGTCAACTGGAGGATAAGCCACCCTTCCTGAGGCAACACTTGAAGTGGTAGTTCATTGACCCAGATCGAGACTTGTAAGCGCACCTGCTCCTCCGGCACCAAGCCGAGTAGGCTGTAGGCAAGTCCAATCTCGACGATGTGCCCGAACGCCACTTGCACCTGATCGCCGGTTCCCAGGGGCACAAGCAATGGCTCCTCGCGCTTCCAGAATTCAATCATACGCACGCCGTGCTGGTTGACCAGGGCGTGCAAGCGAGCCCGATTGTCCCCATCGATATTGACCCGCACCTCGAACTCCGGGTGAGTCTTGAGGAACTGGTCTCCCAAATCGAGACGCAGGTAGAGCGTCTTATCGCTGAACCCGTAATAGAGCGCTTCGAGCAACTGCGCCGCGCCGTGCATCGAGCCGGAGCGGTAGTCGGGCATGTAAATGCCGGCGCCCAGCCACTCGAAGTAGTTGGTGACTTCCCCGTCCACACGCGGCTCGATTCGGGCGCTAGGCGGCACCGTCACCGCTCGCACACGCGGCCGCTTGATGGGCACGGCCAGTTCATCCGCGGGCGAGCCGCCCAGCATGCGGTAAAAGTTGCTCAAATGTTTCCGGTAGAGGAGGTCAAACTCTTCGTCATTGGCCGTGGAATGCTCGGGCCCATACCACCAGCACCAATCGCTGCCCTCCGCGATCCAGAGCTCCTGCCGCGCCATGCGGGCGCTCTCGGGATCGACGTCCGGGTCCTGAGCATGCTGTGCATAGTAATCGCGCGCTTCCTTCAGCAGATCCCAAGCACGATTGTCCTCGTCGGCTCCCAGCCAGACATCGAAATTGGCGTTGATCCACGAGCCGGGGACGATATGAGGCAACGCTCCGGGTTGGGCAAGCTTTAGCGCTTCGGATGCGGTCACGGCGCGCACGGGCCCGTCCTCCGCCAGCATGCCGTAAAAGTTCCGCAGGAATTCCCTGCCGTTACCCCGGTAGTACTCCCAGGCGTTTTCGCCATCCAGAATCACGGAGACGATGGCCGGGCGGTCGCCGGTGCTTCGGCCGGCGGCCTGAATGCGCCGGTAGAGATCGGTGGCGGCGGCGCGCGGATCCATGCGCATGTAGACGAAACCGATCAGGTCGGAGAGCTGGTGGTCGCGAAAGAACAGCCCGATGGTTCGGTTGTCGGCGATGAAGTGGTGCGGCCGATAGAGCTCTTCTCCTCCGGCCACCGAGCCGTCGGCCTGGCGGTGGAATCCCATCTGGCGGGAGCGTGCCAGCACACCTTCATCCGTCGCCGCCCACTCAAAGCCCTGATCGATGGCCAAGCGCAGGACTTCGTCGGAAACGCTGCCCTCGCTTGGCCAGAAGCCACGCGGCCGCTGCCCAAAAACGCTTTCGTGAAGCTCGACAGCGGCGGCCAATTGCGCTCGAGCGTCTTCCGGGTGCCGGAATCGGTGGTGAGGGAGTCTCACGCCGGGATTCGATTCCGAGGCGATGTTCGTATCGCAAAGCAGGGGGAGAATCGGATGGTAAAAAGGTGAGGTTGACAGTTCAACCTGACCCCGCGCGGCGGCCTTTCCATATTCTTCAAGTATTGCTTTAAGTAATTCGATTTCTTTTTTCCGCAGTAACGCCTTGTCTTCCTCGGAATAGCCGCGCTCCATTTCCATCAGGAGGCAAATGGTGGGGTCCTTCTCCAGATAGATTTCGTCGAACCAAGCTATTTGCGACAACACCTGGAGATCCAGCAGGTCCTGGGCGGTGAAGAGGCGGGCGGCGGTGGGGAGATCGGTGGCACGGGATTTCTCCCACAACTCCTTGAATCGCGGATAGCGGCTCAGCAGGTTCTCGTGGTTCACCTGGAAAGCGGAGGTGAGCAAAGCTTCACGGTCGTCCGCGTCAAGTTCCTCGACACGCTTGAAGGCCACCTCGTAAGGGCGCTCGCGCGCGGTGTCGCGCGCGTAGTCCTGAATCTGGACAACAAGCGAAGGGACGAGATTGAATGTCGCGTGGACGGAAGGAAACTCCTCCAGCATGGCCACCATGCCGTAGTAGTCCTTGAGGCCGTGCAGGCGGACCCAGGGCATGGTGTAGACACCTTCGGCCAGGTCCTTGTAGAAGGGCTGGTGCATGTGCCAGAGGAGCATCAAGTAGGTGGGCGGCATGGGGTTAGGAGGCGCTTCCTTTACGGTATCGAAATGAGTGTGCTAGCATAGCGGAAGTTGGCCCCTGGGGCCGGGGCAAGAACCCGCCGCGCCCCGCCGGGCCGCACGACGCATGCGCATACTCACCCGCTACATTCTGAAAGAGATCATCTCGCACGCGCTGCTCGGAGTCTTGATCTTCACCTTCGTGATCTTCGTCCGTCAACTGGGGCGCCTGCTGGAAATGGTGGTCCGTCACGACCTGCCCCTTGCCAGCACTTTGACCCTTTTCGTGCTTCCGGTTCCCAGCATTCTGGTGCTGACGATTCCAATGGCCATCCTGGTAGGAACGCTCATCGGCTTGAGCCGGATGGCGGCAGACGGCGAGGTCATCGCGGTGCGCGCCGCGGGCATTGGCCTTGCCCAGTTCATCCGACCGGTGATGATGCTGGCATTGGCGGGTTGGGGCCTCACGCTCTGGATGAGCATGTTTCTCGGTCCCCAAGCCGCCCGGAAACTGAATCATATGGAGACGGGGCTCAAGGCCAGCCAGGTGCCGTACGAAATCCAACCGCGGGTCTTTATCGAGCAATTCCCCAATCTGCTGCTCTACCTGGAGGACGTTACCGGCTCTCGCTCGCGTTGGCGCGGCGTTTTCATCGCCGATATCACACAGCACGAGCAGGTCAAGGTAACGTTAGCGGAAAGCGGGGTGCTTGTCAACGAACCCGCCCAAGACCGCTTGATGTTGCACCTGGAACATGGCACGACGCATCAGATCGATTCCCAGCACCCGGAGCAATACTCCGTCGTCTCCTTCACCGATACGGATATTCCCATTCCCCTCGACCAGGGCGGCGCGCCGGCCGTCGAGCGACGCTCGCCGCCGCTGCTCTCCGCGTCTCAACTCCTGGCCATGACGGGGAATCCCCGGGAGCGGCAGGCCGCCGTGGTCGAATGGCACTATCGCCTGGCCCTCCCCGTCGCCACGCTGGTGCTTGCCCTGGTGGGTATTCCGCTTGGCCTCTCGACGCGCAAGGGCGGCAAGGCCGTGGGACTGATGCTCACCATTCTGCTGGTCTTCATTTACTACATCATGATGGCGTTTGGCCTGAGCCTGGCCAAGCAGGGGCGGATCTCGCCCGTCATTGGCCTCTGGATGGCCAACCTGCTCTTCGCGGTCGCGGGAATTCTCATGCTGGCTAACCTTCGTCGGGTGCGAACCCGCCTGCAGATTATTCAGGATGTGATCGAGGACGTCACGCGCTGGTGGCAGCATCGCCGCGCCCGGCCGCGCGCCACGCCCCTGGCCGCGCCGCTTGTCGCGCCACGCCCGGCAGGAGGAAGGTTTCTCCAGATCCTCGACCTCTACGTCATCCGCGGCTGGACTTTCTACTTCGGCATCCTGCTGGTGACGTTTACGGGCGTATACGCCATCTTCGATTTTTTCCAGCTTCTCGGCGACATCGTGCGTACCCATACCGCGGTGACCGTGGTGCTCAACTACTACCGTTTCCTCCTGCCCCAGGTGATGTACTTAATGCTTCCCTTGAGTATTCTGGTGGCAACCCTCGTGAATTTCAGCCTGTTAACAAAGACCAATCAGATCGTCGCCATGAAATCCGCGGGCATCAGCCTGTACCGGGTTTGCGTTCCGGTCTTGCTCGCGGCGGCGATCCTGAGCGTGGGCATGTTCGGGCTTGAGGACCGGATCCTTCCCGAAACCAACCAGCGCCAGAGCGCCCTGCGCAATCAAATCAAGGGCAAGCCCGCGCAGACCTTCTATCGGCCTGACCGCCAATGGATTTTTGGGGAGTCAAACCGAATCTACAATTACCGGTTCTTTGATCCCGACCAGAACATCTTTGGCCACCTTTCGGTTTTTGAGCTGAACCCGCAGAGCTTCACGATGACGCGCCGCATCTACGCGGAGCGGGCGTTTTGGGAAGAGCCGATACACGGCTGGGTGCTGGAGAACGGCTGGGTGCGCGACCTGGACGGCGATCGCGTGACCCACTACATGCCCTTCTCCGTGGCCACCTTCCGCGAGTTGAGCGAACCGCCCACGTACTTCAAGAAGGAAGTTCGGACCTCCGAGCAGATGAGCGTGCTCGAGCTGCGCCGCTACATCAACGAGCTGCGCCAGAGCGGCTTCGACGTGGTGCGGCTCTCGGTGCAGTTCTACACCAAGTTTTCTTTCCCGCTCATCGCCTTCGTGATTACTTTGATTGCGATTCCCTTTTCGTTTTCCCTGGGAGGCAAGGGCGCGCTCTCGGGCGTGGCGGTGAGTATCGGCATCGCCATCCTCTACTGGTCGATCTCCGGCCTGTTCGAGGCGATGGGCAACCTCAGCCAGCTTCCGCCTTCGGTGGCGGCGTGGTCGCCGGATGTGCTCTTTGGCCTGGCGGGGGTCTACATGCTGCTGCGGGTGAAAACTTAAAGGAAAGCTTTCAAATGTGTCGGCGCGTCGACAAGGGCCATTTAGCGATTTTGTGATTTAGTGATTTTATGATTTTATCATTTCAGTTAGTATGCCCCCTGTGATGGTTTTCAAATGACCCAATCACAAAATCACCAAATCGCTAAATGACTCAATTCTTCCCCGGGGTTTCCCAAACGGAATCCTTCAGCCCCTCGATGGACCGTCCCCCGCCCGACTCGAGGTCCAGCACGATAACCGTGTTCGCTCCAGGCCGAAGCCAGACGGCGGGAACATAAAGCGTCTGCTGCGGACCGATCCTCCAGTAACGTCCCAGGTTGTGGCCGTTAACCCACACGTATCCCTTGCCCCACCCGCGCATGTCGAGGAAAGTATCGCCCACCGACGCCAGCTTGAATTCCCCGCGATAGAAAGCCGGCGCTCCTTTGGCGGCCGATGAGAATTTCAAGCGTTCCAGATTTTCCATCGGCAGCGTGTAGTGCTCCCAGCCCGTGAGTACTTGCCCATTCAGCTTGACCGAGCCGACGATCCCTTTGCGGTCGTCCACCATCCGCGGCCCAAAGTTGGTGCGCCCCATGTTCTCCACCAATATTTCGAGCGGTTGGCCGGCGGCCAGTTCCACCGGCAGCGTCTTTTGCCCAAGTCGCCGGTCGAGCGTGCCCAGGCGCTTTCCACCTTGCCAGACCACGGCGTAGTCTCTCGCCTCGGCGATTTCCAGCTTCCCGCTGGCCGCGCGCTCGATGGCTTTACGGTAGAGGACGAAGCCGTACGACTGGCCTAACTGCTCCATGGTTCGCGGCCGCTCCGCTGTCCCGGCCTTGCCGAGCAGGTCCGTCAGCCCCGCAGATTCGCCGAGCCCGAAGCGCGGGATGGCAATCTCTGCAAGCGGCGCAGGGACGCGCGGCAGTTGCGTTCCCTTGGGCAGATATTTCTTGATGGTCTCGCGGAAGGCGAAGAATTTTTCCGTGGGTCGCCCCGCCTCATCGAGCGGAGAGTCGTAGTCGTAACTCGATATGTCGGGTTGATAGGCCTTATCGAAATTGGCCCCGCTCATGAACCCGAAGGACGTCCCACCGTGGGCCATGTAAAGGTTCACCGAGATGCCCTGCCCGAGCATCCAGTCCAGGCCCTTCACGCCCACGTCAAATGGAACTTCGTGGTGTTGCTCGCCCCAGTGATCGAACCATCCCACCCAATACTCGCCGCACATGCGTGGCACGCCCTGGCGGAATTTGGCGAAATTGGCGAACTCGCGCGCGGCGTCGCCTGCCCCGAAGTTGATCACCGAGAGCACTCCGGGCAGAGTGCCGCCCTCAAGCATGCGGGGTTCGGAGCCGTCCGAAGTGTAAAGTGTTACTTGAAGTCCTGCATCGCGGATGAGCCGGCGAATGGCGCTCATGTAAGCGTGGTCACTCCCGAACGAGCCGTATTCATTCTCGACCTGGACCATGACGATCGGTCCGCCCTGGGTGATTTGCAGTCCTGCCACTTCCCTCCCCAAGCGCTGCAGATATTCTCCCGCGGGCTTCAAGAACTTCGGGTCCGTGGTCCGCACCTTGATATTGGGTGTCCGCAAAAGCCACGCGGGCAGACCGCCGAAGTCCCACTCCGAGCAGTTATAGGGGCCCGTGCGCAATAGCACCCACAGCCCTTCCTCCTGCGCGGTCTTGATGTAGGCGGCCACATCGAGATTGCCGGTGAAATCGAACTTGCCTCGCTCCGGTTCGTGGAGATTCCAGAAGCAGTACGTGCAGAGTGTGTTGAGCCCCTTGGCGCGCAGCTTGCGCATGCGGTCGCGCCAGTAAGCGCGCGGCACGCGCGGGTAGTGCATCGAGCCGGAGATAATCTGGAAGGGCTTGCCATCGAGGAGGAATTGTTCGCCTTTCCAGCCGAAGGTGTGCGGGGATTGGGTTCCCCGCGCCTGGCCCGGCATTCCTGAGTCTCGTAGGGAAGCGGCAGTGCTCGGCTTTGACCAGGGGCACTGCAACGCCCACAAGCCCGCCAACGAACTTCCAAGAAATCTTCTCCGCGTCATCCCTCGCTGCTTGTTTCTCCCCATTTCGCTCCTCCGCACGCTTGGTGTGCCCGGCAGTATACTCACATTTGTTTCCGATGGTGTCCCGTGAACCCATTCTGGAGCTTGCAGGACATGGCCGCAAAGCCTGGTACGTCGGGAAGAGTTATTTCAGGTGAACGAGAGGTCCGGGACAGTTATAGAGGCGGATGACGGTGTTGACGTCTCGGGGAGTGAGTTTCGTGTTGATCCCGGTTGATAATGGGGCGCCAGAGAGTGTGTGCTCGCCCCCTTGGGTGAGGACAAAGGTTCTTACTTCTTGAGGGAACATCACATCCCTCGAACCGTCGCTGTGCCCTTCTATGCCCAAGGCATGTCCGACCTCGTGCATTATAGCTGCCCGCATCTCGCGTTTGGACCAGCGGTGGGAATTATCAAGGACAATGGAAGACGTCTTCCGGCGCTTGATGATCTTATCGCCTTCCTTCTGGAGCCGGAAGAAACTCTGCTCCGTGCCCATGCTCCGCTTCGGCAACTTCGCCCAGCTTAGAACGATGTCCGCCCTCTCACGCGCACTGACCGTCTGAAGCGGGAACACATTCATCCAGGCGTCCAGCGCTTCCCCGAGGGCGCGGCGCCACTCTTCCGGCGGGCTATCGGCAAATACCTTGACGGGAAATTCGGTCCACTGCAACCTCAGGGAGGGCCCCGCAACTCGCTGGTAGTAGTCTCCGGCCTTCGGCACGTACCGAGAGGGACGCAACGAGTCAGGGAGTCCAGGCATCCTTTCGAAAGCCTGCAGCCGTTCCTCAGCTTGCGTAGCCTCCTCCTTTGAATCAGGGTCCGTAGCCGCTAACTCCACGAACTTACGCCAGTCGCCGATAGCCGCCTGGCGGTCCACCATCTCGTTGGCCAGAGCCCGATAGTAACAAGCCTTTGCATTCTTGGGATTCTGTTCGAGGGCGTGGGTGAGCATGGCCACGGAATCCGCAAAGAAGCCGCGGTCCAAGAGGTCGGTGCCCTGTCGAAGAAGTGATTCAGCCGGGTCACGGCCGGCGGCGGTGACAGCGAAGCCCAGCAACAGCGTATAGATTAGTCTGGGTGACGTGTGACGATGATTACCTCTCACGAGGCTGGCAAGACTCCAGGTCGCCAAGAATAGCCCCTGAAATGAGCTCGCGTCGTGCATCAGGACGGCGCGCTGCAGGTGCGGTCGCTAGCCCGCACGCCCAGGAAGCTTGGAAGAGAATGAGGTCACTTTGGAGTGCAGGGGGAATCGTCCGCCGCCTGCGTTTAGTGAACAAGCGCCCTGCCCTCGCCGTCCAACCCCAAAATGTCGGCGCGTCGAAATTTTGGGAATCAAAAACTTAAAGCTTTACTTTAAGTCTCTCGGGGCTCCACATGAACTCCAAGCCAGGGGTTAGAACCTGCCAGGATCGCCGGGGCCCAGACCCCCCACATAAACGGAATCAAGTGACAGGTGACAAGCAGGAGTATCTCTGCGCCGCAACCTGCCACCTGTCCCCCGTAACCTTCAACCTATGCCGTGGTATACGCCTTCGCCTCTTGCTTCTTGACTGCGGCCTGGGCAGCGGCAAGGCGTGCGATAGGAACGCGGTAAGGCGAGCAGCTCACGTAATTGAGCCCCGCCTCGGCGCAGATTTCGATCGACGCCGGATCGCCGCCGTGCTCGCCGCAGATGCCCACCTTCAAGTTCTGGCGGGTTTCCCTGCCCTCTTTCGTTCCTAGCTTCATCAGCCGCCCGACGCGCTTGGCGTCCATGACCGCGAAGGGGTCCGCGGGCCAGATCTTCTGCTTCGTGTAGGCGTTGATGATTTTGCCGCAGTCGTCGCGCGAGAGGCCGAAGGTGGTCTGCGTCAAGTCGTTGGTGCCGAAGCTGAAGAACTCGGCCTCCTGCGCGATCTCGGCGGCCGTCAGCGCCGCCGCCGGCAGCTCGATCATCGTGCCCACAAGGTAGTCCACTTTGACGCCTTTCTTCTTGAAGACTTCCTCCGCCACACGGTTGACGATCTCCTTTTGCAGAGCGAGTTCCTTCACGTCGCCCACCAGGGGAATCATCACCTCCGGTTTGGCGTCGATGCCCTGCTTCTTGCAGTCGCAAGCCGCTTCGAAGATGGCGCGCGCCTGCATCTCGGAAATCTCCGGATACATGATGCCCAACCGGCAGCCGCGCAGTCCGAGCATGGGATTGAATTCATGTAATCCTTCAACTACTTCCAGTATTTTCTTGAGCTGGTTTAGTTTCGCCCCCTTCTTGTTCTTCGCTTCCAGGGTCGCGATCTCCACCATCAGCTCCTCGCGCTTGGGCAGGAATTCGTGCAGCGGGGGGTCGAGAGTGCGGATGGTAACCGGCAGGCCATTCATCGCCTTGAAGAGCCCGAAGAAGTCCTTGCGCTGCATGGGAAGCAATTTGGCCAAGGCCGCGCGCCGCGCCTTCTCGTACTTGGCGGCCTCTTTCTCGTCCTGCGTATCTTTGCAGGCCATGATCATGTCCTGCACGTGGGGCAAGCGGTCCTTGGCAAAAAACATGTGCTCGGTGCGGCAGAGTCCAATGCCTTCGGCGCCAAAGCGGCGCGCCGCTTCAGCGTCGCGGGGAATATCCGCGTTGGCGCGCACACCCAGTTGGCGATACTCATCCGCCCACTTCATGAATTCGGCAAAGACGCCACTGTGGGGATCGGCTTCGACCAAGTTCGCCTTGCCCAGGATCACGCGCCCCGTCGAGCCGTCGATGGAGATCCAGTCGCCTTCCCTGATGAGGTTCGGCCCCACCTTGATCTGTTTCTTCTTTTCGTCCACCTCCGCCTCGCCGCAGCCGGCCACGCAGGGCTTGCCCATGCCGCGCGTGACCACCGCCGCGTGCGAGGTCATGCCGCCGCGCGAGGTGAGGATGCCCACGGCCACTTCCATACCGTGAATGTCGTCGGGAACGGTCTCGCCGCGCACCAGGATCACGGGCTGAGCCTTGCCCTTGGCCACAGCCTCGTCAGCCGTAAAGACTACGCGGCCCACCGCCGCGCCGGGCGACGCCGGAAGACCTTTGGCGATGGCTTTGAGCGGCTTCTTCTCATCCAGGACCGGGTGCAGCAATTGGTTCAACTGCTCCGGTTCGACGCGCAGGATGGCTTCCTGCGGCCCCAGCAGGCCTTCCTTGACCATGTCCACGGCGATGCGGACGGCCGCCGGGCCTGTGCGCTTCCCGGCGCGTGTCTGGAGCATGTACAGCTTCCCTTCCTGAATGGTGAACTCGAAGTCCTGCACGTCTTTGTAGTGCTTCTCGAGCCGGGTGGTGATGTCGCGAAGCTGGTTGTAGGCCTCGGGATTGATCTTCTCAAGTTCGTCGATGTGGACGGGCGTGCGCACGCCCGCCACCACGTCTTCGCCCTGGGCATTCATCAAGAACTCGCCGTAGAATTCCTTGGCGCCCGTAGCGGGATTGCGCGTAAAGCCCACGCCCGTGCCGGAGGTCTCGCCCATATTGCCGAACACCATGGTCTGAACGTTCACGGCGGTGCCCAGGTCGTCCGAGATCTTGTTCATGCGGCGATAGGTCTTCGCCCGCGGGTTGTACCAGGAGCGAAATACCGCCTCGATGGCCATATCGAGCTGCACGCGCGGCTCCTGGGGAAAGTCTTTCCCCGTCTTCTTGCGCACGAGCTTCTTGTAATTGGCGATGACGTCCTGAAGGTCTTCGGCCGTCAACTCGGTATCGAGCTTGATGCCGCGCTTTTTCTTCTGGCCGTCGAAGACATGTTCGAACTCATTCTTGGGGATTTCCTGGACAACATTGCCGAACATCTGGATAAACCGGCGATAGCTGTCGTAAGCAAAGCGCGGGTTGTTGGTCTTGCGCGCGATGGCCTCCACCACGGTATCGTTCATGCCCAGGTTGAGAATGGTATCCATCATGCCCGGCATGGAAAACTTGGCGCCCGAACGCACCGAGACCAGCAAGGGGTTGGCAGGGTCGCCCAGATTCTGGCTGAGGAGTTTCTCGAGATTCCTCAGGGCTTCCTCGGCCTCCTGATGGATATTCTTCGGCAGCTTGTTGCCGTTCTCAAAATAAATGCGACAGGCGGAGGTGGCGATGGTGAATCCCGGCGGGACCGGCAGGCCGGCGTTGGTCATTTCGGCGAGGCCGGCGCCCTTGCCGCCCAGCACGTCTTTCATCGCTCCGTGCCCGTCGGCCTTGCCGCCGCCAAAGAAGTAAACAAACTTGTCCATGTGTAGATCTCCTTTTATCAAAGCTGTTAAAGGTCGAAAGTCAAAAGTTGAAAGTTAAAGCGAAACATCAACCTTCATCCGCTTTGCACCTTCAACTTTTGACGTTCGGCTCATCACTCATCACTGCTCACTCGTCACTGTTTTGAAGATGTCGACGCGTCGACATTGAAGAACTGGGAAATCGGAAGTAGGAAGTCGGAAATCGGGAAGCGGCAGTTCAAGTCTTGGTCCCGACTTCCGACTTCCGACCCCCGACTTCCGTTTTCTCCGCCACTTCCGCGAAGTCCGCGATGCCGGAGAACAGCGCGTCAAGCTTGCCCAGCAGCCGCAGGCGGTTCCTTCGCAGGGCCGCGTCTTCCGCCATCACCAGGACTTTGTCGAAGAAGCGGTCCACAGTAGGACGAAGCGTCGAGATGCGCTCGAGCGCCGACTCATACTGCGCCTTCGCACCGAGTTCGTTCGCCTCTCCCGCCACGCGCTGGTAAGCCTCGAACAGTTGGCGCTCTTCCTCGGCTTGGAGGCCCGCCGCATCGACTTCACCGGGCTCCCAATCTGCCGAGGTCGCGGACTTCCTCAAGATATTCTTGATGCGCTTGGCGGCCTGGGAGAGCGCCTGAAAATCTTCTCCGCCCCGAATCGCCTCCAGGCCCTCCGCGCGCGCCAGCGCGCCGATCGGGATATCCCAACCCGCGGCCAAAACCGCGCGGACCGTGTCATAGCGCAAGCCCTTCACCGTCTCCAGATAATACCTCAAGCGCTCCGCAAAAAACTCCAGGAGTGTGGTAAACAGTTCCTCGCGTGGTCGGCGCCATTCCACGTCCAGCGCGTTGATGGCTTCCTGGACGGCGCCCCGGATTGAAATCGGGAGGGATATCTCAAGTAAAACTTTAATTATGCCATTGCCCTGCCGGCGCAGTGCGAACGGGTCGCTCGAGCCCGTGGGCTCGTGGCCCACCGCAAAGCCGCCCACCACGCCATCCAGTTTGTCCGCAAGCGAAACGATCGCGCCCACCGTTGAGCGCGGGCAGCGGTCTTCGACGCCTTGCGGCAGGTAGTGGTCGTAAATGGCGTCCGCGACTTCCTGCGGTTCGCCCTGCGCCGCAGCGTAGAGCCCTCCCACCACCCCCTGGAGTTCCGGGAATTCCTGGACCATCTGCGTGGTCAGGTCGCACTTGCAGAATCCGACGGCCTCACGAACATGCTTACGACCTTCCTGCCCGAGCAACCCCTTCCCCTCCAAGACGTCGCAAATGTGCGAAGCAATCGCGTGCATCCGGGTGATCTTCTGTTCGTAGCTCCCCAGGTCCGCCTGATAGGTGATCCTATGGAGCAGCAAGCTGCGCTCGAGCAGATTGGTTTTGAGGTCGGTGTTCCAGAAGAACTCGGCATCGCGAAAGCGGGCGGTGAGCACGCGCTCGTGCCCCTGGCGGACCAACCCGAGCGGATCGTCGTCCCGGTTCAGGATGGCAATAAAGCGCGGTTCGAGTTTCCCCTTACGGTCCTCGACGGCAAAGTATTTCTGGTGGTCGCGCATGACCGTGATGAGGATCTCGCGTGGCAGGTGCAGGAAGCGCTCGTCAAATCCCCCTCGGAGCGCCGAAGGCCACTCCGCGGAATTCACGTGCCAGTCTTCCAGGCTGCGGTCCTCAACCAGGCGAAGGTGAGGCTCAAGCAGAACTCCAGATTCATTCCGAATCGTTTGCAGGCGGCTTTGCGGATCAAACTCCACGTGTGCCTGCCGAAGCTTCTTCGCGTATTCCGCAAAGCTGCTGACGGCGCGCGGTGCCTTGGCGTAAGCGCGATGACCGTAAGTGTAGCGCGAAGACTTGACTTCGGCGATCTCGAAAGGAATGACCTTGGCCTGCTTCCCCTCCCCCAGCACAGCCAGGACCCAGCGGATGGGGCGAACCCAGCGCGGCCCGGCCTTGGCCACCCAGTACATGCTCTTCGGGAAGCTCAGCCCTGTGATGGCCAGAGGCAGAGTCTCGGCGAGCAAGTCTCGTGCGGTTCTTCCTGGCGTGGTCTTGCGCGCCGCCAGGTATTCGCCCTTAGGCGTAATTACGCGAGTCAGGTCTTGGACGGCCACGCCGTTCTTCTGGGCAAAGCTTTCCGCAGCCCGGGTAGGTTTGCCTTCGGCATCGAACGCCACCTTGACGGGCGGGCCGATGATTTCCTCAACCTTATCGGGCTGCTTCGCGAGCACGGCGGGGACGCGCACCACCAGCCGGCGCGGCGTGGAATATGTTTGTAGAGGCGGCTGGCCTGTGGTTTGTAGGGGCGGTTCATGAACCGCCCCTACGTTCAGCAATCGAGATTCTTCAAGTATTGCTTTAACCCTTTCACCCAAGTCTTTCTCAGCCTGTGCCAGGAACCGCGCGGGGATTTCTTCGCAGCCAACCTCAAGCAATAATGGAAGTAGGGGGGATTCATGAATCGCCCCTACTTTAGCGGTGCGTTCAACCCGCTTCGAATTGCTCATATCCCCTGCCCCGCGATTCATGCCAGTTCCGCCTCCAGGGCGACTGCCTGCCGGTCGAGGTAGATTCGCGCCACCTCGCAGGCCAGCTTGCGCACTCGCGCAATGAGCGCCACGCGCTCGGTGACGCTGATGGCCCCGCGCGCGTCGAGGATGTTGAACAGGTGGGAGCACTTCAGGCACAGGTCGTAGACTTTGCGCAGAGGGAAGCGGTTTTGCGCCAGCGGTTCCCCCCCCACAGGATATGTTCCGAGGATGCGCTGGGCCTCCCTTTCGTAAAGATCGAGGAGGCTACGGCAGGTTTCCGCTGAGGCCGCTTCGAAATCGTAAACGGAGAATTCCAGTTCCTCCGTCTGGCGAATGTCGCCATAGGTGACAGTATCATTCCAGCGGACCGAATAGACGTCGGAAACGTTCTGCATGAACGCCGCGATGCGCTCCAGGCCGTAAGTCAGCTCGACGCTGATAGGCTCGAGATCAAACCCGCCGCACTGCTGGAAGTAGGTGAACTGGGTGATCTCCAGGCCGTCGAGCATCACCTGCCAGCCGATCCCCCACGCGCCCAGGGTGGGCGCTTCCCAGTTGTCTTCTTCAAAGCGGATATCGTGATGGCGCAGATCAATGCCTAATTCCTGAAGGCTGGCGAGGTAGACATCCTGGATATCTGACGGGGGCGGCTTCAAGATAACTTGCATCTGAGTGTGCTTCAGCAGCCGATTGGGATTCTCGCCATAGCGGCCGTCGGCGGGGCGGCGCGAAGGTTGGACGTACGCAACCTTCCAGGGTTGCGGACCCAGTACGCGGAGGAAGGTCTCCGGGCACATCGTGCCGGCGCCTACTTCGACGTCGTAGGGGAGCGCCACAACACATCCCTGCTTTGCCCAGAATTCGCTGAGGCGCAGGAGCATGTCCTGAAAACTAAGTCCTGGCGGAGCATGGGGTTTTGCTGGGATTCTTGATGTCATAGATTAAGCGTTGTCAGTAGTCCGTTGTCCGTAGTCCGTTGTCAGTGGTCCGTTGTCATCGATCAGTCGCCTGCGGTTTTCAGAAACAGCCCGTTTCATTGCCTGCGGCGCGGCAACGGACAATTGACCACGGACAACTGACGTCTGAAATTGCCGGGCTAAAGCCCGCCGCTACACTTCCTCTTCCAACATGGGGCGCGTGACCAACTTCCGCTCCAAGTGCGTCTCGATGATTTCCTCAAGAAAACGTCGAGCTTCCCGGCACCCCGCTGGCGCTTTTTCCTCGGTGAGCCAGCGTTCGAGGGGCGCAGCGCAAGCGCGTTGAACCATGGCGCGCGTGGCGCCGGCCACAGTTTGATTCGCGCCGCTGACCCTGCAATCCGCGCAGAGCAGGCCCTCCGACCCCGGACCGTAATACCCGTTTTCCTGGCCGAGAGCCCGGCCGCACGCCATGCAGCGGTCGAGATCCGGCAGGAAGCCACCGAGCCTGGCCAGCCAATAGTTGAAGTAGAGGAGCGGCCGGTTAATCTCGCCCGCCTGCTTCAAGCTTCTCAGGACGGCCAGGAGCAAGCGGAAGGCGCGCTCGTTGACTTCGCGCTCCGGCAAGATCCGATCCGCGGCCTCGGCCAGGTACTGCGCCGCTACCTGCACCCGGTAATCCTTCTGCATCGCGAAGAACGACTCGAGCAACTCGACCGCATTCAGACGCAATAAATCACGGTTTTCCCGCTCGAAGACCCACAGGCGCACATAGCTGAGCGGTTCGAGCGTTCCGCCGTAGCGGCTTTTGGTGCGCTGTGCGCCGCTTGCCACAGCCCTCAAGCGCCCGAGTTGTCGAGTGAAGAGCGAAACAATCTTATCTGCTTCGCCCAGGCGGTAGGTTCTGAGGACAATGGCTTCTGTTTCGCGCAGAGGCATCCGAGTGCCAATGTCGACGCGCCGACAAACTCTTGAAGTTAACACAACGACTCAGAAGCGGGAAGGGGAAAATGGCGGAGTAGGGCGTGGGGCGTGGGGTGTAGGGCGCCGGAAGCAGGGTATCGAGAGTCTGGAGTATTGGCTCGGGCCCGAAGCGCAGCGAATCCATTCCCTCACAATTTTCACCTTCCGACTTCCGACTCCAGCCCGCGAGAGGCGAGAGTAGAGATCGAGAATCCGGGAGGGCAAAGCATGTGATCTCCTGGCTCGACGCCCTGCACCCGACCCCAAACACCCGATTCCCTACTTCCTACTCCCAACTTCCTACTTCCGCTTTTCCTTAACCTCTTCCAAACCTCTGAAAACTCAGCACAATCCCTACCCCTTCAACACACTGTGGAAATAACTTCGGATTTTGTGGAAATCTGATTATGTTAACCCGCAGCGCCAAGCGAAAATATTATCAGACGTGCCTGTGGATAACTCAACGTGGCTTTCGCCGCGGGGGAGGACTTCCAGAGGGCGGACTGGCAGGCCCCTGCCCGGCCCCGGTGAGTCGTTGTAGCGACGGCCCGATGGGCCGTCTCTACTTCCGCCAGCCCGCGCGCTAGTCGGCACCGGTTGTAGAGCCGCCCCGCCGGGGCGTCTCTACCTCAACGCCGTGTACGCGGCGAGGCGCCGCCACAGCCCGGGCATCGCACATTTCTGTTGCCATCTTCGAACCTGCCCGAGTAGATTCTCCCCTACCCTGCCGTGAGGAGGTCGAGGTTGCGAAGTGCGAAGGCAGATGTGGTTGGGCTCGGCTTGAATGCCACGGATACAGTGATCATCGTCCGCGAACTCCCTGCCCTGGGGGGCAAGGAGCGGGTAGTCTCGCTTTCGCGACACGCGGGCGGCCAAGTGGCGACGGCGCTGGTCACCTGCCAGCGTCTCGGCCTGCGGGCGCGGTACATCGGCAAGGTGGGAGACGACGATGCAGGCCGGTTTCAGTTGGCCAGCTTGCGGCGGGAGGGCGTCGACCTCCGCCACACGCGGGTTGCCCGCCATACCCCCACCCAGTTTGGCTACATCCTGGTGGACCAGCGGACGGGCGAGCGGACGGTTTTTTGGGACCGCGACCGAGGCTTGACCGTCAGTCCAAAGGAACTGAACGAACAGGCCATCGTGACCGCCCGAGCGCTGCACGTGGATGGCTGCGACGTGGAAGCCTGCCTCCAGGCGGCGCGCTGGGCTCGCCGGGCGCGCATCCCGGTAGTGGCTGACCTCGATACGGTATACAAGAAAGTGGAGAAGCTGTTCCCCTACATCGACTACCTGCTGGCCTCCGCCAATTTCCTTCCCGCCGTGACCGGCCAGGCTGACCCCTTCCGGGTGCTCGAATACATGTCGCGGGAGTACAAGATCGCCGTGCCGGGCATGACGCTGGGCCGCGATGGCGCCCTTGTCTATTCTGATGGCCGGTTCATCTATTCCCCGGGCTTCGTGGTCGAGACAGTAGACACCACAGGCGCCGGCGATGTTTTCCACGGCGCATTCATCTACGGACTGCTGGCGGGATGGAACCTGGACCGCACCCTCGACTTCTCGAACGCCCTGGCGGGACTCAACTGCACGGCTCTGGGGGCGAGGGGCGGGATCAAGTCGCGGGCAGAAGCTGAAAAGCTCATGGCCACAGGTCTCCGCCACCGTAATACGGCTTATGCATCAGGAGCCAGCAACTCGCATAATCCGGTCCGCAAGGTGAAACGATGAGGGGCGGCGCCTTCGTGCGCGCGGTGATCCTCCAGCCTTCGCTCTTCTGACTTCTGGCTCCTGACTTCTGACTCCCCGCGCGTTCTCCCTCTACTGGCGATTGCCCGTTTGTGATAATTTATCGCCACGACTTGGCAGCCAATCACTTCCCTGCCCTGAAGGAGTAACGATCCATTGGGAGGCGGGAATGAAAACTCGTCTTAATGGGTGGAGCGCTCTGGCCGTCGCGTTCGCCGCAGCCTGTTTTCTGGCGTGCGTGGTACGGCCCGTCCGCGCGCAGACGTCCTCCGAAGAAATCATCTCCTATGACAGCGACATCAAGGTAGACTCCGATGGCTCGTTGCTGGTGCGCGAAGCCATCCAGGTTGTGGCGGCGGGAGAGCGCATCAAGCACGGGATCTACCGCGACTTCCCCACTCGCTACAAAGACCGGTGGGGCAACCAGTATGTTGTGGACTTCGAACTCCAGCAGGTGTTGATGAACGATCAGCCCGTGGACTATCACACGGAGAGCCAGAGTAATGGGGTGCGCATTTACGTCGGCAGTTCGAGCGTCACCCTTTCGCCCGGGCAGTACACGTTCACGCTGGTGTACCGGACGACGCGCCAGTTGGGGTTCTTCGCCGACCACGATGAGTTGTACTGGAACGTTACGGGCACGCAGTGGGAGTTCCCCATCAACTCCGCGATGGCCGTGGTTCACCTGCCGGAAGGGATCGCCGCCGACGCCATCCTGCGCGATGGCTACACGGGCCCGCAGGGGGCGGCCGGCACCGACTTCACTTCCCTCGTCGAGCCCAAAGGCCCCGTGGTCTTTCGCACCACGCGTCCGCTGGGGCCGCACGAGGGCCTGACCATCGTAGTGCGCTGGCCCAAGGGTTTCATCCAGCCCCCCACCGATGCCCAGAAATTCGGCTGGTTCCTTGAGGATAATCGCGGCGCGCTGATTGGCCTGGGAGGATTGCTGGTGGTTCTGATTTATTACGGCATCACGTGGCTTGCCGTCGGCAAGGATCCCGCGGCGGGCGTCATCATGCCGCTCTATCAGCCGCCCGCAGGATTTTCTCCTGCAGCCATCCGTTACATCTATCGCATGGAATACGACAACAGGATTTTTGCGGCCAATGTCCTCAGCCTGGCCGTAAAGAAGGTCCTGAACATTAAGGACGACGATAAGGGGACGTTCACTCTCATACGCCTGGACGGCGGCCAAGCCTCCTTGCTTCCCGACGAAAAGCTGGTTGCTGACAAGCTCCTGGGCACGAGCAAGATTCTGACCTTGAAGACCGAAAACCACAGCCGCATCGGTGGGGCCATCGAGGAGCTAAAGCGCTCCTTGAAGTTAAATCTGGAAAAGGTCTATTTCCTAAGAAATAGCCGTTATCTGATTCCCGGGCTGATCCTTTCGGCCGTGACGCTGATTGCCGCCATTGTGGCCCTGCCCGGGGAAGCGCCGGCGGCAGGCCTGTTTCTCTGCGTTTGGTTGACGGGCTGGAGCTTTGCAGTATTTGCGCTGCTGCATCAAGCCGTGCACGCCTGGCAGAATTACCTTTTTGGTGGCGGCCACCGCGCGGCCTCGCTGGGCGGAGCGATTACCATCAGCTTGTTTTCCCTGCCCTTCGTGGGCGGCGAGATTGTCGGCATGGTCTTCCTGGCCATCAGCACTTCGGCGGTCATCATCGGAATTCTTGCCGCGTTGGTTTCCGTCAACTACCTCTTCCACTATCTCCTCAAGGCACCCACCCACACCGGGCGCGACCTGCTCGACAAGATTGAAGGATTCAAGATGTTTCTCTCGGCGGTCGAGAAAGACCGCTATAACGTCCTCATGCCAGTGAAGAAGACCCCGGAGCTTTTCGAGAAATACCTACCCTTCGCGCTGGCGCTGGACGTCGAACAGGCATGGTCGGAGCAATTCGCGGAGGTGTTGGGGGCAGCGGGCGAGGGGCCTGCGACCACGACCTCAGCCTACAGCCCGGGTTGGTATTCAGGAAACAATTGGAGCAACCTGGGCGCCTCGGGATTCGCCTCAGGATTTGGCAGTTCATTTTCGAGCGCCATCGCCTCGTCCTCGACGGCGCCCGGCTCGCGTTCCGGAGGAGGAGGGGGAGGTTCCTCAGGTGGTGGCGGCGGAGGTGGCGGCGGAGGCGGGTGGTAGGACATCCCGCGGCATACGGTAGACGGCATGTGGCGCCGTGGCTCCCAGAGATTAAGCGCTCAGGCACATTCTGGCCTAAATTCTTCTGGCCGTGGCATCTGGGGAATCTTCAGCCAGCGAACGCCCCGTATACTGTATGCCGTCTACCGTCTACCTCATTCAAAGGCTCTGGTCACTCAGAAGCCGCAGCAGAAGAGGAATCCAGCCGATAGTCCCGGAAAGTTTCGTCGTGAATGAAGTTGCGTTCCATCCAGAGCAGTGAGGCGTGCACATCCACATGGAAGCGTTCGGGAAGCCAGAGGTCCTCTGTGACAGGAGCCTGCTCGAGGAGGAAGTGCGTCCCCGGAACCACCTTGGCAATGAACCAGCCGAACCAGACGGGCTTGATGACGTCCGCCTCCGCTCTCACCCATTGAAAATCCTGGCAATCAATCCAGAGCCTGCCCTTCATCCCCGTAAGGATTTTGGTCTCGCGACTGGTCGGTTGATAGCCAGGACGCGGCGTGGCATTGAGGATCCACGCCTCCCGGCCGTCTACAAGTTCCTGGCCCTGCAACTTGAAGTCGAAGGCATTGACCATCTCGTTCATCAAGTTGAACAACCGTTGGCGGCTCTTGTGGTACTGAGCCCGCCGCCGGGCGCGCTCGGGCGCTGACTCCTTGGCACGTCGGGCAGTCTCCTGGCGAAGCTTGCTTTCCTCTTTAGCAGCCTGCTGAGCTGAGAGCGGCTCGTCATTGACCGCAGTCAAGCGCTGGTAGGGTGAGTCATCGATCATCGAGATTCGGTACGTGTAGACGGTATGCGTCGACCCCTTGATGTCCTCGTCACGCTCCATGTGGGAATAGCGCGGCTGAGCTTCCCAGTCCGCCCGCGTGTTCGCGAGCGACCGCTGGACGATTTCCTCGGCGCTGGGTTCGCTGGCTTGCGCAAGGCCCGCGGCCGGCGCAAGCAGCAACGCCAGACAAAGCAGTGCGCGAAACCCGGAGGCCATGGCTCCTCCTTTGGGCTCCCACCTCTTGAGATGCTTGCGCACGCATCGGGGAATCAAGTCGGTAGTAGGCAGAAGGCAGCAGGCAGAAAGCAGCAGGGGTAGGTGGCAGGTAGAATGTCGGCGGAAATCCGCCGATCGCGGACAATTACGTCAGGTCTGGCGGCGCGCTGGACGGCGTTCTGCGCCAGTCCGTTTCGCGCGTCTGAAGATTGCCGAACTCTATATGCGGAGCCATCCGAGGGGACAACTTCGGAGTCGACAGGTGAAAATCGGCAGTCGGGAATCGCAAAAAGAGGAGCAGGCACCGGGGCGGAATTCGGTTGGCGAAATGCCGGGGCGAGCCCTATTGGCCATGAAGCGCTTGACCTTTCCTATCGTTATCGAGGCTGACGCGGACGGCTATTTCGTTTCGTGCCCGGCGCTCCAGGGCTGCTACAGCCAGGGAGACACCTACGAAGAGGCTCTGAGGAATATTAAGTACGCCATTCAACTCCACATTGAGGACCGGCTGGCAACCCGCGAAATGCCGAGCTGACACCGGTGGACTCGGATAAAGGGTCCTGAAGGCCCGACATGAATGGGACTCCACCCGTAGTGTTTTGACCCGCTAGAAGTGACTCGAAGGCAGAGGTTATCCCGGGTGCGGGTCCCGTTCTCAGTAGTGTCTCTGTGCCCTCTGTAGTTGAGAAAAGATTCAACACGGAGGTCACTGAGCCCCTCCGTGCCCTCCGTGTGAACGCTTGAGAGGCACAGAGGCCACAGAGAATCGCCGGTGGGTGCCACCAATGGCGGCTCATTACCGTAGTTTTGAAATCCAATCGGCGTGAATCGATGCCGGTGAGGCGTGGAGCATGAGACTGCGCGTCGGCGAAGACTTTCCTTATCACTTCAAGTATTGCGCAAGAGTGGCATTCCATTTCTTTTGTGCGGAGAGAATGAGTTCGATAGTTTCACGGACCGCGCCTGCCCCTCCGGGGCGGCGCGTGGTGTAGTGCACATACCGGCGAAGCAGCGGGTGGCCGTCGGCGACCGCGACCGCCAGGCCGACGCGCGTCAGGATGGGCAGATCCACCACGTCGTCGCCGATATAGCACACCTGCTCGTTGCTCAATCCGGCGGCGTGCAGAATGCGCTGATACGGTTCGAGCTTTTCGAGCGCTTCTTCCTGCACGAAATGAATCCCCAGTTCTTTGGCGCGATACTGGATGACGGGCGAGGAGCGGCCCGTGATGATTCCCGTCTTCAAGCCCGCGGCGTGCGCCAGACGGATGCCCAACCCATCGCGAGAGTGGAATCCCTTGGTTTCAAACATCTCCCCGCCCTGACGCGGCAGATAGATGATATGCCCGTCCGTCAGGACGCCGTCCACGTCCAGGAGGAGCAGTCCAATCTTTCGAGCGCGATTGCGGAGTTGCTGTGGGGTGATGGGCATGGGGAACTCCTCGGAGCAGAAGTCAGAAGACAGGAGTCAGAAGACAGAATAAAGAAACGATGAATGCTGAATGATGAATGCTGAACAACAAACAACGAACCATCGAAATCGGCGCGAGCAAACGGATACGGGGCAACGGACCACGGACTACGGACAACTGACTGCTGATCGCTGACGGCTGACAGCTTCAAAACATCTGCGTCGCCCACAAATCGTGAATATGCACGACGCCTTCGAGGGCGCCCGTCGAATCGACCACCAGGAGCGAAGTGATCTTGCGCGTCTCCATCAGGTTCAGGGCCTTGGTGGCCAGTTCGCTGCGGCCGATGGTGACGGGCGAGCGCGTCATGCAGTCGGCGGCGGTGAGGCTGAGCGCGCGGTTCCCTTCCCTTTCCAGAAAGCGCCGCAGGTCACCGTCGGAAACTACGCCCAGCAGCCGGTTGCTGCTGTCGACCACGGCCGTGTGGCCCAGGCCCTTCTTGCTCATTTCGTAAATGACGCCCGGCATGGGCGTTTCCGGCAGGACGCGCGGGACCTGCTCGCCCGTGTGCATGACGTTTTCGACGCGGCGCAGCTTGACGCCCAATTCCCCGCCGGGATGCAGCGCGGCGTAATCCTCTTCGTTGAAGCCGCGCCGCTCGAGCAGGGCCATGGCCAGCGCGTCGCCCATCGCCAGCATCGCCGTGGTGGAGGCCGTCGGCGCAAGGCCCAGAGGACAAGCCTCCTCGCGTATGCCTACATCAATAACCACATCGCTGGCCTGCGCAAGCGTGGATTGCAGGCTGCCGGTCAAAGAAATGAGCGGTATGCCCAGGCGCTTCACCGTGTCGAGCAGACGCAGCAGTTCTTCGGTCTCACCGCTGTAGGAGAGCGCCACCAGCACGTCGTGGCGCACCAGCCGCCCCAGGTCGCCGTGGAGGGCTTCGGCCGGATGCAGAAAAAAGGAAGGCGTGCCGGTACTCGAGAGCGTCGCGGAAATTTTCTGGCCCACGATGCCGGACTTGCCCATCCCCGTCACGACGACCCGCCCCTGGCAGGCCAGCAAAATCTCTACCGCGCGCACAAATCCCGCGTCCAGGCGGTGCACGAGCTCGCCAAGCGCGCGCGCTTCGATCTCCAGGACCTTGCGGGCGGTTTCGAGACTCATAGAGAACGAGGGATAATAGCACAGGTTGCACCACTGTAGCGGCGGGCTTTGGGGGTCAGGGAAGGTTTCCCACGGCACGTCATTCCCGCGAAGGCGGGAATCTACCTGCACGGAATAGGCAAAAAGCGGCGGAGAACGCCTGATGCGGATTTGGGCCTGGCCGATTAAACGCGAAATGGAGAGTCTTCCACGGCACGTCATTCCCGCGAAAGCGGGAATCCACCTCCAAGAAAGGTCCAAAAAGACGCAGAGAGCACCGGACGAGGATTCTGCCTTGGCGGTCAACCGTGCGATGGAGTTCGAGGCCCGGATTGACTCATCGATATGAGTCAAATATACTCAAGTTATGGCTAAGCGGCTGCAAGTCATCCTCAAGGATCCCCAGTATCGCGAGATTAAGCGCGCCGCGCGCTCACGACGAATGTCGGTTGCCGAATGGGTACGACAGGCGCTCGAACTGGCACAGCGCCGCGAGCCTGTGGGCGACGTGGGCAAGAAACTCGAAGTCATCCGCGCCGCGGCACGAGGGGACTTTCCCACCGGTGACATCGACCGCATGCTCGCAGAGATCGAGGCAGGATACGGGCCGGGTGCCCAGCCGTGATTTTGGTCGATTCAAATATCCCCATGTATCTTGTGGGCTCGCCCCACCCGCACAAGAGCGACGCCCAGCGGTTGCTCGAAGAACTGGTCAACGACCGCCAGCGCCTCGTGACCGACGCCGAGGTCCTGCAAGAGATCCTGCATCGGTATGTCGCCATCGACCGCCGGGACGCCATCCAACCAGCGTTCGATGCTCTCCTCGGCGTCGTCGATCAGGTGCTTGACGTCACGCGGACCGCCGCCGAGCGCGCCAAGGAGATTGTCCTGGGACATCGACGGCTGTCGGCGCGTGATGCTCTCCATCTCGCTATCATGGAACAGCATGGAATCCATCGAATCCTGAGTTTTGATTCGGGTTTTGACGGCTTCCCGGGTATCGCCCGGCTGTTGTAGCTTGATGCGGCCGGTGGTCGCACACCCCCAGGGCAATACTGTGCGCCAACCCGCCCTCGGGGTTGATATGTCCACGGACGGTGAGTATCATTTCGAAGCGTCTGCACACCGAAGACTCCAGTTGGGGGCCACCGGCCAAGCGGAAAGGCGGAGGCTTCAGCATGCTACTAACAAAAGAGTCTCTTGCGGAACACGAAAAGTTGTTGAAATCACTCGAAATCAGACTTGCCGAGGCGCAAGAGCTACAGGACAAGTTCCTTCACTCCGGGGAAGACACCCTGGGGGCACCGGCCCAAGAATTGCAGTCGTTAGTTACTGAAGGCAAGAGATTCGTTGAGGAAGCTCTGCGGACGTGCCGACTTTTGGAGACGGGGGAGCTACCGTTAACAGAAGAAGTCTTCGGGGGGAATCCTATACGAACCGCGGACCTGAAAGCCGCGCTACCTTGCTCATCGTGCGATTTCATTATGCTTGACGTAAGGCGTAATTCCGCGCATCCTTAGGTAGTGATCGTCAGCTATCGGGACAAGCGGACCAGACGCTTCGCGGCCGGGAAACCGGTCAAAGCGTTCTTCGGATTTGAACGCGCCGCCCGCCTGAAGCTCGACCGTTTGGAGGCGGCAACGTCGCTCCGGGATCTCGCGGCATTGCCGGGCAATCGTTTTGAGGCCCTCGTGGGCGACCGCCAAGGCCAGTACAGCATCCGCATCAACGATCGATGGCGGATTTGCTTCGAGTGGTCGGACCGATCGCCGGGGCCATCAAACGTGGAGATTGTTGATTACCATTAGGAGGATCGCCATGCGGGAGACCGCCATCCATCCAGGTGAACACCTGGCCGAAGAACTGGAAGCCCTCGACATGAGCGCCGCAGAACTCGCCCGAAAGATCGGCGTCCCGACCAACCGCATTACGCAAATCCTGAATGGGACGCGCGCGATTACGGGCGACACAGCTCTGCGCCTCGGTCACTTTTTTGGCACGAGCGCACAGTTTTGGCTCAACCTACAGAGTCTCTATGACCTGCGACTCGCCCGGGAGAAAGCCGGCAGGTCTATCGAAACACTTCCCAGACTGAAACGGCACGAGGCTGTTCACGCATAAACGTTTCAGACGACTGAATCCGGAACACAAGGCAGTCGGCGGAGTGGGGACACGCCTGGAGCCGCACGGGGTGGCGTGAGGTATGATCCGGATAAGGGGACGGGCGAGCCGGACAATTTGTCACCCTCGGCCGGCCCCCTCGCCGGAGCGGCAATTCCAGGGGAACGACCTATCACGGAAATGGCGGGCCCGCAAGGCGCGAGTTGCCCCTTCGCGGCAAGCCGCACGGACTACCCGTCTAGCTGGCAGGTTCTTCGAGCGGCAGGTAGAGTGTGGCGCGATTGCGCCCGCCGCGCTTCGACTCGTAGAGGGCTTTATCGGAAGCCTGGAGAACTTCTTCGAAGGTCTGGCCGTGTTCGGGGAAGACGGCGATGCCCAGGCTCACCGTGACTTGCGGCAAGGGTCTCTCGGCGACGGAGGGAACGACCATGTGCAGTGCGGCCAGGCGGATGCGCTCGGCAACCAGCAGGCACGCTTTGGGCCCGGCATCGGGCAGCAGCAACACGAACTCTTCCCCGCCGTAGCGCGAGGCCAGGTTAGTCTCGCGCATGCTCGTGGTGATGGTCTTGGCGAATTGCCGCAGCACCCGGTCGCCAACCTCATGACCGTGAATGTCGTTGAAGGTCTTGAAGTGGTCCAGGTCCATCATGATGACGCCGACCGGCTGCTCGCGCCGCCGCGCCATAGCCAGCAGCTTGCGCGCGTAATCCTCCAGGAAGCGGCGGTTGTACAAGCCGGTCAGCACATCGACGTTGGCCTGCTCGGTCATGGTGGCGAGCAGGCGCAGGTTTGAGAGCGCGGAAGCCGCGCCGCTCAAATAGCTTTCCAGGAGCCGCTCGCGCTCGGGCGTCCAGAAATCCTTCAGCCCTTCCAGGCGCACGGCGCCGATAATAATGCCGCCGGCGATGAGCGGCCCGCAATAATAGCTCCCCTCTCCGGGCAGCGCGAAGTGCGACGGGCAAGGCGGCTCGGCGGTGACGTCGTTGACGCGGAAATACCGCCCCGTGCGCACCGCCTTGCATTTATGCGGCTCCTCGATCACAGGCCAGGCGCGACGGTCTTCAGGAAGCTGGACCAGGCTCTCCACCACTTCCAGGAAATTCTCCTGCGGGTTCAACTTGAAGATGATCACTTGCCGGGGCTTGAAGCGCTCGCGAAGCCAATGCATGAGGAGGTCGTGGACTTCCCGCTCCGAGGTGCACTGCGTGACGGCCTCGGAGTACTTGTTCAAGGCGGCGATCTCCTCGCGCTCGCGGCGCACCACGTTGGTCATATGCGCGAAGCTGCGCGAGAGGACGCCAAATTCGTTGTCCACCGCGGGCGGCAAGGCGGGATTGAATTCGCCGCGGCTGACCTGTTCCGAGGCACTGATGAGCTGCAAAACCGGCTCACCGATCATGCGCGTCACCATGCGCGTGACCAGCAACAGGCCCGCCCCCAGCAGCACGGCAAGAGTTACCCCGAGCATCAGCATGCGGCCCATGGTTCGTCGCGCCTCGTCGACCGTGGTCATGTTCTCCGCGCGATCTTCCGAGATGAGTCTCAGAACTTTGCTCCGCGCCGAGGCCATAATGTTCTCACCTTCGGGCAGCACGGCGGAAATGTCGGGCCGCTGGCCGCGCTTCACCTGGTCCACCAGAGGTTTGGCCCAATTGTTGTTCAGCCGCTCGATTTCGGCGCGAATCTCGTCGACCTCAATGACCTGAGGAGGTGTTTCGGCCTCCAGGCTGCGCAAGACCTTCAGGTTGTATTGCACCTCCGAGAGTGCGCCCTGGTAATCCGCAGCCATTTCCGGACGTCCGGTGAGCGCAAAATCGCGCGCACTCGTGAACATTTCCGTGAGGTTGCGCAAAAGCGACTCCCCGCGCGCGAGGCTCTGCTCCGCACGGGAAGCGGCCTGCTGCGTGGCGATGGCCATCCAGTAGGCGTAGAAAAACAACCCCACCGCGCACAGCAAGACAAACAGGGGCGGCAGCGTGACCACAAGGATCTGGTGCCGGATTTTCAGATGCCGGAGTGAGACCGCCATGTTCTAACGGCGCGGCAAGACTGGCCTCGCCGCAGGGACCACCACCACGAGAAAACTACCCCATTCGGCTGCCCGCGTCAACCGGGGCGGGGGCGGGCGTTCGGCGGTCACCCCCGACTCTATCGGGGGCCGCCGTTACAGCCGCCCGCCGGACCTCAGCGCGCGGGGACCGCGCGCTCCTGCGCCGGGGCGCGCCGCGATTCGCGCTTCCCCTTCATCGTCACCGCCAGCGGATATTCGGAATTAATCCGTAAGGCAAGTTCTTTTCTTGGGTCCTGGTGCGGTATCGAGAAATACTGGCGCACCCCGAAGGCGCGAGTGACTTCTCCGGCTGGCAGGAAATTGTCAAGCGAAAGCTCGGCCCGCCTCGATCGGCGCTAGGCCGTCAGCAGGTACTCTTCCGGCTTATGCTCGCGCGCATACTGAAACATCGCTCGCAGGTTTTCGGGAGGCGTACGCGGCGAAACTTCGCAACCCGCCCCCACAATGTGGTAACGCCCGCAAGTCTCGTGGCACTGCCGCGTTGCCTCATAGACCCTTTCCGGCGTGCCTTCCAGCAAGTCCGTAATGGTGGAGACATTCCCGCAGATCACCCGTTCCGGCCCGAGTTTGGCCCGCGCCTGCGGCAAATCCACCGGAAAATCCAGCTCGAAGATGTCGGCGCGCAGTGACCTCAGGATATTTCTCCTTGATGACCGTGAACACGCGCTGCTGCATTGGGAACAGGAACTCGGCGTACGGGCGCGGGCCCATCATCGAGGCTGCGGCGTCGCTCATCCCGATGGTGTCGGCGCCTGCCTCAATTTGTGCCATCGCGTAATGAATCGCCACCTCCGAAGTGAACGCGAACAGGTCGCGGACAAAGGGCGGATCGTCGAGGAAATCCGTCATGATGGTGCACACGCCGCGCAGCTCCGCTCCCAGCGCCAGAGGACCTTCCACCCACCCCACAATCGAAACTCCCGGCCCGCCTTCGCGCCGCATGATCTCGATGCCCTTGATGCGGTCGTGCATGCGTCCGCCGCCCAACGGGTCTGGGAGCTTGAACTGTTTCAGCCGCGCTTTGTCGCGCAACGCCGCGCGTCCTTCGTTGATGGCCGGTCCCTGATCGTCGAACCAATCAACGCTGCCGGTCCCGGCAATATCAATCACCTCACGCGCCGGGTCCGAGCAGGTCAGCAGGCAATCAACGCCGTAATCTTCCATCATTTTCAGTTGAGCGTGCGCCATCTTGCCGCCGTCCACGGTATAGTCAAGGTAGCGATAGCCGGCGTTCTGAGCCGCAAACATCATCAGGACCGGCTGCGCGGGCAGGCGATCGACGGGCTGGCCGGCAATTACCCGGCGCGTCCTTTCCAAAGACTCCATAAAATCGTCCTCCAGATTGATTCAGCGGAGCTTTCGCACAAACCGGCCCAGGTCGCGAACATTGCGCGCCAAGGGGCGGAACTGTGGGAGCGGCAGCGCGTTGGCGCCGTCCGAAAGCGCGCGGGCAGGCTGGTCGTGCACTTCCATAAAGAGGCCATCGACGCCCGCGGCGACCCCCGCGCGCGCCAGAGTGGCAATGAATTGGGGTTGGCCGCCGCTCTGCCGGCCCTCGCCGCCCGGAAGTTGCACATGTCCACGACCAGGTTGTTGTAGCCAAACGTCGTCCCACGCTCGGTAACGAAAACACGATCGTTCCCGGTGCCCCTCACTTTTTCGATCGCGTGCCGGATTTCCCAGGGCGAGAGGAACTGGCCCTTCTTGATGTTGACGGCGACGCCGGAGCGCCCAGCGGCCAGCAACAAATCTGTCTGGCGCGAGAGGAAAGCGGGAATCTGGAGAACATCGCAAACCTCCGCCGCCGCCGCGACCTGGGCTGGCTCGTGGACGTCAGTCAGAACGGCGACGCCCAGCTCGCGCTTAATGCGCGCCAGTATCTTCAGCCCCTGCGCCAGGCCCGGGCCGCGGTAGGATTGGATGGAAGTGCGATTGGCCTTGTCGTAGGAAGCCTTGAAAATGTAAGGAATGCGCAGTTCGCGCGCAATGGCCGAAAGCCGCGCGGCCATCTTGAAGGCGTGGCGTTCGCTCTCGATGACGCACGGCCCGGCAATCAGAAACAATGGTTGTCCGGCACCCAGCGCGAGTTTGCCAATTCGCAGCGGTTGGCTCACGTCGAGCTTCTTTCGAATAAACGGGGATTCAGGGCCTTGTTATAAGGGTGCTTGCTAATCCCTAATCCCTAACCCCTGATCCCTAAGCCTCGCCGGCTCGCTTGGTCATGGCCGCATCGCCGGCCATGACCCTGTGCGCATCCGGCAGTGCGACTTCCTGACGCGGCGCACGCCTCAGGCGTTGTTGGCGATGCTGATAAGCGGCGCCGATGAAAGCGCGGAAAAGCGGGTGGGGCTCCAGGGGGCGCGATTTGAACTCGGGATGAAACTGGCAGCCCAGAAACCAGTCGCGGCGGTGATGTCGAGGCCATTGGCCACCAGGGTCTCTTCGTACTCGCGGTTGAATTCATAGCGGTGACGGTGGCGCTCGGAGATCTCGAGCGCGCCATAGGCCTGCTGAGCGAAGGAGCCGGGCTTGACTCGGGCCGTCCACGCCCCCAGGCGCATCGTGCCCCCCAATTCGTCGATGCCGCGGAGCTCGCGCAACTTATAGATCACGCGATGCGGCGTGGCAGGATCAAACTCCGAGCTGTCCGCGGCGGCCAACCCGCAGACATTCCGGGCGAATTCGATCACAGAACATTGCATGCCGAGGCAGATGCCAAAGTAAGGGACCTTGCGCGTGCGGGCGTATTCGATGCCGCGCAGCATGCCGAGGATGCCGCGTTTGCCGAAGCCACCTGGCACCAGGATCCCATCCAGGTCGCGCAACTGATCGTGCCAATTCTCGCCTTCCAGGCCCTCCGCTTCCACCCACATCAAGTTGACCTTCAGGCCGTGGGCAATGCCTCCGTGCGCCAGCGCCTCGTTCAGACTCTTATAGGAATCCTGATAGCCCACGTACTTGCCGACAATGCCGATGGCGACTTCATCCTGCGGGTGGCGGATGCGGTCCACCAGGTCCGTCCAGGGCTGCATGGCGCGCTCGCCCTCCGGCAGTTTGAGGCAACGAAGGATCTGGGCATCCAGCCCTTCGCGTCCCAGCACCAGCGGCACCTCATAAATGTTATCCACGTCCTTGGCGGTGATTACCGCTTCCTCGGAAACGCTGCAGAACAATGCGATCTTGGCTTTGATATCCGGAGAGAGAAAGTGGTCCGTGCGGCAAAGCAGGATGTCCGGCTGGATACCGATCTCGCGCAGTTCCTTCACGGAATGCTGCGTCGGCTTGGTCTTCAGTTCGCCCGAGGCGTGGATAAAGGGCACCAGGGTCAGGTGGACGAACACCACGTTGTCCCTTCCCTGCTCGAGCCGCATCTGGCGGATGGCCTCGAGGAAGGGTAAGGATTCGATGTCGCCCACCGTCCCGCCTACTTCCACGATGACCACGTCCACGTCCGTGGAGATTTTCTTGATGGCCGCCTTGATTTCATTGGTGACGTGCGGGATGACCTGCACGGTCTTGCCCAGGTAATCGCCACGGCGTTCTTTGCTGATAATGATTTCGTAAATCCGCCCGGCGGTGCAGTTGTTTTCGCGACGCATGCGGGCGTGAGTGAAGCGCTCGTAGTGTCCCAGGTCGAGGTCCGTCTCCGCGCCGTCGTCGGTGACGAACACCTCGCCATGCTGGAAGGGGCTCATCGTCCCCGGATCGACGTTGAGGTAAGGATCGAATTTCAAAAGGGAGACTTTCAGCCCCCTCGCCTCGAGCAGGCACCCGATCGACGAGGCCGCCAGTCCCTTGCCCAACGAACTGACTACACCCCCGGTGACAAAGATGTACTTGGCACCCATACGCCTCCTGGAAATGGATTAGCGGATTGGCGAAAATCTGACAAAGTTTTTGCGCCGGCATTACAACCAGCCGCGCGTTTGTGGTTTAGAGTTCGTACCGAAGTGATCAGCGCTACGGAAGGAATCGGTACGCGCAATTATCCGCCTGCACTGCCGGACTGTCAATGGAAAATTCCCGGGCGCTTGCCCACGTAAATCACGGCGGTTCACCTCGCGTGGCACGTGCACATCGGTGAAGCACCTTACGAAAGAGCCGCAGGGTAGAGTGTTTCCCAAAAGCGGTGCCTTGCAAGTTGTGCTAAGATGAGCAGAGCGGTGTTGGGGAATGAGCGGGGCGCGAAACGGGGCGAAGACCCCGGCGCGGCATTCGCTTGTGAGGGCTTGGGACAATGACCGCACTTAGCTTGCGTTCGATTTGGCGGTGGGGCGCCATCGGACTGCTCGCATCCGTGTGCGTGGTTATCCCGAATCCTCAGTTCCGAGCCGATGAGAAACAGAAGCCGGCTCCAGCCGGCGTCGACGACCCCTCGCGGGTCACGGTTCGCAAGCCCCCCGTCCACATGGCCCCCATCCAGGTAGATGTGAACCTGGTGATGGTGAATGTAACAGTGACCGATCCCTACGATCGTATCGTGACGGGGCTAGACGAAGGCAATTTCCAGGTCTATGACGAAAGAGTCCCCCAAAGCATCGCCACTTTTTCCACAGAGGATGCTCCCATTTCCGTGGGCCTGATTTTCGACAGCAGCGGCTCGATGGGAGACAAAATTCCGAAATCCAAGGAAGCAGCCCTCCAGTTCTTCAAAACATCTAACCCCCAGGATGAGTTTATGCTGATCAATTTCAGCGATCGGCCTAATCTCATCACGGGCTTCACGTCGAAGTTCGAAAATCTGCAGGACCGCTTGTTGTTTGTGAAATCGGGCGGAAGAACGGCGTTGTTAGACGCCATCTACCTGGGCTTGAGCGAAATGAAGAAGGGGACGACCAATCGCAAGGCGTTGCTGGTGATTTCCGACGGCGGGGACAACCACAGCCGGTACACGGAACGCGACATCAAGAAGGCCGTGAAGGAATCCGACGTGCAAATCTACGCCGTAGGGATCTTCGAGCCCCTGGCCTCCCGCGGCCGCACTCCCGAGGAGGCCGGCGGCCCCAGCTTGCTGGCGGAACTGGCGGAAGTTTCCGGGGGACGCATGTTCAGCGTGGAGGATCCGAACGAGTTACCGGATATTGCGGAGAAAATTTCCATCGAGCTCCGCAACCAGTACCTGATCGGTTACAAACCCTCCAACCTCATTCGGGACGGCCGCTGGCGGCGCATTAAGGTCAAGCTCAATCCCCCGAAGGGGCTGCCGCCCCTCCAGGTATATGCTCGTACTGGATACTATGCTCCGACTCAATAGGACGTTAGGCCAATTGATTTCCCGGCGCGGGGGGGCCTGGCTGGCCGTGTGGCTGTGCCTGCCCGCGTTGCTGGCGGCGCAAAGCGCGCCGAAGTCTGACCCTCCCTCCACCGGGGACAAGCCGAAGCGTGAATACACCATCAACGTGGACGTCAATATGGTGGTGATCCACGCGACGGTCCTCGACAAGCATGGCCGCATGGTGAATGGCCTCAAAGAGGACAATTTCAAGGTGTTCGAAGACAACGTGCCGCAAAAGCTCTCGGTGTTCAGCCACGCCGACATCCCGGTCACCATGGGCATCGTGATCGACGATAGCGGAAGCATGCGCGAGAAGCGCCAGTCGGTGAACGCGGCGGCGCTCACGTTCGTCAAGACGTCGAATCCCCAGGACCAGGCCTTTGTCGTGAATTTCAACGACGTCTATTACCTCGACACGCCGGGAGATTTTGCCGCCAACATGGAGGACCTGAAATCCGCGCTGGACAAGATTGACTCGCGCGGCGGCACGGCGCTGTATGACGCCGTCTATGCTTCACTCGACCACCTGAAGCTCGGCAATCGCGACAAGAAGGTTCTGCTGGTCGTCACCGACGGCGAAGATAATGCCAGCCGCTATTCCTTCGAGGAACTGATCAAATACGCGCAAAAATCCAATGCCGTGATTTATACCATCGGCCTGCTGGGGTCCGAGGAACCTGGGGGATTGTTCAAGGTTCACGGTGGTGGGCCGAGGCGCGCCGCGAAATTTCTGAAAACCCTGGCGGAAGCCACGGGCGGTCAGGCCTACTTCCCCAAGTCGCTCGACGAAGTCGAGGGGACTTGCACCCAGATCGCTCATGATATTCGCGATCAATACACGCTGGCCTACTATCCCTCTAACGCCAAGAAGGACGGCACCTACCGCAACCTGCGCGTCGAGGCCCTCTTGAACGGCCGCAACAAGCTGGTCGTGCGCACCAAGCCGGGCTACTACGCCCCCAAAGCGCCGATTCCCTCCTCGGTTGCCAGCAGCCAGTAAAGACATTGAGCGATCGGGTGATTGAGTGATTGGGTGAATTCGGCAGAATGCTTCCCTAGCGTCGCAACCCTTGACCCCTCACCCGGCCCTGCGGGCCACCCTCTCCCCCTGGGAAAGGCCTGTAATCTAAGTCTAAAGATTTGACCATGGCCCTCTCCCTTGGGGAGAGGGGGGACCGCGAAGCGGTGGGTGAGGGGTCGTTTGTCACTTTCTCAAGTTCGATTGCATGAGACACCACCGGTTTGCCGGCTCTTTCGCGGTTCGTTGCCGCGTGTAGGGACACAACCACCCCTTCTCATACCGGAAGTTTTTTCCGACGCGGAGGCTGAGTGGATACTACCGAGGGGGAACAACCCGAAGAGGCGGGATTCCCTGGGTTAGCCGATGTTCAGCTTGGTATATTTGGATTGCGATCGCTTGCTGGAATTCTTGAGGACGGCAAAAAGCGCTCCTCCTGCAACGAGTCCACCGAAAATCACCAGAACAATCATGGTCCGAATTCTCCTTCAAACAGAAACTTTCCTTAGCATAGATGCATTCCGGCAGGAAAGCGTATGCAATTTTTTTATGTTGATAATTACCGGGGCTTATGAAGAAAGAGCAACGGAGAGTCGGGTCATGTGGCGCACGCCGGCAACGCCCCTCAGCCGCAGCGCTGCCGGCTTGCCACAAACCAGGTTTCGGTTCATCCCAGGCGCGTTCAACTCGCCGCAAAATCCGTGGTCAGTTCCATGTCGCCCCATTGGATCGCAATGGCCCCGCCGTCGCCCTGCTGTTGCAGATTGATGGTGACCATTTCCGCGGGCTTGCCCGCTTTCGATTCCTTCAAGGGCACGGCGGCGAGGTCCTGTGCGGCGTCGTGCTGCGTGCCCCACTGGCCGTGCTGCTTGTTGAAGACCAGCTTCCAGGAATTATCCGCTTCGCGACGCGCCCAGAGGCTGTACTCGCCTTTCGGAATGGTGACGTCGCCGAACTTCAGATCGATGGCGGTCGTAAATGTCGTCGATTGGTTAGAGCCCAGCCGCCACACTTGCCCCGGCTTCAGTTTCGCAAGCATCTCGGTTACTGAGCGCCCTTTGAGCGCGGGCCGGCCGTATTCCACAGAGACCGCCGCGCTTTTCACGGTAATCTTCGATGTCCCGCGCGAACCTCCCTGAGCCAGAGCCGCGGCTGGCAGCCACACCGCCAGCGTCAGAATAGACAAACCAATCCACAGTCGTCTCATCTTTACCCTCCCTTGAATTAAGTTCGCCCGAACTTGCCTGGTACAGGTACCCCCGGCACCATCGCCGGCATGACCCTGCCCAGCGCACCTGGCATTGTCTCACACCTTCAAAATCTTGTGTGTCACATTCCAGTAATTCTCACCACGGAGCCATTGACGCAGGCTTCAGTCTTTGGAATCATACACGGTCTCGTCGATCGACCGGCTCAAGCGCGGGTTGCCCGATTCGACGAGCCCCGCATAGCGCACCCAGGGAGCTTCGCCGGAAGCTGGAAGCGCGCGCCGCACTGCCCGGCGAACAAACTCCGCCAAGGAGATCCCCAGCGCCTTCGCCTCCTTCTTCGCCAGCTCGTACTCCTGCTTGTCGAGACTGACCTCCGTCCGAACCATGTTATCACTGCCTCATATCTGCGACGGCACAGCTTCGCTCCACCCGCAGAAGTCGCAAACGCCGCGTCACCAGCGCGCGGAACAACTTGCTCATTCGGGTGTAAACGAGACCAGCCGCAAGGGCCGCACGCTGTAGTTCTCGATCTTTAGGTGGCCATCGTCGGTGAATCGTACTCTAGCAAACGGCATGAGGAGCCCGCTACCTTTCCCGTTCTGGTCAAGATCCAGTTCGACGTAAGTGAAGGGGTACTCCTTGCTGCGCAAGGGGTCACCCCTGAGCTCGAACCATTCCAGGTCTCGATCGGCGACGAGACTTACTCTTCTCCCTTTTGCTGTCGAAACAGACTGGACGATTCGCAATGGATTGGTCGGCCCAGTGCCAAGTCGAAACTGCCCCTTATTCATCTTCCCGAGGGCCTTTTCAAGCCCCCCACTTCTGCCCGACTCAAACGCCAGTCGGAGGAGCTCGCCATCATCCCGTGTTGTGTATCCTTCAATCACAATCGTTACATTGTTCTGACTCACTCGGCCTTCGATCGTTGCGTAGAAGTACTCTCCCTTCGCCTTCTTGCGAGGTGCTGGAGTGGCAGCGCAAACCAAGGGAGGGGTAATCAGGACACAACTTAGGACCATCAATGCCAGGGATGAGACTCTTGTCATCGCACGCCTCCCGTGGACTCCGCCCTCCTCTAATCCTGAGAGCTGGCGCGAAATGGCGACGAGGGCCGCATGCCCCGTCTGCCATTCGCAGAACTGCCGGCCCTGAAATCACTCAATCACCAAATCACTCAATCGCTAAATCACACTTGCCTTTTTCCCATCCCACGTCACCTTGCGGCTGCCGTTGCGATAGGACATGTTGGCGATGTGCGCGCCCAATGCGGCGTTGTGGCCTTCCACGCCGGTTTCCTTGGACTTGGTACGCGTGCGCACGCACTCGACAAAAGCTTTCACGTGGAGGTCCGTAGGATCGCCGATGATGTCGTAGTGCTCGTAGGCCTCCGGCGCGGTGCAGGTACCCGGCGCCCAGGGGGAATTGATGCCCAGGATGCCGTTAGATTTCACAAACTCTTCCTGCATCTTGGCAGGCCAAGCCGCCACCACCCAGCCGTAATCGTCAAACGGGTTGTCGCCGTAGAACGAGAGCGCCGTCTCGCTGACCTGCGCGGTCCCCTTGGTGCCCATGAAATACGCGCCGAATCCCTGGCTCGAGGAGTTCAGTGTCAGGGAAACGTTGTAAGTGAAATTCGGGTATTCAAAGAGCGTTTGGACCACGTCGGGGACTTCCGTCTCCGGATAGATTTTCTTCCAGCGATAGGTCCCGCCGTAAGTGATAGCGCTGCGCGGACAGATCTCGTGCATCAGGTAATGCAGCGTGTTGAGGTGATGCACCACCAGGTCGGTCTGAAGTCCTCCCGAGTAATCCCAGTAGCAGCGCCAGCGGAAGTATCGCCGGGCGTCGAACGGCCGCTGTGGCGCCGGGCCCAGCCAGGATTTCCAGTCGATGGTTTCCTCGTTGCCATCCGGGGCGACGGGATAAAACCACGCGCCGGAGGGCGTATTACGATTTTCCCAGGCTTTCACCAAGGTGATCTGCCCGCACCGCCCCTCGTCGATCCATTTCTTCGCCAGGTCGGTGAGCGGCGAATTCACCCACTGGCTGCCAATCTGCAATATCCGTCCCGTGCGCTTCTCCGCGTCGATGATGTCGAAGCCTTCCTCGATCTTGTACGTCATGGGCTTCTCGCAGTAGACGTCTTTGCCCGCGTCCATGGCTTCGATAATCATGGCCTTGTGCCAGTGGTCGGGCGAGCCGATCAGCACCGCGTCAATATCTTTGCGTTCCAGGATGCGCCGGTAGTCGCTTGTGGTCTCGAGCTTTTCGCCGAAGAGTTCTTTGGCACGAGTCAGGCGGTCCTTATAAACGTCCGCGACCGCCACCAATTCGACGCCCGGAATGATGGAAAAACTATACGCATCGCTCTGGGCGCGCGCGCCAATCCCCAACACGCCCACCCGCACGTGGTCGCTCGGCGGCACCGACGCCGGCCCCGGGCTCGACGCCCAGAGCACTTTGCCGCCGGACCTCAGCGCCACGGTCCCCGCCGTCGCCGCCATGCCCGAGCGCCGCATAAAATCCCTTCGATTCATGGAATTCATCGATGAGTGCCCCCTTATTGAATTCTCTCCCCGTGGGAGGCGCGATTATACAGCCGGCGACATCCCAACGCCACCCATGTCATTCTGAGCCCTTCGACTGTCATCCTGAGCGGAGCGAAGGATCCCGGCAGTCCGCTCAGGGTAGACTTCGCGAAGAATCCCCGCATTTCATGAATTGCGCAAATGCGGAGATCCTTCCTTCGTTTCACTCAGGACCGCCTGCGGCTCCTCAGGATGACAGCTCAGGTGAATCTTCATCGCCCTGTTAGGCCACAGCAACCACCAGTTTGCACGCGTATCAAACCCGTGCCAACATGGTGCGCCATGCCCGAGTTGCCCGACATTACGGTTTACATCGAAGCCCTGCAGCAGCGGATTTCGAATCAGAAATTCGAACGCCTGCGGATTGCGAGCCCGTTTTTGTTGCGCACCGCGGTCCCACCGCTCCAGAGTGTGGAAGGAAGACTCGTCAAGGCATTGCGGCGGGTCGGCAAGCGCATCGCTATCGGTCTGGAAGACGATTATTGGCTGGTGCTCCACCTGATGATTGCAGGTCGACTGCACTGGCACGAGCCCGGTGCGAAGATTCCGGCCAAGCGCGGGCTGGCAGCCTTCGATTTCACGACCGGCAGCCTACTGCTAACCGAGGCGGGCTCGAAGAAGCGCGCAGCCCTCCACGTCGTGCAAGGTGAGGAATCATTGCGCGCTTTGGACCCGGGAGGCCTGGAAGTCCTCGAAACCGACTTCGAATCCTTTGCCGCGCGACTTACCGCCGCGAATCACACGCTCAAGCGCGCGCTCACCGATCCGCACCTTTTCAGCGGCATCGGAAACGCCTACTCGGATGAGATCCTGCATCGCGCCAGGCTCTCTCCCGTGGCGTTGACGCAGCGGCTGGGGCGGGACGAAATCGAGCGGCTCTTCGAAGCTACACGACAATCACTGATGGACTGGACCGAGCGCTTGCGCGCCGAGGCGGGAGGAGGTTTTCCGGAAAAAGTCACAGCGTTTCGCGACGGCATGGCCGTGCACGGCCGCTACGGCAAGCCCTGCCCTCGCTGTGGCGCCAAAGTGCAGCGCATCCGCTACGCGGATAACGAGACCAACTACTGCGCGCGTTGCCAGACGGGCGGCAAACTGCTCGCCGACCGCGCCCTTTCGCGACTGCTTAAGCAGGACTGGCCTCGCACGCTGGAGGAGCTTGAGGCCATCAAGAACAAGTAGCTCCCTGCATCTTGTCTATCGCCGGCGTTTCTCTTCGAGGGTGCGGCGAAGAACGGGGATGACCGCGCGATCCTTGTCCTCGCCGAGTTGCTCTTTAATTGTGATGAGGGTTTCCAAGTTCAGGACCCGGACCGACAGCCCCTCTCCGACTTGGACCGCGACTGAGCCCGGAAGGAGATTTTCGTAGGTATACCCAGCGCCGATCTCACCGAGCAAGTCGAGGGGGCCAAATCGTGTGGTCAGGAGTTGGTGGCCCGCGGAGGCGAGATGTGACGCGCTTGGTCTCAGCCGTCGCTCCGGCTGGATGCGGTAACAGGCATCCAGTTCTTTGAGGGCCGCGAGAAGGCGCGCCACGTTATCCTCACGCCGCGAATGAACAAGGTCCAGGTCAAAGGTTGTGATGGGAGCGCCGTGCAAAACCCCCGCCATGCCCCCCACGACAAGGTAATCCACCCGATGTCTGTCGAGTGTGCGCAAAAGCGAGAGGAAGTCAATCTTGGCCATTCTCGCGGCGAACCGATTCGATGAAGTCGACAATGCCCTGCAACGCCTCCAGGCGCTCGGCGGGAGTTAGCGAAAGCATCCAGCGAATCAAGGTCAAATCCACGCCATCTTCGCTGTGCGTGGGCAATTCCGGGCTGGGTGGCTCGTCGTTCTCCATGGTCGGCCACTTCCATAACACAAGCACGGCCGGTTTACAACGCGCGAACTCAGGCGTCGCGTGTTCATCTGTCCCAAGGCGCGCTACTGCGGGATAAGTTCGTAATGATGCGATTTGGGCTGTGCCGCGGAATGCTGGCGCGCGGCAATTTCCCGGTCCAAGCGGTCCAAGGCGTCGAGTGCCGCCTGCTCGCGCGCGAAATGGTCGTCAGCAAGCGGCACCTGGAGCATTCTCCAGCGCGCCCAGTGAACCTGGGTGCGCTTGCCGGTGAGAGCGTGGACAGACGCGGCCTGCTTGGCCATGGGCGTCGGCAGCAGGGCAAGGTTGATTCCTTCCGCAAGCTGTTCCTTCGTGAAGGTTCCGACCTCCTCGCCATCAATCTTGAGAGTGTAACGCGCGGCGGCAAGCCCGGTCACCTTCAGCGGTTCCTCATCGAGCGCCTGCTCAATGTCCGAACTGCGCACCGCGAGCGCCAGCACGGGGTCCTTCAAATCCAGCGGCATGGGAAGCGTGACATCGAGCTGCGACCACGCGAGCCCGTTCGCCGCTTCGAGGCCCGTCACTTTTGAATTCTCCGCGCTTACAACGCGCTTCCCTGCCGCGTCAATCTCGACCGCGGTTACTGTCGCCGGCGCATTCCAGGCCTTCAGCAGCCCTTCGGCCAACAACAACGCGCCGCCCACCGCAGGATGAACGCGGTCCGGAATGATTCTCTTGGCGGTTTCAGGATCGGTGCGGTTGGCTTTCTGGAGCGCCTCGACGAAAGCTGTATTGGCATCCGCCACCGCGAGGCCATCGCGCTCGCCGAGTTCCTTCGCAAACTGCGCGTAGCGAACCAGCACCGCGTTGTATCCGCCCTCGAACGACGGCGGGTGCGTCACATCGTCGAAGGGGGAAGCCTCGATGACCGTGATGCGAATTCCCGGCAACTCCTTCTTAACTGAATCGATGATGTGCTCGTAACCCGTCGTGTAGGTCTTGTACAAACCCTCGTCGAACGCCTTATAGCCCGCGTCATTCATCCCCAGCATGATGGTCATGACCGTGGGCTTGTGGGCGAAAACGTCGCGGCGCAGGCGGAGATCAATCGGGCCGCCACCGCCGCCCGTGACGCGGTCGCCGCCCCAGCCCGAGTGCACGAAGGTGACATTCAATCGCGGGAAGCGTGTGAGCGTGTACGTTTCCACGAACCCGGTGTAAAGCATCTGATCGGTGATGCTGTCGCCGTAGAAAACCACCCGGTCGCCGTTCTTCAAATAATAGTTGCTCTGGCCGTTCGCCGGGGCGGCCAGCAACAACGAGGCCGCCAGCAGCAAGGCGGCAAGCGCGAGTCGCAGGAGCTTTGCACGATGATTGTTGCGCACAATTTCCCCTTTCGTTAATGCCGATTTTCTGCACCCGCGAGGCCGTTCTTGCGGTGAATGCTGACGCGCCCAGATTGAACGCCGCTCCGCCTTACGCAAACCCGACGTCCACGACGCCCTCGGCAAGCTGACCAAGGTATTGCCCGTCGGCCATGATATCGGCAGCAAGCGCCACGCGCGGCTTGGCGCGGTCCCAGTTTTCCGGAATCGTAAGGGTGAATCCCGTCTGGCCGTCGGCTTTCGAGGGAACTTCCAGCGTGGCCACTTCGGGCGAGGCTTTCCAGCCCGCGGGCAGGACCAGCGCGGCTTCCAGGCGGATCGGACGCGCGCGATAATTGCGGACGCGCAATTCGACCTCCGCTGTCGCACCCGCCTTGGCCAACAGTTGGTACGGGTACAGCCGCACCCAACTGGGGTTTAAGCCCACGTTGCAGTCCGGGTCGGCGATCACATCGCTGAAATACCGCGCCTGTTGCTCGATTCGGCGCTCAAGATCCTTCAGGTCGTCCTGATTGCTCACGAACGGCTTGCCATGCCCGGGCGCGATGATATTGGGCTGATGCTGGAGGATCGTGCGAATCGAGCGCAGGTGGCTGTCGTTCTCCACCCAATTGCGGAAGATAAGATTGTGACGAAGCTGGGACGTCGCGCCGGAACCAGACGGAAAGAACGCGTCGCCGGTAAACGCCACGCGCGCGCCGTCGATATTCGCGAACATGGCCATCTGGTATTCGGTATGGCCAGGGGAATGATAAACCGTCAGCTCGTATTCCTCCCACTTGAACGTCTCGCCGTCCCGGAAGGAGCGCTCCACCTTGATGGGTTCCGCCAGGATGCAGCCCAAGTTGTTGCCGCGCGGATTCTGAAGGATGTCCACCATATTTTCGTAACACCAGACCTTCGTTCCGTAATGCCGCTTGAGGTAGGGAAAACCGTTCAGGTGATCGTCGTGCATGTGGCTGGGTATGGCCACATCCACGGACTTCAAGCCGTAGCGCGCCTTCAATTCCGGAATCGTGTGCTGGACGAATCGCATACGATCGAGCACGGGCACCGCCGCGTTGAGGCTAAAGAAGAAGTTCCCGCTCGCCGAACCGTAATCCACAAAAAGCGCTTTGCCGCTGTCGCTGATGAGCGCGTAAAAACTCGAGGTGGTCGCGCTCGATGCGATCAGGTGCGGCGTGACGGCAAAAGGCTGGTTGGCAATCGTCAGCGCCATACCCGGATCGTACGCCTGGAGCCAGCCTTTCAGCTTGCCGATGAGGTCATCAATGCCCGCGCCGGGATTGCTGAAAGGCTCGCCATGGGAAGGACAAATCAGGGCCGGGCCCTGTTCGCGCATTCGCGTCAGCGAGAAGATTGCGAAGTCGACGCCATCGCCGCTGCCGTAATTGTATTGAAGCTCGTAGAGATTGACGACCTTGCCCGGGGAGTGGATGAGGTCGCCGGTGAACGCGGTCTTCTTGCCATCAATCATACCCACAATGCTAATTCCGCCGAGGGTATGACCTGGCGTAGGATAGATGAGCAGCTCGTAGGGGCCCCAGTGGAACGTCTCGTAATCGCGCAGGTCGCCCGCGACGGGAATGTTGTGCGTCACCGTGAAGTAATCATTGCGGACGTAATAGAGGTGAAACACGCGCCGGTTGCGCCAGAAGTTCTCGGCGTCCTCGAAAAGGTGCCGCTCGTGCTGCGGCACATGGATGGGAATGCGCTCGGCCGCGGCGCGCGCATCGCCCTGGCATTGGTCGCGATGATGGTGCGTATGGAGAATCCCCTCGACTTTCGTCACCCCGATCTGCGCGAGCAGGTTCAGCACATGGCCGGAGCCGAAATCGATGAGCAGCGCGCGGTCGCCATCCTTCAGGACATACACGTTGCAGGTATCCGGAAGCACGTAGAGGTTCGGCGAGATTTGGGTCAACCCACCGCTGGGCTTGAAACGCACAGGGCCGGCAGAATCAGCATTCGGTGCTGAGCCCGAGGCCGGTGTCGCCAGTCCCGACGCCAGAATTCCCGCGCCGGCGCTTTTGAAGAAATCGCGGCGATTAACGCCAAGCTTCTGGAGACTTTGACGCCTTTTCATGAGCCCCTCCTCCGGTGGATTACTGGCGCGCGAAACACGGTGCCGGCCACTGTGGGCAGGACTTTAGCGAAAATGCAAGGCAAAGTCCACGCGAAATCAAGCCGTCACGACAAGCCGCACACTTTCCGCTAGTCGGCCTGGCGCGCGCAGGCTGGCCTACAAGGCGCTTGCCGCACGGCGTCACCCGAAACTAACGATCTTGTGCGCCGAGGTTTTCGATGAATGCCGAGAGATCAGCGGGCAGCGCGGCACGTAAGGCGAGGTGGAGGCCGCTGCGCGGATGCTGGAATTCGAGCTGGGCGGCGTGGAGAAACGTTCGCGGGAGGGTAGGCACTTCCCTGCCTGCAAGCCGCAGCTTGCCCGGCGCGCCATACCTCGTGTCGCCGACGATGGGATGCCCGAGCCAAGCCAGATGCACGCGAATTTGATGGGTCCGCCCGGTGTGCGGCCTCGCTTCGAGCAGCGTGAAATGCGGAAAGCGCCGTGTCACCTGGTATCGCGTCAGAGCCTCACGCGCACCGATGCCTCCCGCCTTCATCCGCGTGCGGCGCACCGGATCCCTTCCGATCGGCTGGTTGACTTCCCCCGAGTCTTTCGCCACGCGGCCGTGCACGAGCGCGAGGTAAGTCTTGCGCACTTCGCGCCCCTTGAATTGTGCGGCGAGGGCGCGATGGGTGAAGTCGTTCTTGGCCGCAACGACCAGGCCAGAAGTCAGTTTATCCAACCGGTGCACAATCCCGGGCCGCAGCTCGCCGCCCGCAGAAGAGAGTTGCCGCACGTGGTGCAACAGCGCATTCACCAGCGTGCCGGATTTCACCCCCGCGCCCACATGCACCACCATGCCGGCGGGTTTGTTCACCACCAGCAGATCGTCGTCCTCGTACACGATGGCGAGGGGCAAGTCTTCCGGACTGGCGCGCAACTCCTCGCGCACGGCCTGCACGCAGATGCGCGCGCCGGCCGGAACCTCTTCGCCGGCCTTGCGCGCGGGTCGCGAGCCGACCGTCACAAGCCCAGCACGAATCAGCCGCTGCAGCGCGCTGCGG
Organism: Terriglobia bacterium; assembly: GCA_020072925.1. Lineage (GTDB taxonomy): Bacteria > Acidobacteriota > Terriglobia > UBA7540 > UBA7540 > JAIQGA01. The sequence goes on along the minus strand of JAIQGA010000010.1, from coordinate 3,018 downwards.
CTCCAGTCGGGCATGCGCCGCGCAAGAAAAACATCCAGACGCATGCCGGCCGCGTCGGCGGGAACCTGGAATTCGTAAAATTCAGCCATCGTAAGCGAAAGAGCGAAACTGGAAATTGAAAACTGGAAACTCGAAAGCCGAAATTCGAAACTCGAAATTCGCCCGCCGTGGTTTCCAGTTTCGATTTTCGAATTTCGATTTTCGAGTTTCTAGTTTCGCATTTCGAACCTCATTCTGCGAATATAAATTCAAATATCAGAAATACCGCGCCGATAACGATGGCGCTGTCGGCGAGATTGAACGTCGGCCAATGGTAGCTGCGGTAGTAAACATCCAGAAAATCCACCACGCGGCCCAGGCGAATACGGTCAAAAAGGTTCGAGAGTGCGCCCCCCAGAATCAGTGCCAGCCCCGCGCCAGTCTCCCAGTGCAGGTGCCGGCTTTTCCAGACGATGCCCACGACGGCCACCAGCAGCATGCCGGAGACAGCAACCAGCAGCGCGGTTTTCCACGGCGCCGGCGATTCGGAAAAAAGGCCGAACGCCGCGCCGGCGTTCTTGGTGTGAGTCAGGTTGAAAAGGTGCGGCAGGATGGGAACGATAGAGTGTTCGGGAATGGAGCGTTCCACGATGGCCTTGGTCGCCTGGTCGCCCGCGAACACCACCACGGCGATCAGGACCGACAGCATACGCGAGAGTGTCTTGACGCGGGTGGCGGCGGAAGTGGGCATGAAAAACCGGAAGACAGAAGTCAGGAGTCAGAAGTCAGAATACTACCGGCGCATTTTTCGGGGATTGCGTGGTCGTTGCACAGCGACCTGGCCAAGCTGCGGTCATTCCGAAACTCTTCTCCCGTGTTCTGCCTTCTGACTTCTGTTTCTGTCTACTGACTCCTGACTTCTGACTCCTGCTTTTCGATTTCCTTCAACGCGGCCGAGCAGCGCTCGCAGACGGTCGGATAGCGCGCGTCCTCCCCCACGTGCAGGGAATAATTCCAGCAGCGCTCGCACTTCCGGCCTTCGGCCTTCTGAATCTGAACACGCAAGCTTGGCGCGGCGGCGTCCGGCGCCGCAGGCCGCGCGCCCCACGAAAGTTCCACCTGAGAGACGATGAACAGCGCCGGGAGCATGCCGCGATAATCTTCGAGCAGCGGCAGTAGGTCGCCGTCCGCAGCGAGTTGCACCTTCGCTTCCAGCGAGCCCCCGATGGATTTCCCCTGTCGCGCCCCTTCCAGCGCCTTCAGGACTTCGTCGCGCGCGGCAATCAGGCGCGGCCAGTTCCCGAGGCGCGACTGGAATTTCTGCGGAATTCCGGCGCGCAGGTCCTCCGGGCGCCCGAACTTCGCGCAGTGCACGCTCTTCTCGCGCGTCTCCGGAGCGGGAAGGTGCGCCCAGACTTCTTCAGTGGTGAAGCAAAGCACGGGCGCCAGCGCGCGCACCAGTGCCTCGGCCACGCGATAGAGCACGGTCTGCGCGGCGCGCCGTCGCACCGAGTGCGCGGGCGAAGTGTAGAGCCGGTCCTTGAGAATGTCGAAATAGAAAGCGCTCAAATCCACTGTGGCGAAGTCGTAGAGCGCGCGATAGACCTTGTGGAACGCGTACTCGTCGTAAGCCGCCTGCACACGCTCGAGCAATTCCGCGGTGCGCGCCAGCGCCCAGGCGTCGATTTCCTCGAGCTGCTCGGGCTTCACCGCGTCCTGGCGGGGATCGAAATCGTAGAGATTGCCCAGGCAAAACCGAAAGGTGTTGCGCAGCTTGCGATAGGCCTCCGAGAGGTGCGAGAGAAGGTCCTCCGAAAGTGTCATATCCTCAGTGAACTCTACCGAGGCTGCCCAGAGTCGCAGAATTTCCGCGCCGTGGGTTTTGATGACTTCGTTCGGATCGATGCCGGTGCCGAGGGACTTGGACATGGCGCGGTGCTCGGCGTCGAGCACCCAGCCGTGCGTGAGGACCTGGCGATAGGGTGCCGCGCCGTGCGTTGCCAGCGCCACCAGCAGCGAACTGTGGAACCACCCGCGGTACTGGTCCGCGGCTTCCAGGTAAACGTCGGAGGGCCAGGGGAGGTCCGGCCGATGCCCCAGAACCGCGTAGTGGCTCGAGCCGGAGTCGAACCACACGTCCAGGATATCGGTTTCCTTGCGCAGCTTCGACCCGCCGCACTCGGGGCACTTCGCGCCGGGGGCAAGCAGGTCCGCCACCTCGTGCATGAACCAGGCGTCCGCGCCCTCCTGGCGGATCAATTCCACGGCGCGCGAAGCGAGCTTCGCGTCAAGCAGCGGCTTGTGGCACGTTTCGCAATGAAACACCGTGATGGGTACGCCCCACTTGCGCTGGCGGGAGATGCACCAGTCCGGCCGCGTAGCGATCATGTTCGAGATGCGTTCCTCGCCCCAGGCCGGCAGCCAGCGCACTTTCTTGATTTCGTCGAGCGCACGCTGGCGCAATTTCTCGTGGTCGATGTCGATGAACCACTGCTCGCTGGCGCGGAAGATCACGGGATTATGGCATCGCCAGCAGTGCGGATAAGAATGCACCAGCCAGCCAGGAGGCCCGACGAGCGGGCCACGCGCTCTCAGCAACTCGACGATGGGCTCGTTGGCCTCGAAGACCGTCTTGCCTTTGTATTCGGGAAGGCCCTCGGTGAACTCGCCCGCTTCGCCCACCGGGCAGTAAATCTCCAGGCCGTACTGCGTGCCCGTAAGATAGTCCTCGCGGCCATGCCCCGGCGCGGTGTGCACGCAGCCGGTGCCGTCTTCCGCGGTAACGTAGTTCGCGAGCACGCCCAGTAGCTTGCGGTCCAGAAAAGGATGCTGAATCTCCAAGCGGTCGAGTTTCTTGCCCAAAATGCGCGCCAGGACGTTCGGAGCCTTCAGGCCCGTCTCCTGCAACACCGGCGCGAGGCGGCGGCTTTCGACAAGGTAAGCGTCGCCATCGCCCTCGGCCACCACGGAGTATTCAAACTCCGGATGGAATGCCACCGCCATGCTGGCCGGCAGCGTCCAGGGCGTAGTGGTCCAGAT
>JAIQGA010000283.1 GCA_020072925.1 Terriglobia bacterium | reverse complement strand
AACTTCTGGGTGGACCCTGCCACAGACGCGTCGTGAGATCCAACGCCTGTTGTTTACCTGGACCGGAGAGTGTGCGTATTGTGGCAGCGTAATTCGCAAACGAAACCGTCCACCCTAACTTAACGTAGTAGTATTAGGTTCCCTCCCTTTTGACGAACAGTCCGGCAGAAGGTCACCTCTATGGCCGTCAATATATTACACGTGCTACACGCCTCGAGAGTTCCAATTATTTCCCTTCAACAGGCCATCGACCCTCCAAGCCTCACCAACGATCTCTGACACAGGATTTCTATTTCCTGACTTTCGACTGTGGCCTGTCAACTGTCGACTGCTCTTCTCCATTGACCCTGTCCCCTGTCGGGTGTATGAAAGGACTACCGGCAATCGTAGGCCGGGCGGAACCCCGTCCGGGAAGGACGCCTCATGAAAACTGCCGTGCGTGTTGCGTCCCTTTTCTTATGCGCTCTGGTGGGGCTCGTCCTGGTCGGGCGAGGCATTGTGACCGTGGTGATAATGCGGTTGCCCGGGCATGAAGACTTCCTGCATCATATTGTGGAAGGCGGCGTTTTTATCGGGGCGGGCGTGTGCGTGCTCGCCGTCGCCCTCGAACAAATCTACTGCTGGCGAACCCACCGCAGACACGACAGCCTGATATAACAAGGCGTACAAGAACGCGTAGCGGCGACTTCACGTCGTCATGGGGAGATTGAAGCACCTTGGACCTATGGCGATACAACGCCGGTACGTCGCCGATCGCGGAGACAGCAAACCGCCGCGCGGGCTTATTGGAAAATAGCGGATTGGGTTCTAAAGTCGGGGGGATTTATACCGGCAGCAAATCGCAGTACCAGAATCCCTCGCGCTCGACGACTTCACCGGGAGTCCACTTGATCTCTTCCCTGAAGATCGGCCCAGCAAAAACGAACGTGTGGAACTCCCCGTTTTCTCCGCAGGGATCGACCTGCGGCGGGAGGCGTTGCAGGAGGTCGGCATCCAGAAGTTCGCCCACAAAAGACGGGTCGAGGTGCTTGGGATCGACGCACACGATCACCGCTTTGAATCCCGCCTCGATAAAGGCGCGCGCGAGTTCCGCAGAGTTGCGTCGCCAGATCGGGAAGAGTCCTTTCATGCCCAGCAGGGCAAGATTCTTTTCGCGATACTGCTTGATGTCCTCCAGAAAGATATCGCCAAAAACTACCGTTTCCACGCCGGTCTGGTGATGACTCTCCAGGACCTTCCTCATTCGCTCTTCGTAGATTCCGTTCGACGAGTTCTTGGGAATGTAGACCTTTTCGAGCGGCACACCGCAGGCTTCCGATTGGCGCTCCAGGAGTTCGCGGCGAACGCCGTGCATGCTGATGCGATCGTAATCCTCGGTCACCGTGGTAATCAGCGCTCCGATTTCATATTTGCCACGCTTTTGAATCTCCCACATGGACATGGCACTGTCTTTTCCGCCGCTCCAGGAAAGAAGAATGCGCTCCAACATGAGCCCTCCTCACCAAATTTGAAGGCGATCAAGGCGCGTCTGTTGCCTGACGAACCTCTGAATGCCAATATTTGGCCCTGACCCACCTACTCGGCAGGGAAAGTGAACTTCACTCCCGCCAAAAAGTTGAGCGGCAAGGCCGGATAGCCAAAAACTTCTTCGTAGTGCCGGTCCAGAAGATTATTCAATCGCCCGTAGATTTCCACGCCATGTCGGAAGCGATACGAAAAACCGCCGTCGGCAAGGAAGTAACTCGGGTTGGTGAACAAGCACGGAAGCCCAAGGCCCGTGCAGGAGTACACGCCCAGGTTGGGCTCCAAGTCAAGTGTGGCGCCGCGGAGGTAGGCGTTGGTATTCAGCGTCAGGCGGCCGCGCTGCCAGGTGAGGTTATAGGCCGCGGAGTGGCGCGGGCGGCGGATCAGTTGCTGGCCCACAGAAAATGGCGTCGCGACCAGGAAGGAACCATTCAACGCCAGAATCGAGGTGTCGAGAAGGGTGTACTCCGCCGAGAGGTGCAGCGAGCGTGTGGGTTGCATGCGGAAGGAAAGCTCCATGCCGTCGGCGCGCGAATTGCCCAGGTTGCCCGAAACGAAAGTGCTGAGATTGGTGAGCGACCCGCCCAGGACCACAATCTGATCTTCGAACCGGTTATAGAAATAGGTCAGATCGACAACGGCGCGGCTCTCCAGGAAGCGTTGCTCGAACCCGGCGTCGAAGCTGACGCTTTTCTCCGGGAGAATGCGGGGATTATTGGTGAAGGCCAGTTCGAAACCATCCGCCGCGCGGATGCCCGTGCCGAAACTGCCGTGGAGACGGGTCGCGCCCAGCCAGGAACCCGCATCCGAATCGTGAAGCAGGTACGCTGTGGAAATGCGTGGATTCAGCTTGGTGACGGAACTCGCGGGGAGCGTGGGGCGCAGGCCGCCGTCGGATGGCAAGGAGCCCGTCCGGATGTCATCCAGGCGCAGCCCGGCGATGACGAAAAGCCGGCTCGTAGGGCTCCAGCGGTTTTCGAGGAAATACGCAAGGCTGGTGCGCGGCAGCCGGAAAGGCTTAAAGTTGGCGTCAGCAATATAAGTGTTGCGAATTTGTTCGCGGTCGTATTCGAAGCCGCCCACCAGGAAATCGCGGCTCGAGACCGTAACTTCACTTCGTGTATTTACCTCGGCGCGCAGGTTGTTCGAAAAAGAATCACCGTAAGGCGAGCGAAAATAGTAGTCGTTGGTGGCCAAGCTGGCGGTGAAGACCTGGCGGAAGCGCGAGGAAAACTGTTCCGCGTAACTCCCTTGGTAACCAAACAGGTTCTGCTTGTCGCGCGAAATGGTATCGATGCCGAAAAACAGGTGCTCGGGATCGGAACCATAAGGTCCGGGGGCACCCGCGTCGTTGGCGTTGCCGAAGAAATGGAAATTGAACTGGCGTCGCGGGCTGCGCGAGTATCCCAGGCTCAGCATCGCGCTTTGGTTGCGGTACTGGTCGTTGGGGACGGTGCCGCCGGAATCGAGCCGCGATACATCGAAACCCCAGCTTATTCCGCGCGTCAGGCCGCTGCCCCCGGCGACGAAGCGGCGCGTGGTGAAGTTTCCGCCTTCGCCTTGCAGGGTGAAATGCGGCGGCACGTCGCCGCGGTCGGTCACGATGTTGATGACGCTGGTGACGGCGTTCGAACCGTAGAGCGCGCTCTCCGGCCCGCGCACGAACTCGACTCGATCGACGCCATCGGCGGGCAAGGAAGCAAAATCGAAATCGCCGCCAAACTGATTCAGCGGAATGCCATCCACCATCACGGCGTTGTAATTGGAGTCTCCGCCGCGGACGAACACGCCCGTCACGCCGCCGCGCCGCCCGCTTTGCTCGACTTCGACGCCCGGGACGCCGCGCAACACCTCGAGAACATTCTGCGCGCCGCGGTCTGCAATTTCCTGCTGAGAGATAATTGAAACCGACGAGCCCACCTGCGGCGCCAGCGCGCCACCCAACGACGCCGAGACCACCACCTGCTGCTGGACCGCGCTCAACTCGAGGTGCAGGTCCACGCGGCTGGTTTCCCCGCCATTCACCTGGACGTCTTGAGTCGAGGCGTTGAAGCCCGGCGCGTGAGCCGCCAGCCGATACGCCCCGGCGGAAAGTTCTTCAAAAGCGTACTTCCCTTGCGCGTCGGTCTGCCGCGCCTCTACTACCGCGAGCGCCCGCAGCAGCGTCACCTGCGCGCCCGCCACGGCTCGGCCGCTCGGGTCGAGCACCGTGCCTTCAATGCCTGATGCCGAAAGTCGCCCAGGCGCCAAAACCAGAAGAAGTAGCACTGAACATAGGGGAACTATCAGCATGCTGAGGCAGCGACGAACCTGGCGCCAAGCCAATTCCCAGCGCGTTGATCTGTCGCCTGACTTCTGACTTCTGACTCCTGACTCCTGACTTCTGACTTCTGATTTCATCACACCCCTCCCTTCCCCGTTCACGCGACGGGGACGCCGACGAAAAGAGCCGGGAGAGAAGGAGGGCCCAAAACAAAAAAGCCTCCCAATTCCTCGACTGGAACCGGAAGGCTTGCGCCATCGTTCTCAGGACTCTTTCGTCGAAGAGTTAGGCTGAGTCGTCGTTCCCGGGCAGGTTTCCTGGCTTTCGGGTCATCGCCTTATCCTCCGCCTTCCCCTTTCCCGGTACGTTGGGAAACAGTGGCGGGCTCGAGCGCCAAATTGAGGATACGGCTCGCCGATCACAGTGGCGGGACCGCGGCCGATTCGCACGGCCTTTCCTTTTCGTCCCGGTCAGCTACCGGGACCACCGCAGGAACAGAGTTTTCAAAGATCAGACTCCCAGGATGACGCTATCATCCCACCTGCATGCCTGTCAATGCCCGCCGGCTGTAGGGGCACGGCTGTAGGGGCACGCCATGGCGTGCCCCTACAATGACTGCCGCGGGATTCAATGGGGCGCTTTGCGGTGGGCCGTTCCTCCAATGTGGGTGGAAAAAGCTTCCGGTTTACCAGGCGGGGCAATGTCAAAGCTAATATTCAGCGCTCCGTTTTTACTCTTTTCATAGGTCAACCGCATCCTCGGAGCTGACGGCAGCGTGGCGCTCAAGAACGTAAGCTTGTTGCCATCCGCCGAAAAACTCGCCGTGTAATGGATGACGTGGCCCTCGTTGTCGAAATAGATCGCACGCATATCAGACCCTTCGGGATAAACCACCAACATGTCTTCATGCGTGGATGCCGGATGCTCCCCGGTTGCGTGAATATCCGTCCGATTCTTTCGGATGAGGATTTTCCCATCGAGGGCCGGGTGGAACGAGAATTCGCTGGTGGCCGCGCCAGGTTCGCCCGAGCCCTCGCCGACCCAGTCGCCGAGGACGAATTGCCAGGCGGCCCAGGAGTCTTTGCCGCTCTGCGGCGGCCCCCCGACGAGAGCAAACGAGAAAACCCAACCCGACAGCCAAATGCCGAGTAGCGTCCTCCAAATCTTATGCGCGGACATCGAGGCACTCTTCTCCTTTCGCGATTTTGGGGAATACACTTCTTCGGCAGTCAGAGATCCCAGGGAAACGCCGATCCCGCGCAAACTTACGGCGCGGCCGGCTCAGTGTGCGCGGGAAAAATGCTCGTGGACGATCTGCCAGTTTCCCGCTTTCTGCGCGAAGACGTGGCTGCCGCGGCCGCGAATCACGTGGCGCGGACGCCCGGTGCCGAGCTCCACGGTCCAATAAAACGTGGCGATGGCCAGGCCATCGAGGACCTGCACTTGCGGCTTGGCAATCTGGTACTTAATGCGGCTGGTGGCGTGCTGATAATACTCGAAGGTTTTCCGCATCGCCGAGCGGCCGGCGATCCTCTCCTGCTTCGTCGAGGAGAAGCCCACCACGCGCGGATGAAAATGCGCGAGAAGCCGGTCGATCTTGCCACCATTGAAGTCGCGCACCATCGCGTTTTCAATCCCGAGAATCGTTTGGATTGCGGTTGCCATGCTGCACCCCCAACAGAAATTGTGAATGATGAATTATGAATGCTGAATTCAAAACCAAACCCTCTCAGAAAGTGCTCACAGCAATCAGGACGGAGTTTCAGATTCGTATTTCTTCATTCATAATTCAGCATTCAATTGATCCATCTCCCCGCTTCATCTTTCTTGTCCTGCTTGCGCATATAGACTTCGAATTTGCGGCGCAGCCGCGCGCGCCGCCAATCTCGGTAACGGAGTTCCAACCGGGAAGGCAAGCCGGCGCCCCGCAGATAGAGGAAGCCGAAGAGCATGCCACCCAGATGCGCCACGTGACTGACACCCGAACCGGGCGTGCCAAAGGAACTGACGAACTCGATCGCCCCCATGATGAGCACAAACCACTTTGCCTTGATGGGGATAATCATGTAGAGGTAGATCGGGCGGTTGGGGAAAATCATCCCATACGCCAGCAGCAAGCCGTAAATCGCGCCCGAGCAGCCGATCGTCGCCGTGGGCACACTCGGGTTGAAAATCGTATTCAGGATGACGTCGGTCAGGCCGGCGCCGATGCCGGTCAGAAAATAGAACGTCAGGAATTTCCTGCCGCCCCAATGGCTTTCCAGATCCGACCCGAACATCCAAAGGGCGAACATGTTAAAGATAATGTGGAAGAAGCCGCCGTGGAGAAACAGGTAGGTCACCAATTCCCAGATGTAAAAGCGATGCACAACATCGTAGGGCTGAAGGGCGAACCAGGCGAAAGGGGCGCCCCAGCCGAATATCATTTCGGGCAAGTAGGTGACGACAAAGCAGACCGAAGTGATGATGACCAGACGCTTGACCCAGTGGGTCAGCGGCGGAAAGAAGGAGTAGGCGACTTCGCGATACCTCGGCATCACTACAAGCGTAGCATAAGAACTGTGACAAGTGACGAGTGAAGAGTGACAAGCAGAAAAGAAGTCAACAGTTGACAGTCGACAGTTAACAGTTCGAACCAAAAAGAACGGCTGGCATTGTGTAAGGCTAGGCACGCGTCGGGCTATCCCGCGCGTCCCTCACCACCCGCCACTCCAATTGCGCGCTCTTGCCTTTAAACTTTCAACTTTCGACTTTCGACTTTCAACTTCTTTTCCCGCTCGTTACTTGTCACTCGTCACTGCTCTATTCGCATCGCAGCGCGACCATGGGATCCACCCGGGTCGCCCGGCGCGCGGGGATGTAGCAAGCGACCAACGCGACGAGACAGAGCAACAGCGCCACAGCCACGTAGGTCACAAGATCCGTGGGGGCGACGCCAAATAGCAGGCTGCGCAGAAAGCGCGTCACGGCCAGAGAGACCCCCAACCCGATGCCCACGCCCGTCAGCGTTAGGCGCACGCCCTGCCCGAGGACAAGGCGGAGAACGTCGGCGCGCTGTGCTCCCATCGCCATGCGAATTCCAATTTCGTGCGTGCGCTGACGCGTCGCATAGGCGACCACGCCATAAATCCCCACCGCGGCAAGCGCCAGGGCGAGCAAGCCGAACGAGCCCACAAACGTCGCGGCAACCCGCTCGAAGATACTCCCCAACTGCATGCTCGCCTGCAAACTGGTCACGCCATAGAGGGGCAAATCGCCATCGAGCGCGTGGACGGCCCTTTCGACGGGTGCAGCGAAGGCGCGCGGATCGCCCGCGACCCGCGCGTGAATGATGACAGGATCGCGGTAGTCCTGATACAAAGGGAGAAAAATGACGGGCTCCGGCGCGTAAATCAATCGCCGGTACTTGCCATTGCGAGCCACGCCGACCACCACGAGCCCTCGGCCGTAAAAGTCAATCTTCTTGCCGAGGGCATCCTGGCCCGGCCAATAGCGGTCAACAAACTCCTGATTCACGATGGCGACAAGCTGCGATTGTCCGGTGTCCTGGGCTGTGAAGTCACGCCCGGCAACCAGCGGAGTTCGCAGCGTGCGGAAGTAATTCGGGCCCACGCAGGCGCGGCTGATTTCCATGGATTCGTGGAGACGGGGCACATAACCCTCGGGCTGGACATAGTCGGAGTGGAGCGTGAAGTTGAGCGGCGAGAAATCCGCCAGGGTCGCGGACTCGACGCCGGGGAGGGCCTCGAGTTTGGTGAGGAGTTGGCGGTCGAAGTCAAGGCCTGCCGCTTCGGAATAGCCGGAAGGCGAGAGCTCGTAGGAAGCGATCAGCACGCGGTT
>JAIQGA010000282.1 GCA_020072925.1 Terriglobia bacterium | reverse complement strand
CATCTGATTTTCGATGCCGGTGCGCTCGACCCCGCTCGAAAAGTGGATGATGGATTTTCGCCCCGGAACATCCTTCAGCATGTGCGCCAGGGATTCGATGGCGGCGAGTTTTTCATCCGTGTTGAAGATATTGAATTCCGTCTCGTCGGGAGTGAAGGCCGCGGAAACATCCTGATTGACGATCTCCTCGCCTGAGGCGTTAGTGGTTCCGGCATCGCCTTCGGTCCCCGCCTGCGCGAGCTGCGAGTAGGCGCCGACGCGAATGCCCTTAAGTGCCTTATCCAATTCGTCGCGGTCGTTGGTGAAGTTCTGAATCACGCGCAGAGTGTTGCCGTAAATTACCACTGCGACAAGGTCCGCCGGCGTCAGGCGAGTGCGGACGAACCGCGTTGCTCCTTCGAGCGCGCGATTCAGGTCGTCCAACGGCATCGAGGTAAGGTCAAAGAAAACAACCAGCAGGCGATGGTCCTGCAACACCTGCACGGGGTTGGCGGTGGGCGGCAGCTTGGCCAAGTCGATTGTGGGCGGCGGGCCGCTTTCAGCGCCGGCCTGCGCCAGCCGCGCGACGTCTTCGACGCTGAAGGAGTTGATGGTCTGGGGAACGCCGTCTTCCCAAATGCGAAAATCGCCCTGCTTCAGGTCGTTGACCGGATGCCCCGACTTATCCCACACGCGCACATCCACCAGCACTAGATTGCGCTGCGTGTGAATCACGAAGCCTTGAGGAGGCGGGTTCACCTGTGCCGATGTGGCGTGAGTGGCCTGCGCCGCAAAACTAACGAGGGTGGCAATCGCCGGGACAAACGCTATCGCGGCCGCCCAAACCAGCATCCGAACTGTGTTTCTTGACCTACGCATGGTGCGATTCAAAACATGACGCGAATCGTGGCGCTCAAAGTCCGCATGGACTGAACACTGGTGATGCGGCCGAAGTTCAGGGCGTTTACCACCGTCGCCAGGCCGCCAAAGTTGGGTGTGTTGAAAAGGTTATTGGCCTCGATGCGGAAATTGCCCCGGATGTTCTTCTCCTGTGAGAAGGTCACAAACCGCGAGAGCTGCATATTGAAATTCACCAGGCCCGGGCCAGTGATGGTATTTCGGCCGGCATTTCCGAACTGGCCTGCAGGCGGCAGCGTGAAGGCCGAGGTATTAAAGAAGCGCATGGTGTTTTGCTCGAAGCCGGGCAGCGACACCGGTTGGCCCGTGGCGTCCGGGCGCTGGTTGGCGATGGCCACCGCGCCCCCAAAATTGCTCAGGTTGCCGAGGACCTGCGCGGTGTAGGGGCTGCCGGACTGGATGGAGGTGGTGCCACTGATCTGCCAGTTTCCGATAACGCGCGCTGCTGCCCCACCATGATTCAGCCAGCGCCGCCGATCGCCAAAGGGAAACTCGTAGATGTGGTTGATCAGCAGGCGATGCCGCACATCGAACGTGGAGAGGCCACGTTCCGCCTGCAAATCGCGCCAGTCCTGGGCGACCGTCCGCCCCGCGCCGCCCACGCTCGCGGCGTCATCAATCGACTTCGAGAAGGTGTATTCCGCGTTGATCGAAAGTCCTCCGTGGAATTGCCGCCGCAGACCCGCGCGCAGCCCGTGGTAAATCGAGGCGGCGCCGGAGGTCTCGTAGGTGAACGCCAGCGCGTTCTGCAGTGCCAGATTCTGCGCGGAAGCTCCCGAGCCCGGCAGGAATTCGTTCGGCGCGAGCAGCAGATCGAGCTTCGAACCCTTCGTGCCCACGTACCCCAGCGTGAAGATCACGTTCCGAAAGATCTGATCCTCGAGGGTGAAGTTCCAGGTCTGGGCATAAGGTGTGTGGAAGTTCGGGTCAACGGCGTAAGTATTGCGAAGAATGTTGGAACCGATTTGCGGGAATCCGTCCTCGAGCGTCAGCACCTGCTGCGGAGAAGTGATCAGCGTGGAGGCCTGAGCAAAGGGCGGCTGGCTCGCCATGTTGGGGAAGATCCGGTTGTAGATGCTGCCGTCGTAAAACACGCCGTAGCCGGCGCGCAGCACCAGGGAATGATTCAGCCACGGCCGGTACGCCAGGCCAAGGCGGGGCGCGAAATTATTGCTATCCCCGCGCAACAACGACGGCGGCAACCCGACCGTCTGCTGGCCCGTCACCACCTGCGCGGACGAAAATCCCGGGCCGAACGTCAGGTCCGACAAGTGCCCGCACTTCTCCGTAAAGGGCGTGAAATATTCGTAGCGCAGCCCGTAGTTAAATGTGAGGTGAGACGTGGCCCGCCAGTCGTCCTGGAAGAAGCCGGAATAGCCCCAGGAGCGGAAATAATTGCTGCTGGCTCCGAAGCGCTCCGAAGTGGTTTGCGGCAGGCCGAGCAGGAAATCCGCAAAATCGTAGCCGGTGCCGGCCACCGGCAGTCCGTTCAGAAATTCGCTCGTGGAATATCCCGAAAACGTGAAGGTCCCGCGCGCGTCGGGGTCCGTAAGGGTATTCAACTGGACCCGCCGCACTTCGCCGCCGAAGCGCAGATTATGCTTGCCGTGATTCCACAGCAGGAAATCCATGGCGCGCACGGTCTGATTGCGAGTCAGCGAGGGAATCGTATCGTTCAGGCCCGTGAAGTTCGTGAATTGCGTCAGGGGAATACCCCAATCGAAGGGATTCGTCGAAATCCCCTGAATGCCCAATCCGCCTGCGATATCGCTCTGAAAGGCAAAGGGATTGAGCGTGGAAGTTCGCTGCCGGCTGAAGTTGACCAGCAGGTTGTTCATGAATCCTGGCGCGAAGGTGTGGGTCTCATTCAGATTCAGGTTCTGGCCGCGCACGGATGTATTGCTCGTCAAGCCCGGGAAATTGCCGACGCGCGTGGTGCGGGCGGAATTGAAGAAGTAAAACGCATTGAGACTGTCCTTCCCCGAAATTTGCTGGCCGATGCGGCCCATCACGCGGTCCGAGTCGGCGGGCAGCACCTCCTGCAAGTGGAAGTTCTGCACGGTGCCCGGAAGGTTGGGGAGCGGAATATACTTCAGCATTCCCACCGCCGCCGGGTCGAACATGTTGGTGGGAATTTGATTGTTGGCGAAAGGCGTCCGGGCGCCAAGCGGGCCGGAGAACGGGTTGTAGAGCGTTGGGACGGTGCCCGCCTGCGGGCCGGAAGGAATAACGGTCTGGGAGAAGTCCCCCAGGCGCTCCGCGGCCGTCGGAACGGTAGCAAAGCTGTCGAAGGGGCTTCGCGCGCGCTGCAGCATGTAATTGAAGAAGAACGTGGTCTTATCGCGGCCATTGTAGATCTTAGGTATCACCAGTGGCCCGCCCAGCCCGCCGGCGGCGCGTTCCCTATAAGACGGGATCTGCGGGGACTCTGCGACGTTCAGGGGATAAGGATGCGCATCGACCGCGGAATTCGAATACGATTCCATCAAGTTGCCGCGCACGCGGTTAATCTGGGGGCGGCGGCCTCCAAAGCCGCCGCGGCCGGCCATGAAGATGAAGACGTCGCCCATCCCCGGACCGCCGCCGAAGCCCGGTGCGCTCTGCCCTTCGCGCATCTGGCGAAATTCCTGGATGCGCTCGCGCAGGCGGCCCTCTTGTTCGCCTGGCATGGCCGCGCTGGCACCCTGGCCCCCCGAAAGCAGAAACGAGTTGGCGGCGCTGGCAGAGGAATCGCCTTCTTCGGAGGGTGATTCTCCCGCGGGCGCGTTCCCGTTGCCGGAAGTTTCCGAGAAGCGCACGGCACCGTTTCCTTGTGTTTCCCCCATATTTCCGTTCGGTTCGCCGCCGAAATTCTCCAGGCGCGCGCGGACAGACTCCGGGAGTTGCTGAAGTGCAGCCTCGCGGGACGCCGCCCTTTCTGGCGTCGCGGGCCCGGCGTCTTCCGGCAGGCCCATCACCAAGGCCACGTTCACGCGCAGAGACCTGCCCGCGGTCATGGGGACGGGCTCACGCACATCCGATCGAAATCCCACCAGCGACACTTCCAACTTGTAGGTCCCGGGATTCACGCCTGTGAGCGCGTAATTTCCTTCTGCGTCGGTCCAGGTTTCCTTTCGCTCACCGGTCTGGGGTTCGACGAGCACCACCGTGGCGCCCGGCACGGGGACGCCGCCGGGGCCGTGGACGTGACCCGTAATCGTTCCGGCGCCGGCGGCCTGGCCACGCAGGCCAGGCGACGCCAGCGCCACGAGGGACAGCGTCATCCACGCCACAAGGCTGAACTTCCGCAAGCGATGCAACCGCACCCGAGCTGAAAAAGTCGGTTTCACGAATCTGTCCGTGCCTTCGTCCTCCATTTACGTATAGTACGGCGGAGGAGTTACAAAGGTCGTGTAAAGTTTTTGTTAGCTCGCAACCGCCAGGGATGGGACATACGCAAAGGGCCAACCTGCATTCCCTTTCTCACAACCGTTCCGGAGGTAACCGCATCTCTTCTTGGGTCGTCTGACGGACCAGGAGGACCTATGCGTCGGATACTTTTTTCGACCTTGGCAGCGGCCCTGATGCTTCTGGCGGCCGCGCCTGCGCGCAGTGCGCAGGATAATTCTCAGGCACCGCCGCCCCCCGCGGGGTCTCGTGAGCGGGGGCCGCAAGGCCCGCGGGCCTTTGGCACGATTACTTCCGTCGGCGTTGACCGCTTCGCGATCAAAAAGCTCGATGGCTCTACGCAGACCATCCTGGTGAACGATCAGACACGCTACCAGGAGGGGCAACAGAAAATTCAACTGGAAGATTTGAAGCCGGGCGACCACACCATGGTGCGCGGCCGAATGGACGACGATAAGCAGTTTGTTGCCGTACAGGTCCGGCGGGTCTCCGACGAGGAAATTCAGCGCTTCCAGAATGCGGGAGAGCGTGCTTTCGGCCAGATTCTTTCCATCGATAAGGACCAGATCAAGGTCCGCAATCCCTGGCAGGGTGACAAGACCATCGTCGTCAACGACCAAACACAATTCATGAAGGACGGCCAGCCCATCGGCCTGAAGGATCTCAAAGCAGGCGATCGTATCTTCGCCTTGGGCAAGGAAACGCAAGGCCAGTTTGTGGCTACGCGGGTGGTCACCGGCCAGTTGCGCAGGCAGGGAGCGCGCCGCGATGGGGAAGAACCCTGAGAGCGCGATGGCTGTCCCGGTCTCTTCCTCTGGACGCTGAGACAGGCTCAGCTCCCCGCCGTGATGCAGGCCGGTTGACGTCCTCGGACCGTGCGTGTAAATTAGTGTATTTACAAGGAGTTTCCTGCATTTCCCTCAGTATGACGTTGTAGGCGCAGGAAGCCGTCTCGTACCCAAATTCAGGAGCACGAGGAAAAAAGCAGATGGCCACCGCCCCGACCGGACCACGCAGCGCCCGCGAACTCTACCGCATAGCGAAGCAGCATGGGATGTGGGATCCGGAGCGGATTCCCCTGCGGGAAGACCGGGCCGACTGGGAACAACTGAATGCTGAGCAGCGCGAACAACTCGTGAAGATCTGCTCGCTGTTCTACGAAGGCGAAGTCAGTGTGGGAGACACGCTGGCGTGGTGGCTGCTAGCGGTGCCGGACGCCGACCGTCGCGCCTTCCTGGGAGCCCAGCTTTTTGAAGAAGTGAAGCACGTGGAGTTCTTTGCGCTCTACTTCCGCGAGGTCTTCGGGAATATCGATACCACGACTTACCTCTCTAACGATTACCGTACGGCGCTCGTGGACGAACTTCGCGAGCGCGGCATGGCCATTGGCCGCGCGGTCCTGGAGGCTTCAGGACCCGAAGGCGCGAGAAAGGTGGAGCAGGAACTCGTGCGCGGCGTGGCACATTACATGGGCGTCATCGAAGGCGTTATGGCGGTGACCGGTTACGACTACTTCGACGAAATGGTGGGCGCCCGCGGGACATTCAAGCGCCTGCTGGAAGGCATTCGCCTGATTCGGGCCGACGAGGGCCGCCACATCATCGCCGGCATGGACTACCTGCACGAAAAAGTCATCGAACACCCGGAGTATGCCGACTCCATTCGCGAGGTGTTCTTCAAGGCCAGCATGCGCGTTCCGGGGCACACCGACTTTGTCTTTCAGCCCAACGCCTTCGGGCTCGACCGCAATCGCATGATGGCGATCGCTTATCAACACCTCGAACAGCGCTCGCGCGAAATCGGACTTTCGTAGCGCTGCGCGGTGCACACCCTATCCTTTCCCACGCCATCAGCGGCGCCGTCGTCTTCAGGCGCAACCTCTCGATCGCTGGGGGGTTTATAACCATATGTGGACAGTACCAATTCGAAAGGAGAATCCCATGCGAAAAGTAATATTCACTGCGCTGACACTGGCGCTGCTTTCCTTCGTGCCGGCAGCGCTTCAAGCGCAAGATACGGCTCCCGCGCCCAGCGACCAGCAGGCGCAGAAACAGCCACCCTCCCCCGAGCAGCGGGTGGACCGAATGCTCGACCGGATGACGCAGAATCTCAATCTGAGCGACGATCAACGCGAGAAGATCCGCCCCATCCTCCTGGACCAGGCCCAGCAGATGCGCGCCCTGCGCGACGACACATCGCTTTCCCCACAGGACCGGCGCGCCAAGGTGCGCGCCATCCGTCATGCGACGCGGCAGAAGGTCGATCAGATTCTTACGGCGGAGCAGCAAGCAAAGCGCCGCGAGAATTGGCAGAAGGCGCGCGGAAGGCGGAATGCGCCGCCCAACCAGGCTCCTCCGCAACAGTAATCCTGGAGCCGGCTGAACGCTCACTCAGCCGGGGGCATCATGCGCAGGCGATCCCGCGGGCCGGGAGGTGGAGGCTCCGGCCCGCGCGTCACCCCGGATTCGAAGCCTTCGAGGCGCGCAAGCTTTTCGAGGAAAATTCGAACCTGCTCATCCCAGAAATCCCACGTATGTTCGCGCGGCGAGACCTCGCGGTACTCATACGGAACCTTCAATTTCGCCAGCTCGGCCACAAATTCGCGGTTTCCCTTGATAAGAAAATCTTCGCCCCCTTCAGCAATATAGAGCGTAGGCATCTGTTCGCGCGGGACCTTCGCGAGGATTTCAAATGGATCGCGCTCCTTGGCCGTCGGAGAGCCCGGCGGGCCAAAGTGCGACGTGATCTCGGCCTTTTGTTTGCGCTCCTTTTCGGTCGCATTGAGGGTGTCCGGGGGAAGGCCATTGTGGGCCACGTCCAGAGCGCCGCTGAATGCGCCGATGGCGGCAAATAAGTCGGGGTGCTTCAGGCCCAGAAACATTGCGCCATATCCGCCCATGGAGAGCCCGGTGATGGCCCGTGCGCGCCGCAGGGGAATCGTGCGGTAGTGTTTCTCTACATAAGGGATAATATCTTTGATGATATAGTCCTCGAACTTCGCCTTGGGGTCCGTGGCGCTGTTAACATACCAGCCGTTTGACCCGTCGGGCATAACGACGATCAGGCGGTAACGCGCCACATAGCCCGACAGATTGGTCAGCAGGGTCCAGTTGTTGTTGCCGCCGGTGTAGCCGTGCAACAAATAGAGCACCGGGTAGCGGTTGGTGGAAATCTCATAGTCGATGGGCAGGATGAGGTTGAAGGCGCGCTGCTCGTTCAGCGAGTCGCTGAAGAAATGGACGGTGCTGACATTGCGCGCCAAGACCCCCGCCGGCTCCTCGGCAGCGCGGGCAGCCGTTGCAGCCGTGATTGCCGCGCCGCCTAAGGCCACAGCGAGCGCCCAGCATATAGCATGCGA
>JAIQGA010000009.1 GCA_020072925.1 Terriglobia bacterium | reverse complement strand
AAGGGATAACGTTACCCAGGATATCCAACGTGGGGACGCCCGGATAACCGGCGCCGGAAACCGCCTGCATGCTGGTCATCAGGACTTTCGCCAGGCCAAACGTCTTCTCGAGCGGCGCGAGCGACATCACCAGGCCTACCGTGGTGCAGTTCGGGTTGGTGACGATCATGCCTTTCCAGCCGCGCTGCTTTCTCTGCGCGCGCACCAATGCCAGATGATCGGGGTTAACTTCCGGAATCAGCAGGGGGACGTCGGCGTCCATGCGATGATTGGAAGAATTCGACACAATAACATGCCCGGCCTGCGCGAAAGCCTTCTCGACCTCGCCAGCCACCTTGGAATCGAGCGAAGAAAAGATCAGTTGCGGCGCGCCGCGCGGCGTGCATTCGTGAACGGGGAGCGCGCGCACGGCCTCCGGCATCGGGTCGCGCAGGCGCCAACTGCACGCCTCCGCGTAAGTCTTCCCCGCCGACTTCTCCGAAGCCCCCAGCCAACCCACTTCAAACCAGGGATGATGCTCGAGCAAGCTCACAAACCGCTGCCCAACCATGCCCGTAGCGCCGAGAATTCCGACTTCCAGCTTTTTCATAACCATGACTCCAGCGAGATGACCCCGCCATTACCCTTCTGCCTCCTGCGGAATCTTCCGGCCCTCTTTCGCATCGGCCCGCTTCAACTCCTTAACGAGGCGGCAATACAATTCCACGGCCTCGACGAGGTCCGCCTTGCGAACCCGTTCCTGCTCGGTGTGCGCGGACTCGATCGAGCCGGGCCCCAAGAGCACCGGCCGGCCCCAGTTCGTCAGGGCCGGCAGGTCCGTAGTGAACGCCACGATACCGGTCTCGAAGCCGTCGAGCTTCTCCATGCGTAGTGGAGGCGTGTCGCGCACAAACTCGAATTCGCAGCGCCCTCGGATCAGATCCGAAATTTCCTGCCGGAGCGCCGCCGTGTCGGTGACGGTCCGGATAGCGATTTGCGCCGAGGCCTGATCGGAAATCACATTGGCCGCCCTTCCACCCGACACCACGCCGATGTTGAGTGTCGAAGGACCCAGGACCGGATCCTCCCGAAAGTGCAACTTCCGCAAATCCCCAAGAACATCCAGGAGCTTCGCAATCGCCGAGTCTCCCAAATGCGGATACGCGGAATGCGCCATCTTTCCTTTGGCTCGAACGTCCAGGCGGAGATTCCCCTTGCAACCCACGACCAGCTTATTCGCCGTAGGCTCGCCGTTGATAAGGAAGCGGGAGCCGCGAGGATGCAAATTGGCTTCCCGCGCGCCGTCACTGACGGTTTCCTCGCCCACCAGGAAAAGCAATCCGAAGCCCTCGACGCCGCTGTCGCGCAACCGCTCCGCCGCCACAATCTGCGCGGCCACAATGCCTTTCGCGTCGCAGGCTCCGCGTCCGTAGATGAACTCCTCATCTTCACGGGCCAGGAAGAAAGGTGGAACGGTATCCAAATGGGTGCTCAGAACGACCTCGGGGGTCCCGCAGGTCGCCCAGACATTCGCGCGGTCACGGGAAACCGGCTGCAACTCCACCTGAAACCCGCGGGCTGCCAGATGGTCCCGTACGAATTCACCGCAGGCCTTTTCGTGGCCCGTCACTGATTCGATGTTGACCAGAGCCTCGGTAAGTTGGAAAAGCTCCATTGGACGCCCGCTCGCTGCCGAAGCCTGAGGAAGTCGACTGTCCCGCGTCTTTGCCTGAATTCAACGCTTTGTGGCTGACTCTATGACGTTAGCCCACAATGCAAAACAGCGTCAAGTGCAATCCGGCATTGGCTTTCCGGCAAAAAGGGTGGTACGCTTTAGGTAGAGAAGGACCTCGTAAGCGAATGAGAGGAGGGGTTATGAGCCGCATACTTCGCATGCTGCCTCTGCTCCTGGCGGGATTGATGTTGAGTTCCGTCGCCCTCTTTGCCCAACGAATCACCTCGGTCCCTCCCAGACCCGTTTGGACCTCATACGTTGGTTCCTACTTCGGCGGGTTTGGCGGCTATTATGGTGGCTACTCCAGCTACCCACAATTCACCCCTGCCACGCCCTACCCTTATCGTTATTGGTGGGTCGGCCCTTACGCGGACAATGGCCGGCAAGACGGGTACAACCCCTCCGCAGGCTACGAGTGGGACAGCGTCGGCACGCTGATTCTTTCCACCAAACCCGCCAAGTCGCGCGTGACCCTGGATGGTCTTACTGTGGGGACGGCCGACAAGCTCGGCCCGACGCAATTGCCGGTCGGCGAGCACACGCTGCGTGTCCAGGCGGACGGATATGAACCGGCTGAGACGGTTGTGAAGTTCGATCAGCCAGGAGTACAGGAGTTGGAGATTCAACTCAAACCCCTGGCTACCCAAGCCAAACCCGCGCCGCGCACCTAAAAGCAATCCTCTGTCATTTCTGAGGAGCGGAGCGACGAAGAATCCCCGCAGTGAAAGAACTGAAAGGGATCCTTCGGCTTCGCCTCAGGATGACAGCCCGGAGAGCTTTCATCGTCCTGCTGATCTCCTTTCCCAGGCAAGATTCGCGTACATCACCGGAATCCTTCAGTACCATTTGCGCTGTGGGGTAGAATTGCCTCCCATTGATTAAGCGAGGCAAAGGCGGCGGCGCAGGCCGCCAGACAAACCCAGGAGGCGCACATGTCATTTCGGTCCCACCAGCCCGGAAGACGCAACTTTCTGAAGCTCGCCGGCGCGGCAGCCTTAGGCGCTCCTGGCGTCGCAGGGGGACCGGCGCGCGGCGCCTCTTCCGCCGATCCCCCGGCAGGCGGGCTTCCTCCCCTCAAGATCACCGAGGTGCGGGTCATTGTCACCTGCCCCGACCGCAACTACGTGCTCGTGAAAATCCTGACCAGCGAGCCGGGGCTCTACGGCGTTGGCGACGCCACCCTGAACGGGCGTGAACTCTCCGTGGCCACCACGCTGGAGAAGCACATCGCGCCTCTGCTGACTGGCCGCGATCCGGAACAAATCGAAGACACCTGGCAATACCTTTATCGCGGCCCGTATTGGCGCGGCGGTCCCGTGCAGATGACGGCGCTGGCGGGCGTGGACCTGGCGCTCTGGGACATCAAGGGCAAGCGCGCCGGGATGCCCGTCTACCAGTTGCTGGGAGGTCGAACGCGGGTCGGCGCGCTCGCCTACACGCACGCGAGCGGCGAAACGTTCCAGGAAGTCGAGGACGCCATTCGGCGCGCGATGGAGCGCGGCTTCAAGTGTGTGCGCGCGCAGGTGGCGATTCCGGGTCTGCAAGATACTTATGGCACGGCGGCGAAGAAAAGCTCCGAAGAAATCGCCGGGCGTGTGCCGCAGCAGGCGGGCCTCCCCGAAACCGAATTGTTTGAACCCAGTCCCTACCTCCGCACGGTCCCCAAGCTCTTCGCCCATCTGCGCGCCAAGCTGGGCGATGAGGTCGAATTGCTGCACGACGTGCACGAAAAGCTGGAGCCAGTTTATGCGGCAAGACTGGCCAAGGAACTCGAGCCGTATCACCTCTTCTTTCTCGAAGACCCGCTTCGCCCCGAGTACAAGGAAAGTTTTCGCTTGATTCGCGAGCATTCCACCACGCCCATCGCCATGGGCGAATTGTTCAATACGCTCTGGGATTGCGTCCCGCTGATCAAGGAGCAGTTGATCGATTACATTCGCTGCGATATGGACCACATCGGCGGCCTCACCAACGCGCGCAAGGTGGCGGCGCTGGCGGAAGCATTCCAGGTCAGAACGGCGTGGCATGGTCCCGGCGACATCGCTCCGCCCACGCACGCCGCAAACGTGCACCTGGATGTCTCGATTCCGAACTTCGGGATTCAGGAAATGGTCTTCTTCCCCGACGTCGCGCGCGAAGTGCTGCCAGGCGGGCCGACGTTCAAAGATGGCTACATGAACGTCACCGATTCGCCGGGGCTCGGCACAGACATCAATGAGGAAGTGGCGAAGAAGTATCCCTATAAGCGCGCGTATCTGCCCACCGCGCGGCGCAAGGATGGAAGCGTGCAGGATTGGTAGCGAAGGAGGCAGTCGAAAGTTGAAAGTTGAAAGTCGAAAGTCCAAACGACATTGTGTTTCGGCAATTGTCCTCTCCGTTTTCCCCGTAGTTTTTTGCTGCAATTCCTCAGTTCTGGGTCAGGTGCGCGGACCAGCAGACCGCGCTGGTGGTCCACAGGGCTCGGTCGTGCAGCTACTGGCCATCGGCCCGGGAGCGGGCGGCAAGAACTGCAAGATCTCAGCGACCGGATTCTTCGTGAACGAAGACGGTTATCTGGTTACGAACGCGCACGTGGTGGATGACGCGCGGCGCTGTCTCGCGATGAGCCCGGAAGCTAAAATCCTGGCGAAACTTGCGTCGCCGGCGGGGCGCGCGGCTCCCGCCGTCTCCTGCGATGTGGTGGGAGTCGACGAAGTCCACGATATCGCCGTGCTGAAGACGGAGCGGCGACCTGCCCAAGTCCTCGGCACGGAAATTGCTCCATTCGCGTTGTTGGATTCGGAAGAAATGCAACCCGGCGCGCCCGTCGTCCTTACCGGGCATCCGACCTTCGCCTGGCAACCGGTGACGCAAAGGGGCTGGGTGTTGCGTCGTGGAAGTCTGCGCCTCACCGAGAGCAGTTCGGAATCAACCGAAGTCCTCGCCGTAAATATTGCGCCGCAAGTCGGCAACAGTGGCAGCCCCGTGTATCTCCCCACCGGCGAGGTCGTGGCCATCGTTGAACGGAAGGATCCGGCGGACGCGTCAAACACTATTGCGGTTCCGATTCGCCACGCCGTCGATCTCCTGAATCGATTGGGGGTGACGTGGCACGCGGCACGACGCTAGCGGATGGCTTACGAAGCCTCCGACCGTTTCGTTCCACGCGTGTTCGCTTCGAGATTCTCGCGGGGACGATGTAGCGAATCCCCTGCCGAATGCTTAACCCGGCGCGGCCTTATTCCGTGTGGCCAATAAGCATAGATAAACCAGGAGCCCTGCCCCGAACGCGAAATGCCATGGAGAGGGATTGGAAGGCGTGGGGCGAACTGCCGGTCGCGAATACGCGACCTTCGATTCGCCCCTCAACTTGCCGCTCCGTAAAACACCCTACATGCCTGTAGCAGCGAACCAGGCACCCCCCGGGGACGTAACAAACACAATGGGTGCGATGCAGGGACTCGGGAGATCAACCTTCGTGTCAACTCGCGAGTTGCCGTCAGCATCGGCTGGGAACGCATCGGTCGAGACGTTAACCACATCCGGCGCGCCTTGACTATCGATGCTTTGGCAACTCACGATGGCCCTGAACATGGAGATGGGGTTGGCGCCCGTATTGACGAGAACCAAGCCCCGCGTACGAACTCTCAATCGGCCACCAGCCATGAGTTCGCCGCTCCCGTTCTCAATTTTCCACGCCAGACCGCCCCCTGGGACGGTCCGAATCGGGTTGGCCATGCCAACATAAGGCCCCGTTACCGGAACCATCGTCTTGAACGCCAGGATCGGCACTCCTCCCGCTTCGTCAGACTGGGCATGGGTTAACAGGGGATACGCAACACCCAAGAGGATCAAACCTACAGCGACAGAGAATAGTTTGTTTCGCATATTCCTCCTCACAGATTCAGTACCCTGAGACTAGGGATGGGAATTGTTAGATGCGCCCAAGCGCCAATTCGTAACCTCGCGATGCTGTGGTTGAAATGAAGATAAACGCCTGAGGATTCAGAGGAAGGGACTCAAATTGCTCCTCGGGGATCAAACCTTCCCTTGACGTTCTGCCGCTAGTATTCTAAAGTAAGTGATTACTTACTATGCCCAGGGCGCGCACGAGGATATCCGGCGAAGACCGCCGCCGGCAGATCATTGATGTGGCGTTGGAGTTGTTCGCGCGGCAGGGCTTCAAAGGCACCACGACGCGCCAGATCGCGCAGCACGCGCGGGTGAACGAAGCGCTCATTTTCCGGCATTTTCCCCACAAGGAAGCGCTCTACTGGGCGGTCATTGCCGACAAGTGCCGCAAGACAAGAGGCTGCGAGGAACTCCAAAAGAAGTTGGAAGGAGCCGAGGACCCGCGGGAAGTGTTCACCTGGCTGGCCGGCGAAGTGCTTCGCCGTAACCGCGAAGACACCGGGCGCAGCCGATTGCTTCTGTACAGCGCCCTGGAGAATCACAGGCTCTCGCAGCGGTTCTTCCGGACGCATATTGCGGGGTACTATGAATTGCTGGCGGACTACATTCGCGCGCGCATCCGCGACGGCGTTTTCCGTGATGTGGACCCGGCGCTGGCGGCGCGCGGGTTTTTGGGTATGCTGTTCTATCATTTTTTGATCCAGGAACTTTTCGGCGGGAAACGCTATCATCACTTCGACCCTGAAAAGGTCGGCGCGACGCTTGCCGATATCTGGTTGGAAGGGATGCTGACCGCAAACGGCCGCAGCGCCCGAAAGCCCGCCCAGACCCCGTAACGATTTGCCGGAAAAGCGCGTCCAATCATACATCGGGCTGACTGTTCCGGGGCGATCGAGGAGAAAGGCCAACATGCCATTTCTGGCTACGAAGATCGAGCGAAGTCGATTCCGTACGGCCCCGCGAAGGGGGATCGCTTCACTGGTCCCAGGCCTCGCGCTCGCAGGGCTATTGCTCCTGCCCGCCTGCTCGTCGCGGCCCGCGAATTCCCAGGGCTTCAAGATGCAGGTGCCGGCCGTGCCCATCACCGCGGCGCAGGCGGCGGTGAAATCCGTGCCCGTCGAAGTGACGGCGATTGGCAACGTGGAAGCCTACTCGACGGTCAACGTCAAGAGCCAGGTGGATGGCCAGTTGGAGCGCGTCCATTTCCGGCAAGGCGAAGACGTGAGCAAGGGAGAGACTCTGTTCACGATCGACGCCCGGCCATTTCAAACGGCGCTTTCGCAGGCGGAGGCCAACCTGGCGCGCGACCAGGCGCTGCAGAAGAACGCCAACGCCCAGGTGGACCGTTACGGAAAACTCTACGAAGCCGGGATCATCTCCAAAGACCAGTATGACCAGTTCATGACCACCGCGGAATCTTACGACGCCACCGTGCGCGCGGATCAAGCCGCGGTGGAGAGGGCGAAACTGGATTTGGGTTACTGCACCATTGGCGCGCCGGTGGACGGCCGGACGGGCAGCCTGCTCGTCTACGCCGGCAACCTGGTGAAGGCCAACGCGGACACGCCGATGGTGGTCATCAACCAGGTTCAGCCCATCTACGTGACTTTTTCCGTCCCGGAATCTTACCTGCCCGAGATCAAGCAATACCAGGCCCGCGGCGTGTTGCGGGTGGAGGCCAACCCTCCCAACGACCCGCGCGGGCCCGAAGCGGGCGTGCTCACCTTCATCGATAACCAGGTGGACGCCACCACGGGAACGATCAAGCTGAAGGCGACTTTCACAAATCCTCAAAAGCGCCTCTGGCCGGGCCAATTCGTGAATGTGGTATTGAACTTGGCCGTGCAATCGCAAGCCGTCGTGGTTCCGTCGCAAGCCGTTCAGACCGGCCAGAAGGGGCAATACCTCTACGTGGTGAAGCCTGACCGGACCGTCGAATATCGGGTGGTCTCCGTGGGCAACACCGTGGCGGGCGAGACGGTGATCGCCAAAGGTGTGCAAGCGGGAGAAACCGTGGTGACCGACGGCCAACTGCGGCTCGAGCCGGGCGCCAAGGTCCAGATCAAAAGCTCCACGGCCAGTCCCGAGGGAAGCAGTTCATGAATCTTGCCGAGACTTTCATTCGCCGGCCCGTGATGACGACCCTCGTCATGCTGGGCATCCTGCTATTCGGGATCATGGCCTACCGGTATTTGCCGGTCAGCGACCTGCCCAATGTCGATTACCCGACGATCGCGGTCAGCGCGAGCCTGCCGGGCGCCAGCCCCGAGAATATGGCGTCCTCCGTCGCGACGCCGCTCGAGCGCCAGTTCTCCACCATCGCCGGCCTCGACTCGATGACCTCGATGAGCACGCAGGGGAACACGCAGATCACCCTGCAGTTCAACTTGAGCCGCGACATCGACGCCGCCGCGCAGGACGTGCAGGCGATGATCGCCAAGACCCAGGGCCAGCTTCCGCCGGACATGCCCACGCCGCCGTCGTATCAGAAAGTGAATCCCGCCGACCAGCCCATCATTTACATGGCGGTCTACTCGGAAGAACTGCCGCTCTCCACGACAGACGAGTACGCGGAAACGCTCATGGCGGAGCGCATTTCGATGGTAAGCGGCGTGGCGCAGGTGGCGGTGTACGGCGCGAAGAAGTACGCGGTGCGCGTGCAATTCGATCCCAAAGCCCTGGCCAGTTACGGCGTCGGCATCGATGAAGCCATGCAGGCGGTCCAGCAGGCCAACGTCAACATGCCCACGGGAACGCTTTACGGAACTCACAAAGCGTTTACGGTCCAGGCTAACGGCCAGCTCACGGACGCGGCGGCCTATCGCCCCATGATCGTGGCTTACCGCAAGGGCGCTCCGGTGCGCCTGGACGCCATCGCCCAGGTGATCGACAGCGTCCAGAACGACAAAGCCGCGAACTGGTTCAACGGCCACGCCGGCATGATCCTGGCCATCCAGCGCCAGCCCGGCACCAACACCGTGGAAGTCGTGGACAGCATTCGCAAACTGCTGCCCGCGTTCCGCCTGCAAATTCCGCCCTCGATTCATCTGGTCACACTCTACGACCGCTCGCAGTCCATCCGTGATTCGGTTAGCGACGTCAAGTTCACGCTCTGGCTGACGCTCTGCCTCGTGGTGCTGGTCATCTTCCTCTTTTTGCGCAACGTGTCGGCGACGGTGATTCCCAGCCTGGCGCTGCCCATGTCGATCATCGGCACCTTCGCGGTGATGTACCTGCTCGGTTACACCGTGGACAACCTCTCGATGATGGCCCTGGTGCTCTCCGTGGGCTTCGTGGTGGACGACGCCATCGTCATGCTCGAAAACATCGTGCGCCACATGGAGCACGGCGAAGGGGTGTTCGAGGCTGCCCTTAACGGCTCCAAAGAAATCAGCTTCACGATTCTTTCCATGACCCTTTCGCTCGCCGCGGTGTTTATTCCCGTGCTTTTCATGGGCGGGATCCTGGGGCGGCTGCTGCACGAATTTTCGGTGGTGATCATCTCCGCGGTGCTGGTCTCTGGGCTTGTTTCCCTGACCCTGACGCCCATGCTGTGCAGCCGCTTCCTGCGGCCGACGAAATCGGAAGAACACGGATTTCTCTTCAACCTCTTCGAGCGCGGCTTCCAGGGAATGCACGACGCGTATGACACCAGCCTGCGCCGCGTCTTGCGCCACCGCTTTGCCACGCTGCTGGCGTCGGTGGTCATCCTCTTTGCTACGGTGTATTTGTTCCTGGGAATTCCCAAGGGCTTCCTGCCCAGCGAAGACAGCGGCCTGATCGTGGGCTTTACGCAGGCCGCCCAGGGAATTTCCTTTGACTCGATGACCGCGCACGAGCGCGTCATCATGAATATCATCCGCAAAGATCCCAACATCCAGGACGCGTCTTCGTTTGTAGGCGCCGGCGGCCCGAGCGGCGGCATTAACTCGGGAATATTCTTTCTGCACCTGAAACCGCACCCGCCCGTTTCCGAGCAGTTCACGCGTTGGGTGGAAGGCGTGCTGCATATGCGGCAGGCCCCGCGCAATCCTGACTACCGCTATCTGAGCACGGATGGGGTAATCCAGGAACTACGACCCAAGCTCTTTACGGTGCCGGGCATCATGGCTTTCTTGCAGAACCCTCCGCCCATTCGCATCGGCGGCCAGCTCACCAAGAGCCTCTACCAATTCACCCTGCAAGGGCCGGACACGAAGGAACTCTACACGCAGGCGGAAATTCTGGAAGCCAAATTGCGCCAGCTTCCCGGACTTCAGGACGTCAACACCGACCTGCAGATCGCCAATCCACAGGTGAACGTCGAGATTGACCGCGACGAAGCCAAGGCGCTCGGCGTGACGCCGTTTCAGATCGAAGATGCGCTGGCCACCTCTTACAGTTCGCGCCAGATCTCCACCATCTACACGCCTACGAATGAATACTGGGTCATCGCCGAATTGGAAAAGCAATACCAGATGGACCCGGATGCTTTGCGGATGCTGTATATCCGCTCGACAAGCGGGGAACTGGTGCCCCTGAGTGCTGTGGCCAGGCTCACCGAGAATCTCGGGCCGCTGGCGGTGAATCACTCCGGCCAGCTCCCCGCCGTAACCATCTCGTTCAATTTGCGCCCCGGCACGGCGCTGGGGACAGCGGTGGACCAGGTGAACGGCATCGCCCGCGAGACTCTGCCCGCCGATATCAGCGCGTCGTTCCAGGGCTCCGCGCAGCAGTTCGAGTCTTCGTTGGTGGGCTTGGGCATTCTGTTGCTCGCCACCGTGCTGGTGATCTACCTGGTGCTGGGCGTACTCTACGAAAGCTTCGTTCACCCGGTCACGATTCTTTCCGGCCTGCCCTCGGCGGCCGTGGGGGCCCTGCTGACGTTGATTCTCTTCCATAAGGATCTCGATCTTTACGGCTTTGTGGGCGTCATCATGCTGATTGGCATCGTGAAGAAGAACGCCATCATGATGATCGACTTCGCCCTGGACGCCGAGCGCAACGAAGGCAAGAGCACCCTCGACGCAATCTACCAGGGCGCGCTGGTGCGCTTCCGGCCCATCATGATGACCACGTTTGCGGCCTTGATGGGCACGCTGCCGATCGCCATCGGACTCGGCGCGGGCTCGGAGTCGCGGCGCCCGCTGGGCCTTTGCGTGGTCGGAGGACTTATCTTCTCGCAATTGATTACGCTCTACATCACGCCCGTCTACTACACCTACCTCGACCAGTTCCAGAAATGGGTCGGCCGGCGCCGTGGGAGGAAAGTTGAAGAAGCCCCCGGTGAACTCTCCTCGCCCGAGCGCACGCCCGCGCCGGTCCTCGCCGACGGCTCCAACGGCGGGAAATAACTCCATTTGAAATCCGAAGTTCCAGGCCGTCGCCTTTCGCTTGTCATCCTGAGTGAAGGATCTCCGCAGTCCGCATAGTCATCCTGAGCGCAGCGAAGGATCTCCGCAGTCCGCATTTCTGAACTGCCGGGATTCTTCGTCGCTCCACTCCTCAGAATGACAGTCGAGGTGTCATCCCGAGCCCTAAGTTGTGCGTTTGCGAATTACCAGGAGCGTCGTTTTGCGGGGCGATGTTTGGCGAGGTAGTCGTCGAGTTCCTGGTCGGAGATGACGATGTGCGCCTGGAGGGGCAATTCCTCCGTCTCGGTCAGCAGGTCTCGCTGGAGCTTCTGATAGCAGAGGTCGGCGCCGTCCTGGTAAGGAAAATGCCGGTCCTCGAAGGCGCGCTTGGGAATGGTCAGCGTAAACTCGCGAGCCTCCGACTTGGGATCCAACACTCGATAGCAGTATTCCCTTCCGCGCGGTTTCAGTTGAAACCCCGTGTATTGTATTTGCGTGTGCATGGTTGAACTTCCCTGAACGGGCGGCCCCCGCGGGTGCAGGGGCCGCCCCGGGCTTTAGAGCTTCGTGACGTTCTCTGCTTGCCAACCCTTCGGGCCCTTGGTGACGGTAAATTCCACCGAGTCCCCTTCGTTGAGCGACCGGAAACCATCGGCCTGGATGGCCGAGTGATGAACGAAAACGTCATCGCCTGTCGCGCGTTGGATAAAACCATAACCCTTCGCGTTGTTGAACCACTTCACTGTACCTTGTTCCTTGTCCATATTGTTCGTTGTTCCTCTTATACTCTGTGAATTTTCTTGTCCGCTCTCGCTCCCCCGTCCGGGAACTAAAAAAGGCCACAAGATCAATCATCCTGTGGCCACTCTCTTCCCGGGTTGTGGGACACAAAAACTGATCAAGCAAAGTAAGTATACACATTTTCGCGCATTTGCGCTAGAGGAATTATCACCCAAAGCGCCGGGAGGTGAACTAGACTCTCCCCTGTTGAGGAGCGGCACGATGAGCTCAAATCCGCAGGCAAATCTGGAAGACCGGGTGCGAACCGCGGCGCAGACAATCTTGGAAGTCCAGCATTACGTCAGCGCTCTCTACCTCTTCAACCGCCTCGGCTGGTTACCCCAAGCGCACATTCAGGACTGGCGCCGCGGTCGCCTCCCCTGCCTTCAACAGGTCCTCCAGGTCAATCCGGAGAAAATCGTCCGCGCGATCCACCTCCTTCACGAATGGGCTCAGGAGCTGGGTCTGCGGTCGGAAGAATTCCCTTTTCTCGCCAGGACCGTGCGTGGGAGACAAGAACTTCGATTTTGTGCCGTTGACGATCCGGTAGTTGAGAAGATTTTTCGAACGCACTACTTCGACTCGACCCTCTCAGAGAAGGAAATTGACAATCTTCGGAATAAACTGAATGAGGAGCCGGAAATCGTGGTCTTCTGGATTGTGGGCGATTCGCAATGTGGGCAATGCAAGACTCCTCTGCCCAAAGGAAGGTTTCTCATCATGGAGGCTGACCAGCCGCTCTGCCTCACCTGCGCGGGCCTCGATCAATTGGTTTATCTCGGACGGGGCGACGCCGCCCTGACCCGCCGCGCGAGGAAATACAGCTCCCTCGCCGCCGTGGTTGTGCGATTCAGCCGCGCGCGCAAGCAGTACGAGCGCCAGGGAATCCTCATCGACCCGGAGGCGCTCCACCGCGCCGAGCAGGAACTCGGGCGCGAGCATTCTTCCCAGCCAGAGGATTACTTGCCGTGGAGCGATCCGGGATCGAGCTCCTATTGACCAGATCCCGACTTTCGAAGAAGGCAGCAAAGCAACTCAGACCGCCAGGAGTGTATCGGCAGTCGTCTCGTGAGGCATTGATGAGATATCGAGCCAGACCATCTTGTCGGCGATCAGCGTCTGGGGGTGCTCCGGGTCATCTGGATAAAGGAACTTCCAGAGTCCTCCGGATTCGGCAGCCTGTTCAACCGCCTCAAATGCCTTTTCCGGATCTCGCGTTGGGACGTCAACGAACGAAAAGTTCACTTTTTCATGGTCCAGCGGATCCTCGAAAACGAAATATACTCGAATCATCTACGACCACCTTTCTGAAACCCGACCCCGTCGGCTAGGCCGATTTAAGCGGTGAGCATGTCTTACCGGACCAAGAGTCGCCCGACTTGGGCGGCTGCAAGCACAATGAGGAAGCCGAGGGCGCCCCTCTTTATCGAATCATGGGCAAGCGGTTGCCGCACACTATGACGTTTGCCGTTGATTGTCACCCCCACCAGCCACCCACCAGTCCATCTAAAATCGCTTACTGCGGCATGCTCGAATTGAGCATGGCAATTCGGACAGACGACGAGCAGGTTACTCGGGTGATGTCCGACCTCCGGGTCGAGATGGTGCACTTCAAAGTACGGCTCGCCGTTACGTTTCTCGAAGGTGAACGAACAGAGCTGACATCTCCCGTCGTGCAATTCGCGCAGGAGAATGCGAATGGCCGACGGCACGCCCTCAAGGCGCTCGGCCGCACTGGGAACCACTCTCGGCCGTGGCCTGTGCGCCGACTCCTGAGCGATATGCAATAACTCCTCTTGGGCCAAGTTACGGAGGGGCTTTCTGGTCAAGCGCGACAGCGCATTCAGTTGGTCGTCGGCCTCCGAATCGGTTTGAGCAGCCTGAAACTTCTGCCGGGTTTCTTCCTCTTCCCGCTCTCGAAGGTAGCGGTCCAACGCGATCCTGTATAACCGCTTGCCCGGGTCCTCAAGCGTAAGTGAGATCAGGTCTCCCTCACGCACGTCCCGCTTGGAAAACCAATGGCCGAGCCCGAATATCCGGCTCTCCTTGACTACGTGGTCGTACGGATGAAAGGTCAGCGACTTTGGCTTGTCTTCGTCATCAAAGACGATTTGGATCGCGCCCTTCTCCTCAGGAAACCAGTCCTTGAATCGTTGCGGTATGGCGAGTAAGCCTTTGTCAAGTCGGCTGGAAGACGCGCGGATTGTGAAGTGCTGTTTTTCGGTTTTCACGGTCGTGAAACCGTCAACTTACGCCAAATCCGCTGAGCCGGTCAGGGCCAGAGCGGGCCACCATCCCACAGCGTACGATAGTGGTCATTCCCGCGCAAACGGGAATGACTGACGGGCCTTTCGCGGCAATGACCCTCTAACGGCGCCCTCGGTGCAGGGCGTACACGCCCTTCTCTGGCGGCGCGACATCTTCCGTCAGCGGGTGCGCCGGGCTGGCCTCGAACTTCTGGATAAGCTGATTTGTAAAAGCTTTGTCGAATTCAAAAAAGAACTGATGTTTATCGCACACGGGTTTTCGTCAAACCTCGACTAAGTATTTTCCAGGTCCAGAGATTAACTGACTTTCAATTCATCAATCAAGGACTAATGGAGGCGCGAAACGCGGAATCCTCATTTCGGTGTCACGGCTTTCCCATGCCGCCCCGCACGGAGCACCACATATATGGCGGGCGCCGCAATTTGAGCTGGTAGGGGAGGGCCTTTATGGCCCTCCCGCGGGAGCACCCGAACGGTGCTCCCCTACCTCGCCGCGCGCATCCCGTGGCAGGTGCCGGGCTGAAGCCCACCGCTACGATGCGAGCACTCCGATAACCGGAGCGCGGGCGTCTCGCCCGCAGGCGGCCAGGATGGCCGCGCTCCGCACACGGGGGGATTCCTGCTTGCGCGGGAATGACAGGCTGGAGGGCTGTCGCGGCAATAACCGATCCGCAGATTGCAGAGATTACGCAGAGGCAAGGACCGTAGGTAGTAGGTAGTAGGTAGTAGGTAGTAGGTAGTAGGTAGTAGGTAGGAAACAGGTGAGCGGAAATCGGAAGTCGGAAATCGGCAATCGCCAATTCCCTACGCCGCACGAGGGCTTCGGACTTCCGCCGGCTCGGGGGCGAGGGTGATGCGCGTGCCCGCCATGCCGTGCAGCGCCTCGGGAATGCGCTCCGGCGAGGTGATGATGACCAGCCGGCCGCCACGCTCGAGATAGGCGAGCGCAGCCTCGATCTTCGGCCCCATGCTTCCCGCCGGGAACTCGCCGGCGCGCCAGTAGCGAAGCGCCTCTGCGGCCGTCAGGCGCTCAAGGTTCTGTTGCCTGGGCGTTCCGAAGCCGAGCGCCACCTGCTCGATACCCGTTGAAATCAGGAACAGCTCCGCTTCCAATTCCCAGGCGAGCAGGCTCGAGACGCGGTCCTTGTCGATGACCGCATCGATGCCCACCAAGCGCTCACCTTTGAAGACCACCGGAATTCCGCCGCCGCCGCAGGCAATCACCAACGCGCCGCCCGCCAGCGCGCTCTGAATGGCGGCAAGTTCGATGATCTCCTTGGGTTGGGGCGAGGGCACAACGCGCCGATAACCGCGGTGGGCGTCCTCCACCATGCGCCAGCCAAGCGTCGAGCGGCGCCGCTCGGCTTCCTCCGCCGTGTAGAACGGTCCAATCGGCTTGCTGGGTTGGCGCATCGCCGGATCGCGCCGCGAGACCAGGACCTGGGTCACGAGCGTCACCACGGGCCGCCGCAGGCCGTGGCGCTGCAAGGTCTCTTGCAGAGTTTGTTGGAGGAGATATCCGATGCTGCCCTGCGTTTCTGCGACGCAGGCATCGAGCGGCAGCGGCTCCGCCTGGCCCGCAGCCAGCTCCGAGCGCAAAAGCGCTTCGCCGACCTGCGGGCCGTTGCCGTGCGTTGCGACCACGCCGTAGCCCGCGGCCATGACCGCCGCGATGCCCTCGCACGTCGCCTGCACATTGCGGCGCTGCGCTTCGAATGTCGCCGGTTCGCCGGCACGCAGGAGCGAGTTGCCACCAATCGCCACCACCGCGGTCCGCATCGTCACCTCAGGAAAGCAGCGCCACGAGGATGGCTTTTTGAATGTGCAAGCGGTTCTCCGCCTGATCGTAGACGATCGACTGGGGAGAGTCGATCACCTCGTTGGTCACTTCCAGCCCCCGGTGCGCGGGCAGGCAGTGCATGAACAGAGCGCGCGAGCCCGCCTTCCGCATCAATTGGGCGTTCACCTGGTAGGGCTGAAAGATGCGCTCGCGCGTCGAAGCCTCTTCTTCCTGTCCCATGCTGGTCCAGACATCCGTGTAGACGGCATCGGCGCCCGCCACGGCCTCGCCAGGATCGTGCGTGAGCTGGATGTCTCCGCCTTCGCGCCGCGCGTCGGCTACTGCCGAGCGGTCAGGCTCGTAGCCCGGCGGCGTAGCCACGCGCATCTTCACGCCCAGCCGCGCGGCGCCGTAAATCAGCGAGTGCGCGACGTTGTTCCCATCGCCCACCCACGCCAGCGTGAGGCCGGCCAGCGCACCCTTCACTTCGAGCAAAGTCAGGAAATCGCCCAGCGCCTGGCAGGGATGCTCGAAATCCGACAACCCGTTGATGACCGGCACGGAACTGTACTCGGCCAACTCCATCACGCTCTGATGCGAGAAGACGCGCGCCATCACGCCGTCCACCCAGCGCGTGAGGTTGCGCGCCACGTCCTTCACCGCCTCGCGCTTTCCGAGGCCCACCTCCTGCGGGCCGAGGTAAATCACTTGTCCGCCCAACTGGCCCATGCCGAGCTCAAAGGTTACGCGCGTGCGCAGGCTCGGCTTCTCAAACAGCAACGCCAGCGAGCGGCCATCGAGCGCCGTCCGGTAGTGGCTCGGAAAAGCCTTGATGTGACGAGCTAGCCTCAGCAGGTAATCGACCTCCTGCGGGACGAGATCGTGCAGAGACACCAGGTGGTGATGGGTCAGGCTGGCCAAGCGCGCGGGAGCCGCCGACGGCTTCTCCCCCGCGGGCAGAATCCGCAGCTTGCGCATGTCGGATATCCTTTCCTCAGGCAATTTTCTTCTGCCGCTGCGCGTGGCAGCGCGACGAGAAGTCCTCAAGAATTTCGCGCAGCCCCGGCCGGGTCAGCTCTTCGATTTCATAGCCGACGCGCAGGCTGGGTTTGTTCAGATGCAGCAGCGCCGCGAGGTCCATGGGCGTGGCCACCAGCACCAGATCGCAGGGAGTGCGATTGATCGTCTCCTCGAGTTCGCGCCGCTGCTCTTCACTGTAGCCCATCGCCGGCAAAAGACCCTTCAGATGGGGAAAGCGCTCGAGGGTCTCGCGAATCGAGCCCACCGCGAACGGGCCCGGGTCGGCTTGCCCGGCGGCATGGAAATGCGCGGCGGCGACCACACCCGCGCCATACGCCATCTCGCCATGCGTGAGCGTGGGCCCGTCCTCGACCACCAGCACCTTGCGACCGCGGATCTGCCCGGGGTCGGCCACGGAGACGCAGCAAGCCGCCTCGATCACCGTGGCGCGCGGGTTGGTGCGTTGCACGTTGCGGCGCACCGCCTCCACCGCCTCCGGCGAGGCGGTGTCCACCTTGTTGATGACCACGACGTGCGAGCGGCGCAGGTTCACCTCGCCCGGGAAATAACCCAGCTCGTGGCCGGGACGGTGCGGGTCGGCGACCACAATCTCCAGGTCGGAACGGTAGAACGGCGTGTCGTTGTTGCCGCCGTCCCAAAGGATCAAGTCGCCTTCGCCCTCGGCCTGGCGCAGGACCGCTTCGTAATCCACGCCGGCGTACACGACCGCGCCCTGACGGAGGTGCGGCTCGTACTCTTCCCTTTCCTCGAAAGTGCAACGCTGCTTTTCCAGGTCCTCCAGGGTGGCGAATCGCTGGACACGCTCCGCCGCCAAGTCGCCGTAAGGCATGGGGTGCCGGACCACCACCACCCGCCAGCCCAGGTCGCGCAACTCCTGAGCCACCCGGCGGGACACCGGGCTCTTGCCGCAGCCCGTCCGGACCGCGCAGACGGAGACTACGGGCACCTGGGCCGCGAGTTGCGTCCTCTCCGCGCCCAGCAGACAGAAATCCGCTCCCGCGGCCACGGCGCGCGAGGCTAGATGCATGACCGTCGGATGGGATACATCGCTATAGGCGAACACCACGATGTCGACGTTCCGCTGGCGAATCAGGTCTTCAAGCTCCGCTTCCGGAACGATCGGAATGCCGTCGGGGTAAAGACGCCCGGCAAGCTCCGGCGGGTAATAGCGATGATCGATGTTGGGGATTTGCGTAGCCGTGAAGGCCACGACCCGGTACGTGGGATCATTGCGAAATACCACATTGAAATTGTGAAAATCTCTCCCCGCAGCACCTAAAATGGCAACTCTGTTCATACCCTCGCTCCTGTTTCCATGGTGTCCGGCTCGTACTGACCCAACTAGGTCCTGTGCAAGGGGTGGAAGCAAGAGCGGGGCCAAGAACGCGGATGCCTGTCGCCCTCCAGCGTAACTCCTTCAAATCCTAAGGTGTTAATAGCGAAGTTGAGGCGCAGTCCAAGGTGGTTCGGAGGTGAGATGCGGCTTATCACCCTGCGAGAATTCGGTTGGACCCTCAGGGCGCGCGCCCGGATAGGCGTGGGCAAGACCGGTCAATCCATCCCCCCGACATGCCTCCCGCCGCAGATCAAGCCGTATAAGGATCCGCTCGCCGTTTTCGGCAACTACCTCAATCGAGCCTTTTGCGGTGGAGAAACTCCCGCACCACTTGCTGAACATCCCGGTGCTCGCCATCCAGGGCGTAATTCAGATCGCGCATGTCCTCGTCCGAGATTTTCCCTGCGAGGTCGTCGAGCGCTTCGCGGACCTCTGGGTGGAGCGCCAGGGTTTCCTTCCTAACGACGGGGACGGCCTGGTAGGGTGGGAAGTAGTGCCGGTCGTCCTCCAGCACGGCCAAGTGATGTGCGGCGATCAAGCCATCGGTGGAATTGCCCGCAACCAGATCCACCTGCCTCTCGATCAGCGCGCGATAGAGCAGTCCCAGATCCATGATGCGAGGTGCAGCGGCGAACTTGAGCCCGTAAGCCTGCGCCAGGCCCGCGTAGCCGTCGGGCCGCTCCATGAACTCGTATCCGAAACCCGCGCGCCATTCCGGCGTGTACTTCGCCGCCTCGGAAATGGTGTGCAGGTTCAACCTCTGCGCATCATCTCCGCGAATGACAATGGCGAAGGTATTATTGAAACCAAGCGGCTCGAGCACGTCCAGGTTGAAGCGTCGGGCGTATTCCCGCTTCACCAGTTCAAACACGTCGCGCGAGTCGCTTTGTGCGGGATGCTTGAGGATGGCGGTCAGCGCCGTGCCCGTGTATTCCACGTACATGTCGATCCGCCCCGCAAAAATCGCCTGCTGGCAAATGTACGTTCCAGCAAGATAAAAGCGCCGCTCGACCGGGAGGTGCGTTTTGGCCTCAAGGTGCTGCGCCAGCATCTCGCCCAGGACGACTTGCTCCGTGAAATTCTTCGAACCGATCACGAGGGTTTGCTGCCTCCCAGGGCCGCAGGCCGGGAGCAGGAAAGAAGCAAGCAGTAGGCAGAAGGCAGTAGGCAGAAGGCGGAACCGCAGGAGTGAGAGTGTGAGGAGAGACAGCTTCATGAGGTTTGCCGCAGGCGGTGTTCGAGCCGCCCAAGGAGGAAGTCGGCCGCAAGGGCCATCAGCGCCGCGGGAACAGCGCCCGCCAGGATCACGCGGTTATCGACCATAGCGAGGCCGCGAAAAATGAACTCGCCGAGGCCGCCGGCCCCAATCGCCGCAGCGATGGTGGCGACGCCGACCGTGATGACCGTGGCGACGCGCACGCCCGCCAGAATCACGCCCATGGCCAGCGGCAACTCCACCTGGAAAAGCATCTGGCGGTCGGTCATGCCCATGCCGCGGGCGGCCTCGCGTACCGCGGGGTCCACTCCCAGGATGCCCGTGCAGGTGTTTTGAATAATCGGCAGCAGGGCGTAGAGCGTCAGCGCCGCAATGGCGAGCCGGTCGGCGCGTTCGCCGAGCCACGGCGCCGGCAGTAGAAATCCAAACAGCGCCAGGCTGGGAATGGTCTGCACAACGTTGGCACTGCCCAGAATCGGCCTGTTCCAGCGGGGATGGCGCGTCACCAGGATGCCCAGCGGCAAGCCGATCAGCACGGCGAGCAACATGGAAACGCCTACCAGCCAGAGATGCTCGAGAAACAGGGCGGAGACTTGCGCGCGATTGTGCGCGCAAAATTCCAGGAAGCTTTTCAGAAACTCCAGCACACTCATGGGCGGCCTCGATTCAGTCCGGCGTCGGCATTTCGAAACGCGGCGACGTAGGCGGTGACAAGCGGGTCGGGGGAGCGAAGAAACTCCTCGGGAGAATAAACGCCCACCAGTTTGCCGACCTCCATTAGCGCGATGCGTGTGCCGAGCAACAGGGCTTCGCGCATGTCGTGCGTGACGAAGACGACGGTTTTCCGGAGTCGGCACTGGAGGGCGAGGAACTCCTCCTGGATTTCCGCCCGGGTCAGTGGGTCAAGCGCCCCGAAGGGCTCGTCCATCAGCAGGAGCGGCGGATCGCTCGCCAAGGCGCGCGCCACGCCCACGCGCTGGCGCTGCCCGCCGGAAAGCTCGCGCGGGTAGCGGCTGAGGAATCGCGCCGGTTCGAGTCCTACGAGTTGGAGCAATTCCTCGACGCGCGCGCGAATGCGCGCGGGCGGCCAGCCCTCCAGGCGCGGCACCAGACCCACGTTGCGCTCGATGGTGAAATGCGGAAAGAGACCAACATCCTGAATGACGTATCCAATGTGGCGGCGAAGTTCGATGGCGTCCCAGGCGGTCGTGGCGCGGCCCTCCACCAGGACTTCGCCCGCGCTAGGAACCAGCAGGCGGTTGATCAGCTTGAGGGATGTGGTCTTGCCGGAGCCGCTGCGCCCGAGCAGCACCAGCGTCTCGCCGCGGCGAATTTCCAGGCCGAGATCCGAGAGCAACTCCCGCCCGCCGTCCAGCCGGTACGAGACGTGGCGGAACTCAATGACGCGATCGTCCGAACTCGGCGCGCTCATTTCCGTCCCGGCGCCGCCAGCGCCATCAGGAATTGCCGATCATCGCTGAAGTATTCGCGCTGCATGTCGAACCCTCCCACCTCACGCAGCAGCTT
Source organism: Terriglobia bacterium (assembly GCA_020072925.1). GTDB lineage: Bacteria > Acidobacteriota > Terriglobia > UBA7540 > UBA7540 > JAIQGA01. Next base: position 16,469 of record JAIQGA010000009.1, on the reverse strand, counting down.
CGGGAAGACATCCGGCGAGTACTTGCACGAGGCATTCATCTGGAGCTTCTCTCCGGCCGCGATCTCAATCCATTCCCCCGCGACAAGGAGGCGCAACGGCCGCGCGGCGCGAAAATACTTGGCCACGAAATGCAGGCCCGCAGCGTCCTCGTGCCTTTCCTCGAAGACCAGTTCGCCATCGCGGCCTTCCTCAAGGCCGATGCTCGCCAGGGGCGCGAAGGCGAACTGGCGGTTCACCGGATTATCGTAACCCGCCATCGTCGCGCCGGGCTGGTAGATCTCCGCATCCACCAGCAGGCGATCATCGGGCCGCAAGATCCCGCGCAGAATCTTGAGGAATTCCCGGGGGTCCATCACGCTCAGCGTGTTGCCGAGGATGAGGTACAGGCGCGGGCCGCCTTCCGGGCGTGTAAAATCAGCAAATGTCCCGAGATTTTCCACGTCGGCTTTAATGCCACGCGCCGCGAACCCGGCCTGCCCAGCGCACGCCAGCGCCGTCTCGAGCAATGCCTGGCTGGAATCCACGGGCCGGTATCGAACGTGAATGTCCTCGATCGCGAGAGCCACCAGGAGGAGCATGTCTTTGTCGCCCTGGCCGGAGCCCACGCTGACCACCTCGAGGATTCCGGCGGACACTTGCCGGGCGATTTCGCGGGCGTATCTCGATAAAAGTTGATATGAGCGTGAGTAATTCTTATACGGTCGAGAGTCCTGGCAGAGATTCAACCAGGCCTGGACCGAAAGGGGAAACCAGTAGAAGAATTTCTCGGGCAGATAGCGGCGCTCGAGCGCGGCGCGAAACTCTTCCGCCATCTGGTTCTCAGTAAGGAAAACGTCCAGTTCCAGCATGAGTCTTGCCCCGCCACTGCAGGTTGCTGAAAAACCCCCTGATGGTGAGGTAGCGCCGATTTCACATCGCCTCAGCTCCAACAGATTCAATCTCGCCGTGGCGACGTAGAGTCGCCACTACAGGTTCTTCAGAAACCTGCTAGCCCTTAGCCGAGGCGGCAGGCAGGTCTGAACCGACGTGGGAAGAAGAAAACGATTCCTGGGCGACCACGGCGCCCAGAGATTCCAATTGCCGCAAGGTTCTCTCGAAAGAGCCGGCGTCGACACCCAGGCGCGCCGCGACCTGGGCGGGCGCCACTTCGCCCGTCAGGCTGTCGAGCAGAGTCTTGAGCGTATCGCTGCAGCGGATGGCGGTTACCTCCCCGTGCTGTGAGCGCGCCAGCAGCAAGCGCACGGGCGTGCGCAGCGGCATGGGCAGCTCCTCGAAGGGCCGCAGGAGACGCGGCAGAACAGCCGGCAAATCAAAACCCAATTCCACAAATTGCGTGGTCTCGGCGCGGGCGGGAAAGGGCGCGAGCGGCTGGGCAGAGGGCACGGCATCACTCAGGAAGAACGCGCCCTGATAGGCGATCAGGTCGTCCCAGTAAGGGATTTTGGCGCGGACCGGCTCAGCGTCGGCGGTCAGAAACCGCCGGAGCAAATCGAGGACGCGTTGCGCGCTGGCGCGTTCACCCAGAATCAACCCCGGCATCAAGGCCTTGAATTCTTCCGTCTTCAGCGCGGCTTCCGGCGAACGGCCGACGAGCGGCGCGAGGGCACGGCAATACTTGAAGTAATGCACTACGCGCTCGCGATAATAATGGCGGCACAAAAATCTTCCAAAGCGGTCGAGGGCCGGAAGATCGACACGCGCGAGCACCGCGGCGACCTCGGCATCAGCGCCGCGGCCGCCCATCGCCGTCGAGCGGTAGGGACCATCGGCGAGCAGACGAAGGATAACATCCTGAGCGTCGCGGGAGTTCATGCCAGGCCCAACCTCCTCCGCGTGCGCTCCAGCGTGCGCGGAATCGTGCCAGGCTGCAGGATGGTCGAGAAAGCGTCGAACGTCACGCCGCGTACCCTCGGAATTCGCTCGAAAACCCAGGCGGCGAGATCCAGCATTTCGTCGCTCGGCTCGACGGGCGCAATCCACGGCCCCTGGAGGTCCGAGTATTCGGTGACGCCGGCCACGTGCAGTTCCGTCACCTGGTCAAGCGGAAGCGAGAGCAAGTATTCGCGTACTTCCTTTCCCTGGTAATGCGCTTGAAGCCAGGCGTGCGCGACATCAAGAAGGAAGGTGGCGCCCGAAGCCTCGAAAAATTCGCGCAGAAAATCTCCTTCGCTGATTTCATCCAGATCGGCGCGGAAGTAGCGCGGGATTTGCTCGAGCACCAGCGGCCGCCCCAGCGACTCCTGAAGAATACGGGCGTTGGCAATGTAACGTGCTAGCATCTCTCGCGTGTAAACCGGCGGGAAAACGTAGTCCACGTTGTAGCGGCCGTCCTGGGTAATGACGCACTGGCAATGCTCCGCAACCCAGGGAGATTGATAGAGGTCGGCAAGGCGCCGCGCGCGTTCCAGAGCGTGCGGGGAAAGCGCATCGGCCAGTTGGCCGATATAGTCGTGCAGCAAGAGGGCAAAACGCTGCTTGATCTGGGGGAAGTGCGGATCGTGCTTTTCAGGGGGGTCGGCCATCGCCAGATGCTCAATGAGGCCGTGGTTCGCCAGAATTTCTTCGGCGAGGTGAGGGTTATAAAAAGCGCCAACGGAAATCTTATCAGTTCCCACGATCAGCCTGCCGATTTGTTTACGCTGCCATGTGGCCGGGGTCGGCAACTCCCGGCACAAAAGGGGTGGATGAAGGGGAGGCGAAGGCCTCTCCTTGGGGAGAGTTTCACCTCCCCTTCATGCTAGCGATACCAGCCACACGAGCCGGATCGGTGTTAGTGTCAGGTCGGGACGAGCGCTTCCCGTTCCACGACCTCCACTGCGAGGTCAAGAATTACCTTTTCCTCTTCCATGGAGCAACCTCCACATTTTAGTTTGTACAGCCCTGACAAGTTCTTTATACACCCCCGGCATAACCTTGGCAACCGCTGGTCGAAATTAAATGTCGCAACGTGATGCGCGCCTGATTCATCAAATAGTATTTCCCCAGGTGGTGGGGCCATCAGACACAACATGGCGACGCGCACTCGGAAGAAGCCGGTGGCGGTTTGGACCATCGGACATTCCACACGGAGTCTCGAGAGCTTTGTCGAGCTGCTTCGAGCCCACGGCGTGAAGGAACTGGTGGACGTGCGCACCATCCCCCGCTCGCGGCACAACCCGCAATTCAATCAGGATTCGCTTCCCAAATCCCTGGAGGCGGCGGGAATCGGCTATGCGCACCTGCCCGAACTGGGAGGCCTGCGCCGGGCGCGCCGCGATTCACTCAATAAGGGCTGGCGGAACGCTTCTTTTCGGGGCTACGCCGACTACATGCAGACGGCGGAATTCGCGGCTGGCCTCAAGAAACTACTTGCCCGCGCGCGGCGCAGGCGCATCGCCGTCATGTGCGCCGAGGCGGTTCCCTGGCGCTGCCACCGCTCGCTGATCGCCGACGCCCTGCGCGTGCGGGGATGCAATGTGGAACACATCATGAGTGGGAAGACGCGCCAGGAACACGCGATCACGCCTTGGGCGAGAGTGCGGGGCACGCAAATCACCTATCCATCAGAAACCATGGAACTGGATTTCAAATCAGCCTGAGCCAGCCTCGTCGCCTCGGTCCGGTGGGCTCTGTCCCGGTGAAAGGGCATCCCCAGAAGGAAAGGGAAAGGTAGGGAGTTCGCGGGAGGTCGTCCGATTTCGTGAAGGTTGATCCTGCTAATCTTGATGTGGGAAGGAGGTTTGCAGCATGCCCAGCTTCAACGTGCGCCTCAAGAACCGGCAGGAGATTGCCGCTGCCACCATGGCATTTCTCCTTCAGAAGCCGGCAAACTTTCAATTCAAAGCGGGCCAGACGATTGACATGACCCTGATCGATCCGCCCGAAACCGACGGCGAGGGTAACACCCGAACATTCACCATCGCCAGCCCGCCACACGCCTCAGAACTGGCGGTCGCGACGCGGATGCGTGACACAGCCTTCAAACGGACTTTGCGGAAGCTCGCGCTTGGCGCCGAAATTAAGATTGACGGCCCGTTTGGAGATTTCACCCTCTCCGCCACCAGCACACGCCCGGCGGCGTTTCTGGCGGGGGGTATCGGCATCACGCCATTTCGGAGCATCATCCTCGACGCCACTCGTCAGAAAGTGTCGCGCCGGCTTTTCCTCTTCTACTCCAATCGCCGGCCCGAGGACGCCGCGTTTCTGGAAGAACTGGAGGGAACCAGAAAAGAGAATCCCAACTACCAGCTCGTCGCCACCATGACGGGGCCGGAGAAATCCAGGGCGTGGAGCGGCCCGACAGGATACATCAACCAGAAAATGCTGGCCGACGCTCTCGGAAGCCTTTCCGGCCCGATCTATTACCTGGCGGGGCCGCCCGGCATGGTGGCCGCGATGCGCCAGATGCTGGCTACCGCCGGCGTCAGCGACGACGACATCCGCACCGAAGAGTTCGCTGGCTACGAGTAGAAGTGCGGGGCCAATCGCGAAGTCCTGAAGTTTCGATACGACGGTTCACGCCACTTTGCCCATGCGAACACGCCAGACTTCAGGACCTGATTCGACATAATCCCATGTGAACTGGCCTCGGCGCTCGAATTCGAATTGGTAGTAAAGGGGCTTGGGGTCGTGATCGTTGACGAGCTCGAAGCTCTGCCCGGGTTGCAACGCCTCATAAGTGCCGAAAATAAGCGGATGACGCTGCGGCGGTGGGGTCTGCCTGACATCGACGGTCCTGGCCTGCTCTTCCTACGCATTCTCCATGTTTTCCTCCTTGATTGAATCTCCGATCAATTCTGCTAGCTGATCTTGCAGCAGAAATTCTGCCTCCGCAGTGATTTATGTCACGCTGTGATATAAGCTGCTGACAGGTTGGAGGCGTCGGCCGTTCACCCATCCAACATGTACTACGCGGACCTGCCGACGCGCCGCGGCTGGCGCCGGCTGAAGAATTCCCGCAGTTGCTCCAGCAAGCCATCAATGCCCACGTTATCTGCTGCCGCGGCTTCCGCCAGCGTTAAGGAGCGCGGCACATCGTGGACGCGCCCCAGCGTTTTCAGTCCGGCGCGCACGAGCAGCGAGCGCGTTCCCGGGTAGCTCGTCACGTACCAGTAGACCGGCAAGGTCTCGTTGACCTCGTCGGGTTCAAACCAGGCGGGCAGAGGCTGCTTGAGCGTCAGGCCCAGGTTAACCACAAAGAGGATGACTGCCGCCAATTCCAGCAGGGCGGAGACAGGCAACACGCTCCACGCGGCGCCTCCCAACGAGTAAGCCACGGCCTCGCTCGACACGCGGAGAAAACAGCCCACATTGAGGATCCACAGGCTTGCAGCCATCAGTGTGGAACTGTAAAGCTCGCGGCCGTTCAGGAAAGAGGGAAGCAGGCGCGGGCCAATGGCAAAGATCAGCGTGGCGAGGAAGCCGACCGTAACCGCGTGCCGCGAGGCGCCGGTCAAGCCCACCTGGCTGGTAAAGGTGTCGGCGAGCACGCCCAGCGCCGCGCCAACCGCGAGCCAGACATAGGAAATCCGCACGAAAGCAGGGTAGTGCCGATAGATGCTAGCGGTCTTGGGAGGACGAAGGGATGGCCGGAAGACCTTCAGCGCGCCGATCGCAGCAAGGGTCAGCAACAACGCCAGCGCGTCCGCGAGGAAGAACTGACGCGCGAGGGACGCCGCGACGACTGCGATGATTCCCGCGCTCAACCATCTCCAGGCACTGTGTATCGGTTGCGGAAGGCTGAGAAATACGGTCACAAACCGCGTGCTGTATCCCCAGGCCATCGGCACCGCGAAACCCCATAGTGCGATCGTCAGAAACTCCCGGTCCGACACCGCGGGATAAACGGGAAGCGCCGAGGCCCGTGCGACGCTCACGGCGATCGCCAAGTTGACCGCCAGCGCCACGCCCAACGCTGCAAATCCGACCATGCCCATCCACGACCCGAGGTCACCAGGCCGCTTCGGCTTGCGCCGGGGTGCATCCGTGGGGCGAGCAAAGGCCGTGAAATACACTGTGAGGATGAGCGCCAGGATTTCGAGGATACCCGAAACCACCAGTCCGACTTGCCAGAACCGCGTGCCAAGTCCCGCCCACCAGCGCAAGCCGACTCCCAGCGTCCACAACCCCCAGACCGTCCAAGCCAATCCAAATCGCCTCGGCATGCGCCCCTGAAACTTAGGCAGGACGTAGAGTGAAATCCCCAGGATGAAAGTTCCCACCCATCCGAACAGTTGCGCCTGCCCGTGCGCCTGAATCCATGCGGCGCTGGCCGCGCTCGAAGTGTGCCGACTGGCGATGGTGATGAGGTTCCACACGCCGAGCAAGGTTCCGGGCAGAGCGAGGAAAGCCAGCCCAGTAAGAATGAATGCCGCCAGCACGCGCGCCGCCCGCCGCTCGGGAGCGGGGTCGGCGTAGACGGCTTCGCCGGCCAAATCGCGCGCGTACGCCGCGGCCCATTGAACGGGTTGGCCATCGCCAACCCTCAGATCATGTGGTCTTGTCGTTGTGTGCATAGTGCAAACCACCCGGCACTTGATCTGACCACCACCGGAAACTGTGGGGGCCGATGTCGTTGTGCCATTCTTCTCAACCCGGATTATTCCAGCATTCATCGCTTTCAGCGGTGACAAATGTCACGACTATGGACGAGTAAGGGGCGGGCGCGGGGCAGAAGGGATGAAATCTCTGACCGTCGTCAAAATATTGAAAAATGACCTCTTAGCCATAGCCAGGACCTCGAAAAAATGCTATGGTTGACGGTGCAGTTTGTAGTCGTAATTCCACTGAGCTTCGTAATTGGATAAGGAGCGGCGCAAACCGCTCTTGAAGTCCGCGGGCTGTGGTTTTACACGGGACCCTGGGGGAGCCCTGTGGTTACCGTTTCAACAAATTGCAATACCACACATGAGGATATTAGCAGCATGAAGGAACAAGGTACCGTCAAATGGTTCAACGCCGCGAAAGGCTACGGATTCATCCAGCGCGAAAGCGGCGAGGATGTATTCGTTCACTTCTCGGCCATTCTGGGTGACGGCTATCGCTCGCTCGAAGAGGGCGCGCGCGTCAGTTTCGAAGTGAAGAAGGGCCCCAAGGGACTGCAAGCGGCCAACGTGGAGCGCGTGTAAGAGTTCGTCGCGCGCCAGCGCCGGCACGGCCTTCCGCAGATGTGCGCAGTCGGTAAGCGTTTTTTCGGCCGCGCATCCACTTCTTGGGCGCAGTCCCAGGAAGAGTATAGAGCGGTACGCATACCGCCTTCGCTTGCCGGCGCCGACACAGGGCCGGGGCATTAAATCCCCCTCCTTCCACGGTCAGGGATGGTTATAGCTGCCTTCCCCGCGAAGCCTGGGAACTTGCGCGCCCGTTGTTGTGTGCACTCTATCCTCTCCCGCTCCATGGGAAACAGGCAGATGTCGCTTGGCAGGAGCGGGCTCTCCGATCGTGCGCTTTTCCACCACACTCACGCCTCGCCGACTTTTACGACAGCCGCAGAGAGGAACTGGCGCTGCATTGGCCCTGTCTACCATGGGGTTTTGCCCCCCGCCCCTGTGGACACGCCCTTGCCCCTGATGTTAGGCTTGCTCTGCATGGCGAAGCGATTGCGCCCGGTGGGCCTGTAGCTCAGACGGATAGAGCAACGGTTTCCTAAACCGTGGGTCGGGAGTTCGAATCTCCCCAGGCCTACCATCCCCTAGGATTCACAGCCGGAATGACTTAGCTACTATTGGATAGTCCCAGTCCCACCGGGCGCTTGGGCATTTGGTGTCCCGACAGTGTCCGTTAGAACTTGCCCGGACTCTGCGATACGATTCTCTAACTTCGTCATTGCGTTGCGAACGTCGTCAGCCGCCGTCTTGATGTAGTAGGTAGCGGTGGTGCTCACGTTCGCGTGCCGCAAGATTCGCTGAATTACCATTTCAGGCACTCCCAGGCGGTACAGGTTGCTTCCGAGACCACGTCGGGCAGCGTGCCAGCCGTGCCACTCTGGAATGGTATTGTCCCGCTTGTACTCGTGCTCCGCCTTCTGGTGGGCTGACTCTGCTTTCTTGCAAGCCTCGCAGCGGTTCAATGCCGGAATGATTACCCGCTTGGCGATGTTGTTGAGACACATCGGTTTGCCGACAGCGTTAATGAATATCGGGCCAGTCTGCGGGTTCCCCGAGCGCAGCCGATGCATTTCCAGCCGGTCCGCCAATTGCCGAATCACAGGGACAGGCGCACGGCCTTTGCGCGTCTTGGGATCTGTCACGCGCCCATTCCAAATCGAGCGCGACACGTACATCTCGCCGTCGCGGTAGTTCTCCCACAACAACCCCTGAATCTCGCCATGTCGCAACCCCATGAACGCGGCAACCGCGAAGGCCGCAGCAGCGGACTCGGGAAGCAGGGCAAGCATGGTTTTTATCTCGTCCAGGCTGTAGGCATAGGTTTCTTGAGGCTCGGCGGCACGAGGATTGATTGCCGTGTCGCGGGCGGGGTTCTCTCCTTGGAAATAGTCCTGCTGCTTTGCCAGCGTGAAAATGCCGCTGACTACGCTCTTGACGTGCTTCAGCGTATTGCGGCTGAGATTGCCGGCGCCGATATGGTCTAGCCAACCTTGGACGTGGAACGTCCGGGTGTCTCTGAGCCAGACCTTCTCCGCGAGGGGCTTCAGATGATCTTGCCAAATGTCGCGGTAGCCCTTCGCTGTTGAGGGCCGTTTGTGCTGGTCAATCCACGGCAGGTAAACCCGCTCGACAAAATCCCCGATCCTGACGATTCGCTCAGCGGGAATCGAGCCGCTGTTGACCGTCGCCATGTACCGCTCAGCTTCAACCACAATATCCGCGGGCGGCCGCTTCCCACGTGTTGTCACTGGGCCGAGGGGATGCGTCGCACGCTTTCGCTCGACTTTCCCGCTTACGTTCCGACGCTCCCAATAGCGCACATACCAGCGGTCCCCGATGCGAATGATCATCCCATGCTGTTTCCTGTTCCGCATTAGGTTTTCCCCTTTCTCTTGCGTTCGCGGGCTGCCACACCCAGCATCGCAATTCGCCTTCGCTCAGCCGTGCTCAGTTTCTTCGCCCTCGCCTTACCGCCCTTCTTGCCCATTTCCGACAACTGAGCTTTAGTGAGCTGTTTTCCTCTCACCAAGCCGCCGAGTCGTCCAAGTTGCTGTGCTGCGGGGTTCTTCTTCATGTGTCTATCTTAACTATGCGCTTAGATAAGTCAAGCGAGAAATGCAAGCTACTGGCGTTTTTTTTCGAGCCATCCCGCCAGTTGGGGTGATCCCCACTCGAAACGGACATACCGACCAAGACGTATACAGGGGATGCGTTCTTCCTTTGGGGTGCGGGCGCGGGTGCGATTGCGAATCCACGATTCCGGCACTCGCAAGCGTTTCGCCAGTTCAGTTGAATCAATCACCTCGGGAATGCCATTCCCGCCCTTTTGGGACATCATTGGGACATCTGACGTTTCTGCACTCATCTTTTCATCCACTTAACGGTGATTGGCGGTTGCTATAACCGCTATCCCTTGAATCAAATTCGGAGGTTCACACCCCGACCATCCGGTTTTCAGAGCGGTCCTAGCTCGGAACCTTCGAATGCTTTCTCTTCCTTCCGCGCAAAGGCGCAATGAAGACTTAGCCTTAAGCACGGAAGAGGCGACTTTGAGGGGGTTGCGATCACAAGTCAGTTCCGTTCTTTCGGCCTACCATCGCTGCATCTGTTGTTGAATCACGACGAGCGTTTCACGCTCTGCCGCCTCGACTTTCCGGGTCCTCCTGAGTAACCGCCGGTCAATGTGTTTCTCGATGCAGGCTTTTACTAAGTCGCGGAGTTGAGGGGGCGGGATCGCGTCTACCTCTACACTCTCTCCGCTGAAGTTCTTGCTTCGACTGTCCGTCACCTTTGTCGGGCGCGTGGGAAGGCCCAATTCCTCGACTTGCTGCTGAGTGACGGCCACTCGTTGAAAGAAGAGATCCACATTCGGTGCGAATTCCCTGATGCCGCGTTCCACCGTACGTGTAATGTCAACTCCCGATGGGTCCAGGTCGCCGAAATAGTAGAGGTACGCCGGCTTCCTTTGTTCCCTGATAGCGTCGGCTGCTTCGTACAGATACGACACGCTCGGGTAACCTCGGGTCACCATTAACGGCACGTCCCAGGGGCCAGTTTCTTCGCAGACCACGCCTGCCAAGGCATCTTTTTCGAGCCAGATCTCAACGTAGGCAGGCTGGCTGTCCCAAATTGCACGCCGGTAAGTTACAGCCGTCAGAGACAACATTTCATCGATGGACGAGTAGGTCCGCGGTTTGCGCATCCAACGTGTGTTGTCTGCGATCCAACCAAACGGTAGCTCTCCCGCTCGGCGCATGGTCGTGAGGAGTCGAACCACGGTTTGCTTGTACTCGGTCTCGGTCTTTGCAATTACTCCGCGACTCACAAGTTGGTAGAAGACTTGGCGAACTGTCATGGGGTTGTCGGCCTGCAACACTTTGTACAGTGCCTCTCGAATATTGGCCATTTCGGCCGGGCTGCGCCTTGTAGACCTAGACCTATAAGCCATCGGACAACTCGCGACTGGAGCTTCGATCCTATAATGCCCGCATGATCATCCACAGCACACACTCGACTGGTCCGTGCGGGCAGAGCCGGATCCGGACCTGTGCCCACTCACCCTGTCTCAGGGCCATTCGCCTCGCTGCAATTGCTTGAGCCGCAGCAACAGCACTTTCGGGTAGCGCAATCCTTCTTCGGTGCAAGACCTCAATGCATCGCTAAGGAACCGGGCCAGGCGCTGAGGGTTGGTCGGTCTGCCACACTCTTCCCATTGTTCCTCGCATTTATCTGCAGCTTCCGCCGTGTGGCGGGGCAACTTTTCGCGGTCTACTTCTAGCAACTCGAAAAAGTCCATGAATTACTCCTTTCTTCCGTCCCCGTCAGTGTCAGCAGTCAAGCCGGTTTTCTGTCGCATCGCGTGCTACGCACGGCGGTAGCCGTTTATTTTAATAGGGCCCCTTCCTCTAATAGGCTTGACTCTGACATAGGGTATGGGGGCAAGACTGTTGCGAAACTCGCAACAAACATGGCCAGCATTGTCGCGAAAACCGCAACAATCCTGGGGGCAAGAAAGTTGCGGGTTTGTTGGTAGCAATCCTGACGGCATTACTGACATACGCAGACGCTCCGCCCCGACTTGAGGTGGGCTCGCTGCACCCATTCGTAGCCCGGTGGGAGCACCCCCTTCACTGCCCGCTCGAATATCTCCTCGCACGTGGCCTGCTGTAGTTGGGCCTTGTGGTGTCCCTTCGCGTCCGCGTGGAGCAAGCGGTAAAAAGTTCTCCTTCTGCGCCCGCGCCGCTCGGCCCACACTTCTACGAGTCCCAACTTGCGTAGTTCTCGCAGTGCCCGGGAACGCGAGAATCGACCGAGGGGACATACAGTCTCGATCCTCTCCAGCGTGGGGAATGCGCGCGCTTGGCGCCTGTTGTAGAAAGTGGCCAGGGTTAAGTAGAGCACCCAAGCGTTCCGGCTCATGGCGAATGCGAACTCGGTCAAGAAACCTCGAGTGATAAGAGCGAACCATTCGTCCCAATTGGGGTCAATCTTGAAGGCAGATACGCGCACGCCGTCACACCTCCGAGTTGGGGTCCTATTGAACGATCTGTCGCGTGCAACGCTGCACTCGACTGCCCGTACGCCTACGCTCTTTCATTTGTCGCCTCCTCGGGGCAGTGGGCTCGAGGAAGACCTGTTCGGCCTCGCTGGGCTCGCGTGGTCCCGCCGAGCGAACGCCTGGAGTTCTTCATATGAAATCAACACTTTGCGGCCGACCCGACGAGGAGTAAGTTCCTTCTTTTCCAGGAGGTAGTCGACAGTTCGCGTTGAAATCCCAAGAAGACGCGCGGCCTCCCATCGCGAGACCGAGATAGGTTCGTGTTGCATATGCAATCTCCTTCGCTCCTATGCCTGCACTTGCTCGCATTGCCTCACCCGCTTATAGTTGCAATATGGGACATAGGCCGAACCTCGACAATGATTGGGAAGGGGTGAACTGGCTTGCCTCCCGATTGGAGGAGTGGGCAAGGGCGATAAGCTTGGGTCACCCAATAATCGCCCACGATGAGTGGGGTGTCCTCCATCAACTTTTGACTGACGGCGATGCGGACAAACCAGAGCCGATCATCTTGGACGCCTCTGGGGCGAGTAGGCCCAGGGCTGCTAGCAGACCTTTCCACGATTTGTTAGGAGAAGTCGTCGCCGAGACATATTGGGCCGAAGTCCGCATTGTTCCGAATCTCAACGCCAAGTCCCCTCACTGCCTTGAAGTTCGTTTCAAATACGCGCGAGTGCCCCCTCGTTACAGCAAGGGCGATCCCCAGAACGCGGCCGGTAATGCTGTGAACCCGCTGCTCGTCTTACCGGTCTCCGCGGCTGAGCGCGTGATCTTTGTGCGGGTGGAGCAGGAGGGCTCGGGCGTTGACAAAAGTAAAGTCCGATCCTTCCGGCGAGCCTTAGGCGGATACCTTGACCCCGATCGTCTTGATGATCCCGTGGTTGATCTAAGCGGGGATTCGAGCGTTCGGGACATCACTTGGCAGACTGGGTCAGTGCCTAGGAGCCGAGGCATATACTGGAACGAGGAGTGCCCTAGCGCAGACCTCAGGGCGCAGCTTCTGATTGCGATGGCCCAACTCGTGGTGATCGATGTGGACGAGCGCCTCACACGAGAATTCGAAACCTACCTGCGAAAAAACTTTGGGACAAGCATCAAATGGGCAGCGAGGAAATGCGATCTCACGCCTAAGCAGGTTGTCGAGCTTGCTTGCGCGCACATGTTAAAGCACTTTTCCTTTCCTGAACACCCTCACGGATTCCGTATGTACGTCAAGAAGATACTCCGCCGGCTTCCCGGCGCAGACGGACCCGAATTCCAACCCACCTACGATAGAACAACGGAAAGCTACATGGTTCCCGAGGCAGCGTTCCAACTCCAGGTGAGCAAGGACACGCTATACAGGCTAATCCGTCAAGAAAGGATTCGTGGCCAGCGTGGCGATGACGGGCTGATCCGGATTCCGCGAGCTGAGGTACTGAAGGTCACCGCCTACCGGATCGAAAAGGTCCAACGAAAGGAAGAGTGCAGAGAATTTCAGGACCAAGAAGGAAAGTCCCCGGAAGCAGCAAGGAAAGCTGTCTACCGATCGAGGGGCCGCCTACCAAGCATCGGCACGTCAACGAAGGATACCGTTCGTTAGGCCAAGATGGGGCGGAGGTCCTTCTAAATTCCAACCTGCTTCGTGAAGGAGTCTCAGATTTCTTTTCACTCTTACCTCGAGCGAAGGCGCTTTGGACCGTCCAAATGTTACAGCCGCGAATTTCGCCATTTGCGCGACACTTCAGATGGCGTTGAGACACACCTAGCTTGATGAGTGCTGGAGGATCTGTACGCCAGCTTGCTAATCGGTTGACGTGAAAGGAGATAGTGACCAGGCTGAACCCAATTCTGAGCCTGGCCTCCCGGAAAGACTGTTTCGCAACACAAAGATGGGCGGTCTGAATCTTCCCCCAATGCCAATCGAAATCCGCTTCTTTGAAGTCTTTCTTGCCAGCCCCGACTGCCCCCTCGACGGCTTGTAAGGCTTGCAAAAAGCCGCTTTTTGCTTCTTGGTGACGAACCGGCTTGGTATCTATTGCGTAGCCCTTTGGCAAGACAGGGACTAACATCGTTACGGAGGCTCGCCAACTTTGAACATTAGCTGTGCTGGATTGAATGGCTATTTGTAGTGCTCGGTGGCCACTTTGGCCAACCTTCCACCCCATGTACTCAACATACGACTTCCCACTGGCGCCCCTCCGTCATCGTCGACCCCGAAGCTGACGTTGTCGACCTGGCAGGCACGAATCAGCAAACGTCCAGTAGTCCCCGGCCGCGGTCATCGTGGGATGTATAGCAGGCTGGGGGTTTGAAAAGCTGGCTCGGTGCCCGGGGGGGGAAGGGCGCTCACACGCTGCGTTTTTGCGAGGTGCTCCTGCAGTCCTGCAGGACTGCACGCCCGGTTGCCTCCACCTGCGTGCTGATGCTCGGGGGCCACCTCGCGGCGGAAATGGCGGAAAGTGCCTACCAGCGATTCTTCCCGCAACCTCCCTACACCGGAGTACAGCTGGAGTACAATTGTCATACGGCTTGACGGAATCGCGGTGCTATCGGCTGAATCTCGCCCATGAGACTTTGCCTCTATCGAAAACAACGCTTACAGAAAACGTTGGGGCGCACTCAGATCCTGCTAACATTTTGAAACATCACGGGATACATATCAGCAACCAAAATCAGTTTGATATTTTCGGTTTGACTACAGCCACTCGGCCGTGCAGTCCTGCAGGCGGTCCTGGCCGGCACCGCTACCTGGATACGCCAACCGTTTGTTGCATCAAGTGAACTGAGGTGACTTTGACATGGAAACTCATATGTCGCAGAAGAAAAAGCGGATGCTAATTCGTAGGGGTTAAACCCCTCGCGTCGCTAACGTATTGAAATGTCATGAGATGACTGTCGCCAGCAAAAAATGTTTTGCATTCTTGATTTGAATTCAGCCGACTGATAAGTCGATTTACGGAATCTGGGCCGACGTTATCCATGGGGGAAGTATCAAGGGATCGATAACTGAACAATTGACCTGCAGGACTGCAGGTGTACTGCTCGGTCCCAGTGCCCGAATTCATCCACCGTACGAAATACCGACATGACCGCCCACGTCAGCAATGGGAATCCGGTTCAGTACTTTTCCCAGTGTAGAACATCTGACAGGAGCCGCTTGGCCTTTTGCGGGCTTTCTGCGGGATAGCCGATGGGAATCAGGCTGACCAACTTGTAGCCTTGAGGCGCTCCCACCAAGCGGCAGATTTCCGCCGCATAAGGCTTTTTATCCCCGGCGACCCAGCACGAGCCCAAGCCGTGCGCACGGGCAGCCAGCAGGATATTCTCAGTGGCGGCACTGCCGTCTTCGAGGTAATACTTCGTGTCCCGGCACATGACAACGACGCATACCGGGGCGTCGGCAATGAATCCCCCGTAGTCGGTGGCCTTGGCAATGCGGCGCAGCGCCTGGGGGTCTGTCACGACCACGAACTCCCAAGGCTGGATGTTAACCGCCGTGGGCGCAAGGCGTCCGCAGTCAACTATGTCTTCGATGACCTTTTTGGGGACAGGTTCGCGCTTGTAGGCGCGCACAGAACGCCGCGTCTTCAACACCTCAATTGCGTCCATGGCCGCATTCCTCTTGAGTTGACCGCTTCTTGTGCCGGAGGCGATGAGAGTTTACATCACAGCATGCGGCTGCGTAACTGAACTCTCTCATCTGTGGTCGTGCAGGATCTCGGTCAGTCCGACTGGGGTCTTGCTGTGCACGAGGTGAGTGTTTCAGCTACTACCGCCTAGCCACTATGAGATCGCCGGTCGGGTCAATCCGCGTGAAACCTTGAAATCCCGCGCCTGTGAGCCAGGATTTGTACTCAGCTTCGGTGTATGTTGATCCGCCTTTAGTGCCAACCAGCATGTTGATCGCGAACAGAGCTACCCATTTCGGCGCCGTCTTGTCCGGCTCGAGGATGAAGTCGCGAATCACGATTCGTCCTCCCGGAGCGAGCGCCCGGTAGCACCGGCGGAACAAATCCAGGTTTTGTTCCGGATCCAGCATGTGGCAGATGGCAGACAGCAGGATCAGGTCGTAATCCTTGCCGAACTCATCGACGGTCAGGTCCCCGATTCGCGTGCTGACTTGGTTCGCGACACCGGCTTCATCGATATGTTTCTGTGCAATCGGGACGACGGATGCCAGATCGAGGACTTCGGCGCGCAGGCTGGGACTCTCCTTCGCAAACGCGATGGAATAGGCCCCCGATCCTCCCCCAATATCGAGCAGACGACATACACCCTGCACCTCCACGGCACGGACGACCTGCGCAGCGGTTCCCTCGGCCGCGCTGTGCATGGCAGCAATGAAGCTCTCTGTCCACTGCTGATCCTGCCGGCTCACCCCTGGTGGCTTTACCGCAGTGCCGGTACGCACGCAGTCAGTCAGGGTAGCCCAAGAGTCGAACATATTCACCGTGTGCATGAGTGCCGGGCGGGCGTAGTCCCGAGATCCCGCCACAAGATAACGTGCGGTTTCGGGGGTGTTGAAGAACGTTCCGGCTTCTTTTCTCAGCGCGCCCAGGGAAACGACCGCGTTGAGCAGAGTCTCGGTGGCGCGAGGATTGGTTCCCAGTTTCTTTGACACCTGCGCCGCTGTGGCACCCGTTCCCACTGCGGTGAAGATGTCCAGTTCAACCGCAGTAAGGAGAACACGGCTCTCCTGAAAACCCCTCATGGTTGCCGTTAGATCGGAAAAAGACTGAGCGAACATAGGGGTCAACGAAGCTCCGAGGAAGATCGCCAGGAAGCCAAGCATGCCGACGATTCGAGAAAACATGGTGCCTCCATCGACAAAACCATCGTAGCC